>JAWUWX010000009.1:0-29165 GCA_034111625.1 Flavobacteriaceae bacterium | reverse complement strand
TTTGCTATTTCGTAATAAAGTAATATATTTGCACCCGCCTTTCGAGAGATAGGCTCATTTTTTTAATAAGCGAAATTTAAATTTAATCGTATGTACGCAATTGTAGAGATAGCAGGGCAGCAATTTAAAGTAGCAAAAGATCAAAAGGTATTCGTTCACCGTTTACAAGGAGAAGAAGGTTCAAATGTAACATTTGACAACGTTCTTTTAGTAGATAATGGATCAGTAACTATTGGCGCCCCAGCTATAGAAGGAGCAGCAGTGACTGCCAAAATCTTAAATCACCTAAAAGGTGATAAGGTAATCGTTTTCAAGAAAAAACGTAGAAAAGGATATACAGTAAAGAATGGTCATAGACAGTCTTTAACTGAAATCCAAATTGAAAGTATTGCAACTTCAGGAGCTAAAAAAGCAACTGAAAAGAAAGTACTTGAAAAGAAAGTAACTGCAAAGAAAGCAGCACCAAAAAAAGAAGCAGTAAAAGTTGAAGAAACTAAAGTTGAAGCAGTAGCTCAAGATTTTAGTAAAATGACTGTAGCTGAATTAAAAGAGTTAGCAAAAGCAAAAGGTATTTCTGGAATTTCTTCAATGAAGAAAGCAGATTTAATTGCAGCATTAAGTTAATTAATAACACTAAAACTCAATACAATGGCACATAAAAAAGGAGTCGGAAGTTCGAAAAATGGTAGAGAATCAGAATCGAAACGTTTAGGAGTTAAAATTTTCGGAGGACAAGCTGCAATTGCAGGAAATATTATTATCCGCCAAAGAGGAACTACACATAATCCAGGTGAAAATGTATATATGGGAAAAGACCATACATTACATGCACAGGTTGATGGTCTTGTGAAATTCACTAAGAAAAGAGACAATAAATCTTATGTTTCTATTGAAGCTTTTGAAGCTTAAGAAAATTTAAGATAATAAATTCAACTCCCAAGCGAAAGTTTGGGAGTTTTTTTGTGCCGATTTGTTATCTTTGTCTATGATGAGTTTTCTCTATAACATAATTATTACTATTGCTCGGTTGTTTCTTCAAATCATTGCACAGTTCAATAAAAAAATAAGCCTTTTTATTGATGGTAGAAAAGATACTTTTCAAAAACTATCGAATGAGATTTCTTCAAATGATAAAACGATTTGGATTCATTGTGCTTCTTTAGGGGAATTCGAGCAAGGAAGACCGATTATCGAAAGAATTAAGAATGACTACAGAACCCATAAAATAGTATTGACATTTTTTTCTCCTTCTGGATATGAAGTTCAGAAGAATTATGATCAAGTAGAAGTTGTTTGTTATTTGCCTTTAGATACCAAGTCAAACGCTCGTAGGTTTATTGAAATGACACACCCAGAAATCGCCATTTTTGTCAAATATGAGTTTTGGCCAAATATTTTAAAGGAATTGAAAAAGAATAAGATTGAAACAATTTTAGTCTCTGGAATTTTTAGAAAAGACCAAATATTCTTTAAACTTTTTGGGTCATGGATGCGAAAATCATTGCAATCATTCTCGCATTTTTTTGTACAAGATAAAAATTCTAAAAACTTATTAGAATCTATTGATATTAAAAAGGTTACTATAAGTGGTGATACACGTTTTGATAGAGTACATGAAATTCCGCTACAGGATAATACGCTTAATTTCATTGAAGAATTTAAACAAGATCAATTAACTTTTGTTGCTGGAAGTACTTGGAAAGAAGATGAAGAAATGCTTGTAAATTATATTAATAATGAAGCGTCAGAAAATGATAAATTTATTTTTGCGCCTCATAATATTAAAGAACAAGGGATAAAAAGATTGTATGATTCAATCAATAAAAAAACAGTTTTGTTTTCTGAAAAAGAAAATCAAAATATAGAAGATTTCCAAGTATTAATTTTAGATACTATCGGAATATTGACTAGAGTATATAGATATGCTGATATTGCTTATGTAGGCGGAGGATTTGAAACAGGATTGCACAATGTCTTGGAGCCAGCAACTTTTGGTGTGCCGATTTTAATCGGTCCAAAATATCAAAAGTTTAATGAAGCAGTAGATTTGGTCCATAACGGAGGATGCGTAGTAGTTGAAAATTCTGACGAAATTAAAATTCTACTTAGACGATTATTTTCAGATGCTGAATTTAGAAAAGAGAAAGGGAGTATTAGTGAAAAATACATAAAAGATAATATTGGTGCAACTGATATGGTTTTAGAATATATTTCGACAAAATTATAAATGTATGGAGCCTAAACTGGTAGATAATTTTGGACGACAAATTACATATTTACGATTGGCAGTAACCGATCGCTGTAACTTGCGTTGCCAATACTGTATGCCTGCTCATGGGATTGATATTGTGGATAGAAAGGAGTTGTTGACTTTTAAAGAAATGTACCGTATTACACGTATTTTAAGTGAACTAGGAGTGAATAAAGTACGATTGACAGGAGGCGAGCCATTTGTAAGAAAAGACTTTGTGAAGTTCTTAGAGATGCTTGATTTTAATGACTTGTTAGACGAAATTAATATTACAACTAATGGAGCCTTAATTCGCAAGCATATTAAAATTATTGAAGGTTTAAAAGTGAAGTCTATCAATTTGAGTATTGACAGTCTTGATAAAAAGAAGTTTGCAGAAATAACACGTAGAGATGTTTTTGACGAAGTTTATGAAACACTGGAACTACTTGAAAATAGTACGATTAATTTAAAACTAAATATCGTTGTCCAATCTGGAATTAATACAGACGAGCTTACAGATTTCGTTGAATTGACTAAAGAAAAAAATATTTCCGTTAGATTTATAGAAGAAATGCCATTTAATGGTGTTGGATTGAAAGAAGGAAAAGAAGTTTGGGATTACACAAAAATTTTAGCGGAGATAGAAAAGAAGTATGATGCTATTGAGAAATTAGATGATGGAAAATCGTCTACTTCACGTAATTTTAAAGTGAATACGTATAAAGGAACTTTCGGAATTATCCCTGCTTTTACACGGACTATCTGTAGTGACTGTAATAGAATTAGAATTACGTCTACAGGAATGTTTAAGAATTGCCTGTTTGATGATGGTGTTTTTAATGTGCGAGACTTTATAAGAAACGGAGCGAGTAATGATGATTTAAAGAAACTGTTTTTATCTATTGTTGCTAAAAAACCTAAAGATGGTTTTGTAGCTGAAAAGGCAAGGAAATCAGATGTTATGGAGAGCATGTCAACTATTGGAGGATGATTTAATTAAAAATTAATAAGGAATAATGTCAGTTCTAGCGCAGTAGAGAACTTTTTTTTAACAATTAAACAGATAAACGATTAAACTAACTTCTACAGATAACGCCC
Source organism: Flavobacteriaceae bacterium (assembly GCA_034111625.1). Lineage (GTDB taxonomy): Bacteria > Bacteroidota > Bacteroidia > Flavobacteriales > Flavobacteriaceae > Urechidicola. The sequence goes on along the minus strand of JAWUWX010000009.1, from coordinate 25,834 downwards.
TTAAAATTATATTAAATCATACTGAAAATTACGGTGTGGAAGAAGTTATTTTTGCCGATTCTTTAGGAAGGGTTTTAAAAGAAGAAATTTTTGCTGACAGAAATTTTCCGCCATTTAATAGAGTGTCTATGGATGGTATCGCGATTTCTCATAATTCGTTTTTAAACGGACAGCGAACATTTAAAATAGAAGGAATACAAGCAGCAGGAAGTGAGCAATTGACGCTCAATGATACTTCTAATTGTATTGAAGTGATGACAGGCGCAATGCTTCCCTTAAATTGTGATGTTGTGATTCCGTATGAACAAATAACCATTGAAAACCAAATTGCTTCGATAGTTATTGAAGAGTTAATTTTTTATAAAAACATACACAGAAAAGGAAGTGATAAAAAGAAGGGAGATCTGCTTATTTTAAAAAACACACTTATTTCGTCTGCCGAAATTGGAATCTTGGCAACTGTTGGAAAAGTAACCGTAGCAGTTGCTAAAAACCCAAGAGTTATGATCGTTTCAACTGGTGATGAATTGGTTGAAGTAAGTCAAACACCAAAAGAGTTTCAAATAAGAAGATCAAATGTTCACACCTTAGTTTCGCTACTTAAAAGAAAGCAAATACAAGCCGACACAGCACATATTACCGATGATAAAAATGCGCTCAAGCAAAAGATTAATGAGTTTTTAGATAGTTATGATGTCTTGCTTTTTAGTGGTGCCGTAAGTAAAGGGAAATTCGACTTTATTCCAGAAGTGCTAGATGAATTGGGAGTAGAAAAACTGTTTCATAAAGTAGCACAAAGACCTGGAAAGCCATTTTGGTTCGGTGGCAGTGCCACTTCTATTATTAGTGAACAAGATGTTAATCAGGATGAGAAAAAAAGTAAAACAATTGTATTCGCATTCCCAGGAAATCCGATTTCAACTTTTGTGAGTTGTGTAAAATATTTTTATCCTTGGTTTGACAAATCGTTGGGAATAGAATCAACAAATCAAAACCTTGCTATTCTTGCAAATGATATTACCTTTAATCCTTCAATGACTTACTTTGTCCAAGTAAAATTGGAAAATAAAAATGGAAGTATCTACGCAATTCCAATAGTTGGAAATGGCTCAGGAGATTTAGCCAGTTTAGTTGAAGGAGGTGCATTTCTTGAATTGCCAGCAGATAAAAAGAAGTTTAAAAAAGGAGAAGTTTTTCCAGTAATTAAATATAGATAATGAGTGATTTTTCACATATAAATAAAAAAAATCAGCCAAAAATGGTCAATGTAGGTGATAAAAAAATCACCAAAAGAAAAGCACTTGCAAGAGCAACGATGTTTTTAGGTTCTGAGATTATTTCACATTTTATAAATGATGAATTAACCACGAAAAAAGGACCAGTTTTTCAAACAGCCATTATCGCAGGAATACAAGCAGTGAAAAAGACTTCAGAATTGATTCCGATGTGTCATCCTCTGATGATTCAAGGAGTTGATATTGATATTAAAATCATCAATACAAACGAAATAGAAATTAATTGTTCTGTAGAAATTGAAGGGAAAACAGGTGTGGAAATGGAAGCGCTGACAGGAGCAAGTATTACCGCTTTGACTTTCTATGATATGTGTAAATCACTTTCTCAAAAGATGGTAATTAAAGAAGTGAAACTGATTGAAAAAACAGGAGGAAAATCTGATATCGTAAATGAGTAAACACCAAAAACATACCAAACTTACACGTAGAAATAACGGTATTTATGCAATTAATGAAATCTCATTTTTAGGTGTAAAATGCTCAATAATTAGCAATTTAGTTGAAAAAATAGCGAAAAATAACCATAAAACATCAAAAATTGCTTATTTAGACGCAAGTCATAATGATGAAATTCAAGCACCAAATTTTGATACATTTACATTTCATCATTCTGGAAATTTACAAAGAGATTCGGAATCGATTTTAAATCCATATAACTCTCGAATTCAATTGTCTCAATACGATATGGTATTGATCAATGGGAATCATTATCAAGGAGAACAACAGGTCTTAATTTTAGATAATGATAAGGAGGCCTCAGTTTTAAAAAGGTTGGATCAGTTGAATAATATTCAGTTTGTTGTCAAAATGGAAGATGATTCTAAATATTTTGATTTTTTAGTAGATAAATTTCCAAATATTAAGAATTTGAACTGTTATTCCATTGATGAAATAGATAAGATTTCCAGTCATATTGAAAAGATTATTCAGGAAAAAATTGCTCCGATACAAGGACTGATTTTGGCAGGAGGGAAGAGCACAAGAATGGGTGCTGACAAAGGCTTGTTAGAGTACCATGGTATTTCACAACGAGACTACTTATATGAGCAACTAAGCTCTGTTTTTTTGCCATATAAAGAAATAAAAGGAGTTTATATTTCGACACGAGAAAACCAAGAGATTGAAAATAAAAACACAATTTCCGATACCTTTACTGGTCTTGGTCCTTTTGGAGCGATCTGTTCAGCGTTTCAGACCAATCCAAATTCTGCATGGTTTGTGATTGCAACAGATGTTCCGTTTGTAGATAAAAACCTGATTATACAATTGCTAGAGAAAAGGAATCCAAAAAAAATAGCGACTGCTTTTAAAGGAAAAAACTCTGAATTTCCAGAGCCTTTAATTACCATATGGGAACCAAAAGCATATCCTGTTTTGTTAAGTTATTTGTCACAAGGATATTCTTGTCCTCGGAAAGTTTTGATAAATTCCGATGTGGAAATTGTGGAAGTTGAAGAACATTTTATACAGAATATAAATACGCCTTCGGAATATGAAAAGGCGAAAATAGAATTAAAAAAATAAAATTTATGTTATCATTAGGAGTACTATTTTCTGGCATTGGATTGATGCTAGTATTATTTAATACGGTTAATATGTCGTTTGTAAAAAATCAGTCTAAAGATAAAAGGCAAGCAATTGCAGGCTTTGTTGTTTTAACGTTGGGAATTGTTTTCTTGATTATTTCCATTGGAAAAATGATGGCTTAATATGTCCAAAATTTCAGCAAAAGATTTATACCAGCGCCAGACAACTCTAAAAGAAATTGGAGAAATCGGCCAACAAAAACTTGGAAATACCAATATTACCATTGTCGGTTGTGGAGGTTTAGGGTCTGTTGCTGCTGTATATTTGGCTGGAAGTGGTGTTGGAAATATACATTTGGTGGATTATGACACAGTTGATGTGAGCAATTTACATCGCCAAGTTTTTTTTACTATTCATGATATTGGAAAGTCAAAAGTTGCTGTTTTATCCAAATATATTCAGTCGATTTCACCATTAGTCAACGTTACTTTTTCAAATGAATCTATAACCAAAAGCAATGTATTTGATGTGATTTCAAATACTCATATTGTCTTAGATTGTACAGATCATTTACCAACCAAATACTTGTTGAACGATGCGTGTGTCATAAAAGACAAAGTCTTAGTTTATGGTTCTTTATACAAGTATGACGGGTATGTTGCTACTTTTAATTTTTTGACAAAAGAAAATCAACGAACTTCCAATCTCCGTGATGCTTTTCCTGAAATCCCTACCGATAATATTCCGAATTGCTCTGAAATAGGCACCCTAAATTCTATCGTAGGAATTATAGGGATTATGCAGGCCAACGAAGTTTTAAAAATTGTTGCAGGAATCGGAAAACCTTTGATAAACGAATTGTTGATTTATAATTCTTTAGAAAATTCACAATTTAAGATGAAGTTGAAATCTGCAGAATGTCATTCTGAGCGAATGCGAAGAATCTCTAAGATATTTGAGTCAGAAACCTATGAAGATATTTCATATGAAATTGAAGAATCTATAGTCATTACTCAAGAAGATTTTAAGAAGGTATTGGAAAATAAAATTGATTCAATTAAGATTATTTCAGTTTTAGAAGATGAAGCATTAGAATTACCATTTGAAGTAGATGAGAAAGTTCCATTTTATGACTTGGATGATTGGCTTGAAGAACTGAATTCTAATAAAAACGAATATATTTTTGTGTGTAGTCGAGGAAATTCAAGTTTGCGTGCGACTTATCTATGTAAAGAGCAATATCCAAAATTAAAAGGGAGAAGTTTGAAAGGCGGGATAGAAGGGTTTTAAATTCTAACAAAAGTCAACTATTTTTTTTACTGATTTGTTTGATAAAAAAAGAAGGGTATACACCTGTTTTTTTATAAAAGGCCTTTGAGAAAGATTCCGCAGTATTAAATCCTATTTCATCAGCAATACCCTCAATAGTATAATTTCTAAATTTTTTATTTTCTTTTAATTTTTCTATACAATGATCGAGCCTCAACTCAGATATATAATTTGAAAAAGAAGCTTTTTTATAGTGATTTACAATTTTAGATAAATAAGAAGAATTTGTTTTAAAATCTTTAGCAACATTTGCAAGAGAAATATTGTTATCAAGGAAATCTTTTTGATTTTCGAATACTTTAAGGTTTATTAACACTTTTTGAATAACTGGTTTTGAAATAGCAAGTTTTTCAATAGTCGCTTTATGAGTAATAACTTCATTAGTTTTATGTGATTCAGAATCTTGATTCATAATAAATTCATCGAATCGTTTTTGGTACTTCTTTTTTTTGAAATATTGTATTAAAAGAAGAAAAATGCTTAAGGTTATTAAGACAGACAATAGTGTGACGGTAAGTTTATTTTTCTGGTCTTTTTTACGGATTACTTTTTTTAATCGTTCACTTTCTTGTTTTAATTGAGGAATTTCATATTGAATTTTAATCTCTTTATCAACGTACCTAGAATTGCTATGAAGTACACTATCTACTTTTATAAGTTTATGAATATTACTAAGTTGTTCTGTATAATCTTTTTTACTAGCATGATAGTTTATTAAGGTTTTATAAACATCAGGCCATTCAACATAAGTGTCTTTAGTGAGTTGATAAATAGAATCTATTTTATTGAAATAAAAAACTGTTTTCTCAATATTGGTGTTTTGATATATTTTTCCTTTATAATAATAACAAACGGCAAGACGATCATCTTTTTTAAAAGGTTCAACTTTGTTAAAAGTATCCAAGGCTTGTTGATAATTGCCTTTAAAATAATCGATAGCTCCGCTATTTGATAAAAAAAGATGATAGTCTTCAATTCTGTTTTTTTGAAGACTTAAAAGAAGTCCTTTTTGATTATAATAGTAAGCAGAGTCATACATTCTAGCTCTTAAAAATGATCTAGAAAAATTTAAATTATTATCAATAATATCAATTTTGTGTTTTTTATGTTCAGGGAGAAATTTTATAAGTAATTGCTGTTTTCTATAAAAATTTAAACCATCCTTATAATTTCCATAATTGACTTTTGCGTTACCAATTTGTTCCAAAATGTAGATTTGATGTATAATGTTTTTCTGTCTAAGGGCATAACCATATGCTTTTAAATAATAGTCAAATGATTCTTTCTCTTTTTCAATTCCTTGGTAATTTAAAAAATACCCTTTCATCATGTATCCTAAAGCTGGATAATCAAACGATTCATTATTTTCGGTCAATCGAATAATACTATCACAATATTTTAGGGATGTTTCATAATCACTTAAAATAGATTTATAACGATAGCAGTTGGCAATTTCGATAATATTATTTTTTTCTTTGGCTTTGATAAGCAAGGCCGTTGCATAGATGTTTCCAATGGAATCAAACTTATCATAATATTTTTCATTAAAGTTTATAGAAAGTTCTTCGTATGATTTATTGTTTAATGAATCAAGAAGACTTTCTTGTGAGAAAGAGGAAAAAGGAAAAAGGATAATAAAAAGAAGTGAGGTTACTTTTAGATTCATTTAACAGCTTTTTTTATTTCAAAGATACTAAAATTTACTCTAGATTCATAAATGTCGAGTAAATGCATTTTAAAAGCAACATTTTTGAATGTATATTTGCTTTATAAGTTGAATGCTTAAAAAGGGTTAATTATTTTAACATTTAATTTGGGAAAGTTTGCTATGAAAAAGAAATCAATAATGCTGAAAAGCATATTGTGATTTAAACCTCAATTATTTAATTGAGGTTTATTTTTTCGGCATCCTGAACTGAATTACAATAGAAGATAAAATTGTAATTATTCCTATAGAAATAATTGCCGTTTCAACACCATATATATCTGCAATAATTCCAGAAAGAATCGCTCCTATCGCATAACCAAGATCTCTCCATAACCGAAAAACACCAATGCTTTCTGCGCGTTGCGTTGGAGAAGTAGCGCTCGCAATCGCTGATAAAAATGTAGGATATACCAATGCAGTTCCCAATCCTAAGATAGCTGCAATACTCGCCAATTCGTAAAAACTAGTGAAATACGGAATCAATATGATAGCTATTCCTTGTAATAACATTCCCCAAAAAAGCATTCTCTTTTTAGAATAATGATCGGACATTTTCCCTGTAAATAATTGCCCTATTCCCCAAACTGTTGGATAAATTGCGGCAATAATTCCTATGTTTTTTGAATCGTAATTTAATGACAATAGTAGTATAGGTAGAATTCCCCAAATCATTCCGTCATTCAAGTTATTTACAAGTCCAGCTTGTGTGATTGAGCTTAAAGACTTGTCTTTAAAAGTAGTGTCAAGAAAGACACTTTCAAGTTCTTTAGTGTTCGTTTTTTTCTGTTCTATATTGACAAATGCTCTTGTGTCTCGGATAAATAAAATAGAGAGCAATAATCCAATAATTGAAATCCCAATTCCTAGATAAAAAGGATAGGGAGTTACTCCATATTTCTGAGCAATCATTCCAGTAAGAAAAGCCATAATCCCAACTGCAAAATATCCTGCAAACTCATTAATTCCCATCGCCAATCCACGATCTTTCTCTCCTACAAGATCAATCTTCATAACAACAGTACTACTCCAAGTCAATCCTTGATTGATTCCTAGTAGAACATTGGCAAAAATCACCCAATTCCAAGAAGGGGCATAGATTAAAATGAATGGAATCGGAATGGCAAATAGCCAACCGATAATCAATAGGTTTTTTCTTCCGTATTTATTAGCGAGTTTCCCAGTAAAATAATTAGTGATGGCTTTGGTAATACCAAAAGCGATGATAAAAGATAAAATGGCAGTTTTGGAAGCGATTCCAAATTCGATTTCGGCAAATTTTGGAAAAATAGTACGTTCAAGACCAACCATTCCTCCAACGAATGCGTTTACAATCACCAAAATGGTGAACTGTAACCAATTCTCTTTTAAACCAAGTTTAACTTTTTGGGGCATCTTTTTTTGGCATTGGACCTCGAAGATGAATAATCAATCCATTCAAGAAATTTCGTAAAATCTGATCGCCACATTCCATATATTTTGGATGGTCTTCTTTTCTGAAAAGGGCTCCAAGTTCACTTTTGGAGATTTTAAAATCTACTAAAGCGAGTATTTTTACGATATCTTCATCACGCAACTTATTTGCTACGCGTAATTTTTTTAAAATGTCATTATTTGTAAGTCCCATAGTGCAAATGTAAGTGTTTTTTAACGAACTCTAAGGTGTAGAATTCACCCAAACTTCACCATCTATAAAATGTTCTTTTTTCCAAATTGGAACCTTTTTTTTCAAGGTATCGATTGCATATTCACAAGCTTCAAATGCTGCTTTTCGATGCGGTGAAGACACCGCAATGATTACAGGAATATGTCCAATTTTTAATTCGCCTTCTGCATGGTGAATGGCGATTTTTAAGATTTCATATTTTTCTAAAGTAGCAGTTGCAATACTCTCCATTTCCTTCATTGCCATTGGCTTGTATGTAGAAAAATCCAACAATGTAACTTCTTTTTGTTGGGTTTTATTACGAACAGTCCCAACAAATAAAGCAATTCCACCACAAGATGCGTCTTGAACAAAGTCGTAACAGTCTTGTAGATTCAATTTTTCAGAAGTGATGTGTATGGAACTATTTTTTGACATTTGTGATAAAAATTAGTATTACAAATCTAATAAAATTAAATATGCATCGTACCTTTGCATTCAGTTTAAATTCAAGTTTTTTAAGATGGAAAAAATATTTAGAGTTGTAGCACTTTTAGAAGGTATATCTTATTTAGTATTAATGTATTTTGCCTACATACAGAGAGATGAAGAAATGATTAGAGTCTTTGGAATGCCTCATGGATTGTTATTTATTGGATATGTCATCTTAGCATTTTTATTAAAGTCTTCCTATAAATGGAATAACAAAACGTTTTTAATTGTTTTAATTGCTTCACTCATTCCGTTTGGAACTTTTTATATCGACAATAAGTATTTGAGAAAGTCGTAATTATTGCGTATCGAATAATTTTATATATCGTCCTTGTGTAATGATAGTTGCGTCTTTAAGCAATTAACTTACTGAAAATGAAATGAACCAGAGGAAAATCCGTAAAATCGTCCTATTATATAGATATTAAGCAATTAATCAGACACGTTATTAGGCAAAGTATTTTTTTTCGTATTTGTTATGGATTGTTATTATTGCTAGTCCAAAAAGAACAGCTGCAACAATTAAAATAGTGCTGACTAATCCGCTTACACCAAACGACATTCTTATTAAAATTGTTGATATGACAAATCCAGAGTTTCTGATAATTTTATGGAACTGGTCTGTATAAAAGAAGGAAATCAAGAGCAAAACAACATCTACTAAAATTAGTACCGTAAAAAATTGATCGAAAAACAGATTGTTGATACTTTCAAATGTTGGCAATTCGTTAGATGAGATGGAAATTCCAGCAGACCAATTGATAAGCGTATACAACGCCATGACAAAAAATAATGGCACTAAAATAACGGCTATTAATTTTTTCTTATCGACAAATCTTTCAATAATAGGTTTAATGCTTTCTTGCTGGACTGGTTTTTGTTCTCCTTGCTTTTGAAATAGGTATATTAAATAAAAAAGTAAAAGAGAAGCAACTAAATCATAAGTAAACTGTAAATCTCCTTTAATTTCAAACCAATTTGCAGAAAGTTCTAAAGCTGATAAATCTTGAAACAATTTACGTATAATAATTAGTGTTATAATTTCGTACTGTTTGGTTATATAGGTCGTAAATGACTTTGGTAAATAGTAAATCAAGAGATAAACCTCATAAATAAGAATAAAAGAAAATGGGGTGTAAGCAGCTGATATAGGATCTTTTAGTAATTCTGAGTCTGATGTAAAATCTATAAAATCGAACTTCATAAAATAGATTATCGCCAAATGGATAAAAAAACTAAACATTGCCACTTTGAGAATGATTTTTTCAGTTTTCCCGCGAGTATTCTGCGAAAGAAATCTATCGAAAAGAAATGTCACTATTTTATTTTTCTTGGTCATATCAACTTATTTTGCCAAACGTTAAGATATCGTTTGTTTTAATGAATTATATCGGATGAGAAGCGAAGTTAGCGAAAATAATTTATAAAGTCAAGTTGTAATTGTTCTCTTATCCACCACTTACTGGAGGAATCAATGCTACAATGTCATTATTTTTCAAGACTACTACTTCTTGGGCATATTCCATGTTTACTGCCATAGAAAAATTAGAATGATGCTTTAGTTTAGAGAATTTTTTAAGAAGAGATTTCTTTAATTCTTCAAGATGTATTCCTTCTTCAAATTCCATTTTTACGCTCCGCTTCCCAATTAGATCACTTGTAATTCCAAAAAATAAGATTTCTAATTGCATATAGAATATTTTCAGTAAAAATAACTGTTTATATTTGAACTTTAATTATGGATTTGAAACAAAAATATTCCCAACTCATAAAAGCCGAGGCACTACGTCTTGGTTTTTCAACTTGTGGGATTGCCAAAGCCGATTTTCTAGAAGATGAAGCGCCAAGATTAGAGCAATGGCTTAAAGATGGTTATCATGGCGAAATGCAGTATATGGAAAATCATTTCGATATGCGATTGGACCCTCGATTATTGGTTGATGGAGCGAAATCTGTCATTTCACTTTCCTATAATTACTTTCCAGAACAACAACAAAATTCTGATTCTTATAAACTTTCCAAATACGCATATGGTGAGGATTACCATCATGTTGTGAAGTCTAAATTGAAAGAGTTACACAATTTTATTCAAGAAGAAATCGGAGAAATAGATGGAAGAGCATTTGTAGATTCGGCACCTATTATGGAGCGCGCTTGGGCAGAAAAATCAGGATTGGGGTGGAATGGAAAACATTCCTTATTGATTCAGAAAGAATTGGGTTCGTATTTCTTTTTATCAGAACTGATTTTGGAGTTAGAACTAGAATATGATATTCCTTTCACAACAGATCATTGTGGAACTTGTACTAAATGTATTGACGCATGTCCTACGGAAGCAATTCTGCCAAATAATACCGTTGATGGAAGTAAATGTATTTCCTATTTTACAATTGAACTGAAAAACGAAATTCCAAATGATGTAAAAGAGAAAATGGAAGATTGGATGTTTGGCTGTGATATCTGCCAAGATGTATGTCCTTGGAATCGTTTTTCAACACCACATCAAGAACCTTTATTTTCTCCACATCCAGAACTCATTCAAATGACCAAAAGAGATTGGGAAGAAATCACTGAAGATGTATTTAAAAAAGTGTTCAAGAAATCAGCCGTAAAAAGAACAAAATTTTCTGGATTAGAGAGAAATATTCAATTTTTAAAGAAGTAAATATTCATTTATTTTTACGGCCATTTGCCCTAAAAGACTATATTTGTTCGTTAAATAAAGCACCAAACATGAGCGATTCTAAACTAAGACGTGAAGCCCTTTTATATCATGCTAAACCAAGGCCTGGAAAAATAGAAGTTGTCCCAACTAAAAAATACGCAACCCAACGAGATCTAGCATTGGCTTATTCTCCAGGAGTTGCTGAACCATGCTTGGAAATTGCAAAGGATATAAACAATGTTTATAAATATACTTCCAAAGGAAATTTAGTTGCTGTTATATCGAATGGTACCGCTGTTTTAGGGTTAGGAAATATAGGTCCTGAAGCTTCAAAACCCGTAATGGAAGGTAAAGGATTATTGTTTAAGATTTTTGCAGGAATTGACGTGTTTGACATTGAAGTTGACGCAACAGATGTAGATAAATTTGTTGAAACCGTAAAAGCAATAGCACCGACATTTGGAGGGATCAATTTAGAAGATATTAAAGCGCCAGAGGCTTTTGAAATAGAGCGTAGATTAAAGGAAGAATTGGACATTCCAGTGATGCATGATGATCAACATGGAACTGCAATTATTTCTGCAGCGGCACTTAAAAATGCGGTAGAAATTGCTGAAAAAGATATCACAAAAATTAAAATTGTTGTTAATGGAGCTGGTGCTGCCGCAATCTCTTGTACAAGGTTATACTTGAAACTTGGTGTTAAGCGGGATAATGTCGTGATGTGTGACAGTAAAGGAGTTATTAGAAAAGATAGAGATAGTTTAACACCTGAAAAAACAGAATTTGCTACAGATAGAGATTTGCATACACTAGCAGACGCTGTGAAAAATACCGATGTATTTGTTGGATTATCTATTGCAGATGTGTTTACACCTGAGATGCTATTGACTATGAATAATAAGCCAATTGTATTTGCAATGGCTAATCCTGATCCAGAAATAAAATATGACCTTGCTATAAAAACAAGAAAAGATATTATCATGGCAACGGGAAGGTCTGACCATCCGAATCAAGTGAATAATGTGCTCGGTTTTCCTTTCATTTTTAGAGGAGCGCTAGATGTTCGCGCTACAAAAATTAATGAAGAAATGAAAATGGCTGCTGTACATGCATTGGCTGATCTTGCTAAACATCCTGTTCCAGAACAGGTGAATATAGTATATGATGAAGTGAACCTTTCATATGGAGAAGAATATATTATTCCAAAACCATTTGATCCAAGGTTGATTTATGAAATTCCACCTGCAATTGCTAAAGCGGCAATGGATTCAGGTGTCGCATTGGAACCAATTACAGATTGGGATGCTTATAGAGATGAATTGATGGAGCGTCTTGGAACTGGAAATAAAATAATTAGATTATTACATAACCGTGCAAAATCAGACCCTAAGAGAGTAGTGTTTGCAGAAGCAGATCACTTGGATGTTCTAAAAGCAGCTCAGATTGTGCATGACGAAGGTATCGGGTTTCCTATTTTATTAGGAAATAGAGAGATTATTCTTGAATTAAAACAAGAAATAGATTTTACTGCAGAAGTGCCAATTATTGATCCAAAATTACCAAAGCAAAAAAAGAAAAGACATGAATATGCTCAGAAATTCTGGGAAGTGAGACAGCGTAAAGGAACAAAATTATTAGATGCTCAGAAACTAATGAGAGAGCGTAATTATTATGCTGCTATGATGGTGAATGAAGGTGATGCCGATGCTTTAATAACTGGATATTCAAGGAATTACGCTTCTGTTGTCAAGCCAATGCTTGAATTGATAGGAATGGATAGAGGTGTAACAAGAATTGCGGCTACCAATCTAATGTTGACTAACCGTGGTCCAATCTTTCTTGCCGATACAACGATAAACATCAATCCTACGGCTAAGGATCTTGCCAAAATATCTCAATTGACAGGAAACTTGGTAAAAATGTTTGGTATGAAACCTAATATCGCGATGCTTTCCTTTTCTAATTTTGGTTCCTCTAATTCAGAAGACGCAACAAAAATTAGAGAAGCGATCAAGATTATTCATAGAAATTACCCGAATGTTGTTGTTGATGGTGAGATACAAGCAGATTTTGCCTTGAATCCTGAAATGTTGAAAAAAGAATTTCCTTTTTCAAAATTAGTTGATAAAAAAGTGAATGTATTGATATTTCCTAACTTACATTCGGCAAATATCAGTTATAAAATGATGAAAGAATTAAATGGAGCTGAATCAATAGGACCTATAATGCTTGGGATGAAAAAACCAGCGCATATATTGCAATTAGGTTCTAGTGTTGATGAAATAGTGAATATGGCAGCAGTAGCAGTAATTGATGCTCAGAATAAATCAAAAAAGAAATAAAATTTATTAAATTTGACCTAAATCGTTACAGAATGATAACTCATTTACGAGGAAAATTAGTAGAAAAAAACCCAACGTATGTAATTGTTGAATGTAGTGGAGTGGGTTATCTTGCTCATATTTCATTAAACACATATTCTAATATCCCAGATCAAGAAGCGATATTTTTATATACCTACTTCTCGGTTAAAGAAGACTCACAGACTATTTATGGGTTTGCAGAAAAACTGGAAAGAGAAATCTTTAAATTATTGATTTCGGTTTCTGGTGTTGGACCAAGTATTGCTAGGACGATGTTATCTTCAATGTCAACCCAAGAAATTCAAAATGCAATTGCGTCAGGAGATGTGCCTGTAATTCAATCTGTTAAAGGAATTGGGGCGAAAACTGCACAGCGAGTTATTATTGATTTGAAAGATAAGATTATTAAAACATATGGTATTGACGAAGTTTCAATTCTTCAAAACAATACAATTAAGGATGAAGCGTTATCAGCATTAGAGGTTTTAGGGTTTACTCGAAAACAATCAGAGAAAGTTGTAGATAGGATTCTGAAAGAAGATAGTTCTGTAAATGTTGAGGGTCTAATAAAGCAATCATTAAAAAATTTATAGATATTGAAAATTAATTCTTTAGTATATAGAATAGTTGTTTTTTTAGTGTTGAGTATCTCTGCTCAAGAATTTGTTTATTCACAAGTTTCACCTCCATCAATAGATTCTACATCGGTTACTACCAATCCTATTGCGGTAGTTTCGGATTCAATTCCAGATGTATTATTACCTTATAATTTTAACAATTCGCAAACTGGAAATTTATCATTGAACCCTCCTAAGGAGGAAGAAGTGACTTTTGATCCTGAGACTCAACAATATATTGTAAGAGAAAAAATTGGAAATTATTATGTAGGTGAACCTATTTATATGTCTTATAAAGAGTACCAAGAATATCGATTGAAAAAGGATATACTTGCTCATTATAAGGAAAAATTAAAAGCAGTAGGAGGTAGAGCAGCAGGAAGTGAAGCTGCTCAAAAAGATTTATTGCCAAAATATTATGTAAAGTCTAAACTATTTGAAACGATATTTGGAGGTAATGAAATTGAAGTAAATGTTCAAGGAGATGTTCAAATACAACTTGGAGTACTATCTCAAACAATTGAAAACCCTCAAATTTCTGAGAGAAACAGAAAAAGTATAACCTTTGATTTTGACCAACAAATTTCTGCTAGTATCAATGCTAAAGTAGGAAAAAGACTTGCTGTTACTGCCAATTATGATACACAATCAACCTTTGATTTTCAAAATTTAATAAAATTAGAATTCAATCCAGATCTTGCCTTTAGTGAAGATGATATTTTGCAAAAAATTGAAGTTGGAAATGTAAGTATGCCTATTAAAAATTCTTTAGTGACGGGCGCTCAAAGTCTTTTTGGTTTGAAAACAGAATTACAGTTTGGGAAAACAAGTGTTACAACAGTATTTGCAGAGCAAAAATCACAAACTAGAACAGTTGCTGCTGAAGGAGGAGCAACGATTAATGAATTTGAATTAAGAGCGACAGATTATGATATGGATCGTCATTTCTTTTTATCTCAAGCGTTTAGAAATAATTATGACAATGCTCTTGTGAATTATCCTCTTATCAATAGTCAGATAAATATTGTGAAGGTTGAGGTTTGGATGACCAATAGACAATCTTCGACTGAAGATTTTAGAAATATAGTTGCCATTGCTGATCTTGCAGAAAACGACCCAACGAATATTGCTGGAACCAATGTAATCCTTTCACCTGGAGTGAACCAAGACCCATCAAACGGGTCTAATGATTTAGCCAATCTTTTAGTGTTGGGAGATCCAGTAAGAGAAATTTCGACAGTAAGTACAAGACTGATGTCTTATGGGATTACCCAAGGAAGGGATTATTCAATTTTGGAAAATGCACGGAAATTACGACCTGAAGAATTTAGCATTCAACCTCAATTGGGATATATTTCTTTGAACCGTAGACTTGCAGATTCAGATGTTTTGGCAGTTTCGTATGAGTATACAATTAGTGGGAGCCCTGAAGTATTTAAAGTTGGAGAATTAACGAGTGATGGAGTTGTCGCTCCAGATAATCTTGTGGTTAAATTATTGAGAAGTGAAATCATCAATACTACAATTCCTTTATGGGACTTGATGATGAAAAATATTTATTCTTTAGGTGCATATCAAATGTCTAAAGAAGGATTTCGACTTGAACTTTTATACCGTGATGATGCTACAGGAGTACCAACGAACGTTATTCAAAATGCTAAAACAGCAGGAATTTCTGATAGAACACTGTTGAATGTGTTTAATATTGATAAACTAGATCAAAACGAATTTTCTGTTCCGGAAGGTGATGGATATTTTGATTATATTGAAAGTCTTACTGTGAATTCTAGTCAAGGTTATATAATATTTCCTTCAGTAGAACCATTTGGAGAAAGTTTACAATCTGTTTTTACAGATATAGATGATGCTATTTATATTTTCGACGAATTATATGATAACACGCAATCTGAAGCACGAAATAATTTTCAAAACAAAGATAAATATTTTATCAAAGGATATTACAAATCTGAACAAGCAGGAGGAATTCCATTAGGAGCATTTAACGTTCCTCAAGGATCTGTAAAAGTAACTACTGGCGGAAGAGAATTAATTGAAGGAGTTGATTTTGTAGTAGATTATCAAATAGGTAGAGTACAGATTATCAATCCTTCATTGCAAGCATCTAATGCTCCTATCGAAGTTTCTGTTGAAAATAATTCTGTGTTTAATTTACAGTCTAAACGTTTTGTCGGAGTTGATCTAGAGCATAAATTTTCAGATAAATTTAATGCTGGAGCAACGATCTTGAACTTAAGAGAAAGACCATTGACTCAGAAAACACTATTTAATTCTGAACCTATCAACAATACAATTTTTGGGTTACGAGCAGACTACGGAACTGAAGTTCCTAAATTCACTCGATGGGTAAATAAATTACCCAATATGGACACAGATGTTGAGTCTAATTTTTCTGTAAGAGGAGATTTTGCATACTTACTTCCTGGATCACCTAAGCGTGTAGAATTGGAAGGTCAAGCAACTTCATATCTTGACGATTTTGAAGGAGCACAGATTCCATTAGAATTAAAAAGACCAACACAATGGTATTTATCTAGTGTGCCTCAAGGGCAGACAACGATTTCTACTAATGGTGATTTATTGACGTTAGATTATGGATATAAAAGAGGAAAGATAGCATGGTATAATGTTGACCAATTATTTTATGGAGGTTCTTCATTACAGCCTAGTAATATTAATGATGTAGAGTTATCAAGGTCAGAAGTTCGTAGAATTCAATTTGATGAATTATTTCCAGAACAAGATTTAGATATTACACAATCATCTGTTATCCGCTCTTTAGACCTTGCATATTACCCTTCAGAAAGAGGAAGTTTTAATTATGACATCAATAATGTAGGTGCTGATGGAAAATTCACGGATCCTGAAGATAGATGGGCAGGAATTACAAGGCCGTTGACAGTAACTAATTTTGAACAAGCAAATATTGAGTACATCCAGTTTTGGATGTTGGACCCATATGAACATTATTCAATAACCGAAGAAGAAGGATTACCTGTAGGAACTAATCCACAAGACCCTTCAAACCAAGTTGGAGATTTATACTTTAATTTAGGAAATATTTCTGAAGACGTATTGAAAGACGGACGGAAAATGTATGAAAATGGGATGCCAGATGATGGCTCTGATACGAATACTGACACAACTATATGGGGAAAAATACCTAAAGGACAATCCTTGTTATATACATTTGACATTAATGACAATTCACGTATAAATCAAGATATAGGATTGGATGGGTTGAACGATGTTGAAGAAACTACATTTTTTGGCGGGACGTTTGGGACTGACCCTTCTTCAGATAATTATAGTTATTTTAGAGGAGGTGAGTTGGATGCTGCTAATGCTTCCATTTTAAATCGATATAAAAATTATAATAACACACAAGGAAATTCACCAACCGCATCTTTGTCTCCAGAATCATATCCTACTTCTTCAACGACCTATCCTGATGTGGAAGATATTAATAAGGATCAAACGATGAACAGTGTTGAAAGTTATTATCAATATAAAGTTTCTTTAAATGCATCAGATTTAGTCGTAGGTCAAAATAATATTGTTGATCAAAAAATATCAACAGTCACTTTAAATGATGGGAGTCAACAAACCTCTAGATGGTTGCAGTTTAGGATTCCTATTAATACACCTGACGAAGTGATAAACGATATGAGTGGATTTAACTCTATTCGTTTTATGAGAATGTTCCTGACCAAATTTAAAATGCCAGTCGTTTTACGATTTGGAGAATTAGATTTGGTAAGAGGAGATTGGAGGCGATATGTCAAGGTAATTGATGAAACTAATAATCCAAATCCACCAGACTTAACTCCTAGTCAATTACAAGACTTTCAAGTAGGAGTTGTAAATATTGAAGAAAATGAATCTCGTTCACCAATACCATATGTTATTCCTCCAGGAATAGATAGAGAACAATTACAAGGAAGCACAAGAATTCAGTTTCAGAATGAGCAGTCGTTGTCAATGAAGGTAAAAAGTATTCCTGCAGGTGAAACTAGAGCGGTTTATAAAAATGTAAGTATAGATTTAAGAATGTACAAGCATTTAAAAATGTTTATACATGCTGAAGGGTTGGTTTCTAATGTTCCGTTGATTGATGATGAA
The DNA here is from genome assembly GCA_034111625.1 of Flavobacteriaceae bacterium. Classification (GTDB taxonomy): domain Bacteria; phylum Bacteroidota; class Bacteroidia; order Flavobacteriales; family Flavobacteriaceae; genus Urechidicola. Next base: position 8,053 of record JAWUWX010000009.1, on the reverse strand, counting down.
TTTCAAGGAATCATAAAATTAGGGAGTGATTTAAACGACAATTACTATCAATTAGAATATCCATTAAAAGTAACAGATTTTAGTTCCACTTCTCCAGAAGATATATGGAAGAATAATATGGATGTTGTCTTAAAACATTTAGGGAAACTTAAATTGTTGCGATTCGAAGAGGGAATTGCTCCAAATATTATTTATCCTGCATTCGGTGCTGTTTCTCCTATTGAAGGGCTGGAAGGATATCAAATAAGAGTAAAAGGAAATCCGAGTTTATCCAATGTCAGGGTGATTATGCTTGGAGTAAAAAATAATTCAGACCATAGATCTAGTGGTGAAATATGGTTCAATGAGCTGAGAGTGTCAGAATTTGATAATGATGGAGGATGGGCTGCAGTTGTAAGTGCAGACGCTAATTTTGCTGACTTTGCGGATGTTTCAGTCACCGGAAGAGTTGAAACAATAGGTTTTGGAGGAATAGAACAACGTGTAAATGAACGAAGTCAAGACGAAACAAAACTATATGATGTTGTTACCAATATCAATTTGGGAAAAGTTTTACCTAAGACTTGGGGAATTCAGTTGCCATTAAATTATAGTATTTCTGAGGAAGTCCGTGATCCAAAATATGATCCACAGTTTCAAGATGTATTATTTGATGAGGCAAAAGATATCAATCCAAATAGTGATAAATCTCGTGATTATACCAAGCGAAAAAGTATCAGTCTGATCAACGTGAGAAAAGAAAGGTCTAATACCAATCCAGACAAGAAACAACGCTTCTACGATGTAGAGAATTTTTCAGTGTCCTATGCTTATAATGAAACGCAGCATAAAAATTATAATATTAAAAAATATTTAGATCAAAATGTGCGAGCATCTGCCAATTATAATCACAGTTTTAAGCCATTAAGTATTGAGCCGTTTAAGAATTGGGGTTTTTTAACGAAGAATAAATACTTAAAATTCATTAAAGACTTCAATTTCAATTTATTACCATCAACTATTTCTGTAAATTCTAATATTATCAGAAGTTATAATGAGCAAAATGCTAGAAGTCTTGTAGAATCTTTACCTGAATTACCTACCTTAAAGCAGCGTAACTTCATGTTTGATTGGGATTACAATATTGGTTATAATTTGACAAAATCACTTCAATTTAATTTTAGAGCATTGAACTCTTATGTATATGATGATTTTGATAGAAGTGAAGATATCGCATTATTCGACAATTTCTTTACATTAGGAAGGCCTCAACATTATCATCAGACACTTAATGGAACGTATAAAATACCAATTGATAAGTTGCCGTTTTTGAATTTTATAAGAGCGGATTATGCTTATACAGCAGATTTTGACTGGCAAGCCTCTTCGCAATCATATATTGAACAAGTAGGAAATTCGATTCAAAATTCCAATACACACAATGTTTCAGTAGATCTAGACTTTAATAGATTTTATAAAAATATTGGGTTGACTAAGTTACTCAGCAAAAAGAAAAAATCTACTTCAAACAAAAATCAACCTACTACAAATGCTCCTAAGGCTAAAAATAAGAAAGAAAAAAATTCCTTTGCTAAGACTGCATTAGGAATATTAATGTCAATTAAAAAAGCGAGAATATCTTATCAAGATAATAATGGAATATTTTTACCTGGATATGTGCCAAAAGTTGGATTTCTGGGAAGAGATAATTATTCAGGAGGATTAGCACCATCTTTAGGGTTTGTGTTTGGAAGTCAAATAGATATACAACAAACAGCCTTAGAAAATGGATGGCTAATATCTAGAAATATCAATGATCCAGGAGGAGCAGATGACGAGGCGTATTATAATAGAACGTATGCTAAAACTCATTTTGACAAATTCAATGCAGCTATAGATTTAAGACCAATAAAAGGATTGGACATTGAAGTAAGTGCCAATAAAATATATACTAAGAGTATTTCACAACAATTGGATGTTGTGAATGATTTAACCTTGAATGAAACGAGATTTCAAGACAATCTAACTTCTGAATATGGAAATTTCAGCATGAGTTTCAATATGATTAAAACAGCGTTTGGAAGTGATGCAGATGCTACATTCCAAGAGTTTAAAGCCAATCGTGTAGAGGTTTCTAAAAGAATAGCAGCGCAAAATGGAGTCGATATAACCAATACCAATCCTGACGGAACTGTAGTCGGTTTTGGACCAAATAGCCAACAAGTAATGCTGCCAGCTTTTGTCGCTGCTTACTCAGGAAACAGTGCCTCATCTGTAAACACCAATGCATTTAGAGACATCCCATTTCCTAACTGGTCAATGACATATAAAGGGTTGATGAATAATAAATGGTTTAAGAAAACATTTCAAAGTTTCACCCTTTCTCATGGGTATCGTTCTTCATATTCTATCAATAATTTTAGCAATAACTTGTTGTTCAGTGAATCAACCAAATTTATTGATACCGACTTATCTGGAAATTTTTATAATGAAAAATTATTGTCTAATGTCAATGTGATTGAAGAATTTTCTCCATTAATGAAAATAGATTTGAAGATGAAAAATTCCCTTTCTTTAAAAGCAGAACTCAGAAAAGATAGAGCCCTAAATTTAAACTTCAATAACAATACTTTAACGGAAATAAGAGGAAAAGAATATATTGTAGGAGTAGGATATCGAATTAAAGATTTAAAAGTACGCTATAAATTTGATGGGAAAAACCAAACAATTAAAGGGGATTTAAATTTACGAGCAGATGTGAAGTTAAGAGATGATAAAACTATCATTCGTGATGTAGATGAGGATAATGATCAAGTGACAGGAGGACAGCGATTATTTTCTTTAACGTTCAAGGCAGATTACACATTAAGTCGTAATCTAACAGCCTCGTTTTATTACGATCAGAATTCTTCAAGATATGCTGTGTCGACTTCATTCCCTAGAAGTTCTTTCAGTACAGGCTTGATGATTATTTATAATTTAGGAAATTAATAACCAGATAAAATTAACTAATATGGATTTACCATCGGAATTGAAATATACGAAAGATCATGAATGGATTCGTATAGAAGGAAAAATTGCAACTATAGGAATTACAGATTTTGCTCAAGGAGAACTTGGAGATATAGTTTACGTTGATGTAGACACAATAGATGAAACAGTAGATAAGGATGCCGTTTTTGGAACAGTTGAAGCTGTTAAGACGGTATCAGACTTATTTATGCCAATGGCAGGAGAAGTTGTTGAATTTAATGAAGTGTTGGAAGATGAGCCAGAACTAGTGAATTCAGACCCTTATGGAAAAGGGTGGATGATTAAGGTAGCCGTTTCAGATGGAGCAGAATTAGATAATTTGATGGATGCAGATGCGTATAAAAAACTTATTACAGGCTAACGCTTATTTAATAGCTACAGGCTTGACGGCATTTATTGCTTATTTAAGTTTGGATTCGTTTTCTGAAATTAATATGCCAATTGATAATTTTGATAAAGTTTTTCACAGTCTTGCTTACTTTTTTTTAGCATTAAGTTGGTTTTTTGCAGTTGAAAAATCACATTCAATTTTTAAATATAGAATTGTAGTTGCTTTTTTGGTAATAATTTTTGGTATAATTATTGAAGTATTACAATCAAGTTTAACAACATATAGAACTGCTGACTATTACGATATTATGGCAAATAGTTTTGGAATTCTCATCGCAATGGTTTTATTTAACAGATTATTACGATTATACAATACAATTTAACAAACTTATCTTGCAAGAGTTGTGTTAAAATTATTAAATTAGCAATCTATTAAAAATTTTTTTTAAATATGGAAGTAAAAAAAAGTGCAAAAGCAAATTTAGAAAGTTATACTAGAATGTTCCTGTTATTAGGTTTAGTATTAACCTTATTAACTGTGTATTTAGGTATTGAACATAAGACGTATGATAAAAGTGTTGATGGACTTGCGTTAGTTACATCTGATCATGATGATGAAGATGAAATTCCTGAAGTAGTAATTGAGCAAATAATTACTCCTCCTGCTCCACCACCTCCAACACCAGAAAAAATTGAAATAGTTGAAGATGAAAAAGAAGTAGAGGAGACTATAATTGAGTCTACTGAAACAGATGAGAATGAGAAAATAGAAGTTGAAGAGATTGTTGAGGTTGAAGAAGAGGAAGATTTTAATGAAGATGTACCATTTGCAATTATTGAAGATGTGCCAGTTTATCCAGGATGTAAAGGGACTAAAGCTCAGAAAAAAGCATGTTTAAATAAGTCTATGCAGAAACATGTGCAGCGTAAATTTAATGGTGATTTAGCAGGTGATTTAGGATTGTCTGGTAAACAAAAAATTTATATTCAATTTAAAATCACTAAAACTGGTGGGATTGAAATCATTGGAGCAAGGGCACCTCATAAGAAACTTGAAAAAGAAGCAAGAAGAGTTGTAAACTTACTACCAAAAATGGAACCAGGAAAACAAAGAGGTCGTGCTGTAAACGTAACATATATGTTGCCAATTACTTTCGACGTACAATAGAAGGGAATTAGTTAAAACTAGAAATATCAAAATCCCGCTTTAAGCGGGATTTTTTATTTTTAATTTGTATTTTCGTGGTATAGAATACATTTATGAACCTTGCACAATATTTAGATTCTACTTACCTTAAAACTGCTGAACAAGCATCAATTTCTTTTGACCAAACCAAACAAAATGTGATCTCCTTAATTGAAGAAGGAATTGAGAATAATTTTAAGTTGGTCATGATACGTCCAGAATTTGTTTCTCTTGCTTATAAATTGATTCAAGATGCCAATTCTCAAGTCCTAGTCGGAACAGTGATAGGTTTTTATGAAGGAACGAATTCAATTGAAGATAAACTCAATGAGGCTTCTCAAGCAATTAATAAAAATGTTGACGAACTAGATTTTGTTCTGAATTACAATGCGTTTTTAAATGGTCAGATCAATCTTGTAAAATCAGAAATTTATAAAGGGACGAAATTAGCATTAGAAAATAATAAAACTATTAAGTGGATTATTGAAATTGCCGCTCTGAACGATGAAGAAATCATTGGACTGACTAAAATTATTAGAGATGTTGTTTTGGAAAGTTTTGGAGAAGAAAAGGCGAAGTATGTATTTGTTAAATCATCTACAGGGTTTTATAAAACCGAAGGCAGAAAGCCAAATGGCGCGACTGTTGAGGCGATGAGATTAATTGTTGAAAATGCTAAACCATTGCAGTCCAAAGCCGCTGGAGGGGTTAAAAATCATCAAGACGCTATTGAAATGATAGAACTAGGAGTAACGAGAATAGGGACATCATCGGCAAAATCGATTGTAGATGGTGAAAATATAAAAGGATACTAGCATGAATGAATTTTTCGCACATGAAACAGCCGTTATTGATGAGGGATCCTCAATAGGAAATGGAACTAAAATTTGGCATTTCAGTCACATCATGCCAAATTGCCAAATCGGTAAAAACTGTAATATAGGTCAGAATGTTGTGGTATCTCCTCAAGTAGTATTGGGAGAAAATGTAAAAGTACAGAACAATGTTTCTATATATACAGGAGTTGTATGTGAGGATGATGTTTTTTTAGGGCCATCAATGGTTTTTACCAATGTGATCAATCCTAGAAGTGCAATTAAAAGACGTGAGGAATATCAGACTACAAGAGTAAAGAAAGGAGCAAGTATTGGAGCCAATGCAACTATTATATGTGGAAATGATATTGGCGAATATTCGTTTATTGGAGCAGGAGCAGTAGTCACAAAAACAGTTTTATCGTATGCATTGGTTGTAGGAAACCCTTCTCAACAAATAGGTTGGGTGAGTGAGTATGGACATCGATTAGAATTTGATGATAAAGGACAGGCAATCTGTAAAGAGAGTTTAGAAAAATATCAACTGTCAGATAACAAAGTGTCAAAAATTTAGTTACAATAAAGATTAGAATATTTATGAAGAACCTGTTTTTTACTGCATTATTTATTTTAGTATCGGTGAATACCGTTGCGCAATTAGAAAAATATCCAGTTTTTGAAGGATGCGAATCCGTAGATAATGAGTATTTAAAAAATTGTTTTAAAACCAAAGTTACAGATGCTGTAATTTCAGCAATCAATCTTCCTGACGAACTTATAAAAGATGATTTTAAAGGAAATGTAAACGTTGTTTTTTATATTGATAGAGAAGGAAAATTCAATGTGCTACAAGTTAATTCTCCATATAAAGAAATGAAAACTGAAGTGATTCGTGTATTTAATGAATTGCCTAAAGTTATTCCTGCCAAATATAATAATCATGATATTGAAATGCAATTCGTATTACCAATTACAATTCCATTAAATTCGTCTCTAGAGAGCGAACCTAAAATTGAAGAATTGATTGTTGACGAATCTGTAAAAGAAGAAAATCTGGGATTGATTAAATCAGATTCTTTACAATTATTGGAACATCATAGTGAATTAAACCTTCCCTATACACATCAAGCCTATAGCAATATAGAGCGTTATTTTAACAGAGGGTCCAACTCTCATACAGCAGTCAAGCCATACACATATACCGATATTGAGAAATATGTAGATCTCGATGCTCAGAAAAACGCATTGATGAAATCAAAATCTACTTGGTTTGGAAAAAAATTATTGAACGAACACATGGTGCAAGTTCAAGGAGAAGATTATTGGTTCACATTGGATCCGATAGTTGATTTACAAGTAGGAAAAGACAATTCAGATATAGATTACACGTATAATAATACACGTGGAATTCAATTTCAAGGAGGACTAGGGAAGAAATTAAGTTTCTCAACATCATTTTATGAAAGTCAAGGAAGGTTTGCCAATTACGTGAATCAATATGCAGAATCTTTAGCAGCCAATAATGATGCAGGAGGAAATCCTGCAATAATTCCAGGACGTGGAATTGCCAAAGACTTTAAAACAGATGCCTATGATTATCCTGTTGCAGAGGCGTATTTATCTTATAGAGCAAGTAAATTTTTCAATCTGCAATTAGGTCATGGGAAGAATTTTATCGGTGATGGGTATCGCTCTTTATTCTTGTCGGATAATTCAGTTCTTGTTCCGTATTTTAAGATAAGCACCAATTTTTGGAAAATAAAATATACCAATATCTGGATGTTATTGAATGATGTAAGAGATGTAGCTACTGTAGAAGGTGTGTACAGAAAAAAATATATGGCAACGCATTATTTGAGTTTGAATGTGACTAAGAAGTTGAATATTGGTTTGTTTGAATCAGTAGTTTGGGATAATACCAATGAAAGAGGGTTTGACGCAAATTTTCTAAATCCAATTATTTTTTACCAAGCGCTTCAGTTTTCGACAGGTTCTAGAAGTGGAAATGCACTTATGGGTGTAAGTGCAAAATACAAGTGGAATGATAAGATTTCATTATACACACAATTATTAATTGACGAATTCAGCACAAGCCATATTGCGAAGGGAACTGGCTCTTGGAAAAACAAAAACGGATTTCAGCTAGGTATAAAATACTTTGATGCTTTTAAAGTTGAAAATTTATACTTACAAGCAGAATATAATGAGGTAAGACCATTTACGTATTCACACAATTTTCCAGTGTTGAATTACGGAAATAGTAATCAATCTATGGCGCATCCATGGGGATCTAATTTTAACGAATTTATAGGAATTGCCAATTATACTAAAGGAAGATGGTATGGAAATGCAAAGTTGATTGTAGGTAAAAAGGGATTTGATATAGAAGGAGATCCATTAAGTTATGGAGGAGATATCTATAGAGATTATTCAGATAGAAATGGAGATTTTGGGATAGATGTAGGACAAGGAAATACGGCAGATATCTTTATTGGAGATTTGCAAGTAGGATATCTTGTAAATCCTGCGACTAACTTAAAATTCTATGGAGGATTTACCTATAGAAGTTTTAATTCTGAAAGCCCTACGATTTTTGATTCTACAGATACTACTTGGTTTAATATAGGGTTGAGAACAGATTTGTTTGACTGGAAATTTGATTTTTAACGGAGCTACCGATTCGCATCTAAGATACGAAGTGTAAAACACC
>JAWUWX010000008.1:0-110015 GCA_034111625.1 Flavobacteriaceae bacterium | reverse complement strand
TATCACATATTTAAACCTATAAGTATTTTTGCAGGCCCTTCACTTCAATATATTTTAGATACTGATTTTGATTTAAAAGGGTTTAATTTAAATGATGTCGAAAATGATTTCACTGTTGGAGTTCAATTTGGTGCGGCAGTTCAGCTTGGAGAAAAACTTTCTGTTGATTTAAGATATGAAAAAGGATTGTCTAAAAATTTAGCGAATTCTGCAGATATTCCTGGAGATAGAGTTGATACAAGACCTACACAATTAATAATAGGTCTGGCACTGAAACTTTAAATAAAAAATTATCTATTTAAACAAAAAATCCTGTAATTTCTTACAGTATTTTTTGTTTAAACTTATATTATTTTAACTATCTGAATCTAAGTAATCTGGAATTCCATCTCCATCAGTATCATCATTGGTTGGGTCACCATCATCATTAGGATCTTCATTTTTTGTTAATATTCCATCATTATCATCATCAGGATCAACAAAGTTTGAAAGAGTATCACCATCAGTATCATCATTGATAACTTCACCATCATCATCAATATCTTCATCATTTGATGATACACCATCATTATCATGATCTGCCTCTTTAGAAAATTGCAAATCTATTTTAAATACTAAAGGAGAGTTTGCTGGAATCAATAATTGAGGAGAATTTCTATATCCTAGTCCTGAAGGGAAAAACAAAAAACCTTTACCCGTACCACTAAAAGAAAGCGGTTCATTTTGTTGTGAAGTGTTTATTCCGCCTCTAAATTTGGTAAAGCCATGTGACCATCCAGCGACAACTTGCAATAAATTAATCCATGGATTACCAACTGAAATACTTGGTCGATCTTCGAATACTGTACCATCTAATAATTCACCACGATAGGTTGTTAATATATCATCGAACTTAGAAGGTGTATACCCTGTACCCTCTTCTAAAACCATATAATATAATTTATAACTGATTGTGTTTTCAACAACATCCTGAGTAGTAACCTGACTCATAAGTGTCGGCTGACTACTAGAAATGACTTTAATAGAGTCTAGTCCTGCATCATAATAGTGAGTCTCCAAATAATCTATTAATAGTTTGTCATCAATGTTTGCTTGTTCAACATGGTCAAATATTACTCCTGCAGTATCATCATCACAAGCAAAAACTGTCATTAATAAAACTAAAATCAATCCAATACTTTTTATTCTCATTTTTTGAAATATTTAAGTGCGCAAGATACAATTTTCATACCTTTGTTAAAAGCCTATTTAGAAATTTTAACTTTTTATATGAGGATAGATAAATATTTGTGGTCTATACGCTATTTTAAAACAAGAAGTATTGCCACAGAAGCATGTAAGAAAGGTCATATAAAGATCAATCAAGTTTCAGTAAAACCTTCTAAGGTGGTCTTCAACGGTGAAGAAATTTTAATTAGAAAGAATCAGATTAACTATCAAATAATCATTTTAGACATTCCAAAAAATCGTATTGGAGCGAAGTTGGTTGATCTTTATAGGAAAGATATAACACCAAAAGAAGAATTTGAAAGACAAGAACTACTTAAATATTCTAAGGATTATTATAGAAAGAGTGGAATAGGAAGACCTACTAAAAAAGACAGAAGAGATATTGATAATTTTAATACTGAAGAATAAATTATGAAGGATTCTATAATTCTAACAAACGAGCAAATCAATCATAAAATAAAAAGAATTGCCTATCAAATACTTGAAAGTAATTCAACAGAAAAAGAAATTGTTTTGGCTGGTATTACAGGTAATGGATACATACTTTCAAAAAAAATAAAAGGAGTTCTTTCTCAAATATCAGATGTTAATATCCAATTATGCGAAGTAAAAATAGATAAGAAAAAACCAAGAAATAAAATAGTAACATCTTTAAATTCAATTGACTACAAAAACAAATCCTTAGTCCTTGTTGATGATGTATTAAATTCAGGAACAACCTTAATGTATGGTGTAAAGCACTTTTTAGAAGTACCATTGAAGCGTTTTAAAACAGCCGTTTTAGTCAATAGAAATCATAAAAAATATCCTATTAAAGCGGATTTTAAAGGAGTCTCATTATCAACAACTTTACAAGATAATATTACAGTTAAATTTACTGAAAAGACAGCAATCGCATATTTAGATTAAGTAAATATTTATAGAATCTACAACTTGTTGAATAGTTTGTTCATCAGTTGAAACAATATGATTTGCTTTATCATAAAAGGCAGTACGTTCAAATATATGTTTTGCTATAAATTCCTTCAGTTTTAATGGCTCAATAGATGCCACCAATGGTCTATTCAGTTTCTCTTTTAACAACCTTGAATGTAAGGTGTTTAATGAAGTTTGCAAATAAAAGGACTGAGAATTCTTTAGTACTATTTCCATATTTAACCCATAACATGGAGTTCCACCACCTAATGAAAGAATGAAATTTTCCTTTTCGGAAAAAATTTCTTTTAAATATTCAGTTTCTTTCCTTCTAAAATAAATCTCACCCTTTTGAGAGAAAATTATTGATATCGACTTTTCTTCCTCTAATTCAATATATGCATCAAGATCAATAAATTCACAGTTCAATTGCTTAGCGAGCACTTTTCCTACTACCGATTTACCACTTGCCATATAACCCAATAAAACAATCTTCATATACTAATCTTCTAATATTCAAATAAAAGACAAATATCCAATAAAAAATTCTAAAAATGGTTTGTGAAGTAAATTTTTGATATTATATTTGCACTCGCTAATGAAAGAAGACTTGGTAGCTCAGTTGGTAGAGCACCTCCCTTTTAAGGAGGTGGTCCTGGGTTCGAGCCCCAGCCAAGTCACAAAAAAGTTAAGTTTACACTTAACTTTTTTAGTTTTATAGAACTACTAAGCGCGCGTATGGCGGAATTGGTAGACGCGCAAGCTTGAGGGGTTTGTGTTCGAAAGGATGTGCTGGTTCGAGTCCAGTTACGCGCACAAAAAACCTGTTAAGTAATTTGATAGGTTTTTTTATTTATAAATAAATTCAGCAGCTTTCACAATTCTTTAACTTTTAATATTCTAATTATTAGTATTATTGTAGATGCTTAAAAAAAACCTTATTATATTATTAGTACTAGTCACTTCAATTGGATTTTCTCAAGAAAAGACTAATAGTTCAATTTCAACAAATGAGTCAACTGAAATCACCAATTTAAAAGGACAGATTGTAAATGGATTTGATAAAAAACCACTTCAAGACGCTCACGTATTTAATTTAAATACTGTAAGAGGTACAGTAACTGTTGATGACGGTTCATTTACAATTCCTACACAATTAAATGATACTATTTTCTTATCTCACGTTGGTTTTCAATCCATCAAAATAAAGATAACTAATGACCTCTTGAAAGGGAATGAATTGGAAATAGCATTGTTCCAAAAGGCTGAAAATATTGCTGAAGTAACTGTAAAATCAACAAAATTGATTGGTGTATTAGAAATAGATGCTCGAAATATTCCTCAAGATAAGTTTACCAGAATTCATATTAATGGTCTTCCACAGACTTATGAAGTAGGTAGACCAAATAAAAAGACGTATAGTTCTCCTTTAGATGCAATTTTTCATCCAATGGATTTTGTATATAATCTTTTTGGTAAAAAACCAAAACAATTACGTAGACTAAAAAAAATGCGTGAAGAAAGTGAAATCAGAGATATTCTCGATTCAAAAGTAAATCGTGAATTCATGCTAGAATATCTTGAATTGAGCAAACAAGAACTGAATGAACTTCTAGATGAGTGTAATTATTCTGAATATTTCATAAAAAAAGCAAGTGATATACAAGTAATTGAAGCCGTACTTGAATGTTATGAAAATCACAAGGCTCTTAAAAAAGGGAGCACTGAAAGAAAAAAATAAAAAAACTCCGCATTTGCGGAGTTTTTTGTTTTTATAATAGTTTGCTTTTTAATTATTTCCTAAAATTAAAGGCAATCCATCTTTTCCGCCACCAATAACAACAACTTTAGTGTTTTGAGATTCAGAAAGTTTTATAGTTGCATCAATACCTTTATCCTGTAAGATTTTATCAGTTAAAGAAGCACTTAAAATTCTATTTGATTCCGCTTTTCCTTTCGCTTCGATTATTACTTTTTGAGCCTCTTTTTCTGCAGTAACCAATCTAAACTCATACTCTAAAGATTCTTGCTCTTGTTTTAGTTTACGCTCAATAGCTTCTTTAATTGTGTTAGGTAAAGTTACATCTCTTACTAATACTTCATTTAATTGAACGTATTGTTTATCAAGTATTTTCTTTGTTTCTTCATATATTTCATCTTGAATAACATCACGCTTACTAGAATATAATTGTTCTGGTGTATAACGACCTACAACACTACGTGCAGCAGAACGAATAGCTGGCTGAATTACACGTTGTAAATAACCTTTACCAAGAGACTGATGTAAATTTCCTAAGTCATTGTAAACAGGTTCGTACCAAGCAGAAGCATCGATTTGAATTTCTAATCCGTTTGAAGACAATACTTTCATCTTTTCAAAAAGTTCTTGTTGACGTACTTCATAAACAAAAACTTTGTTCCAAGGAGCAACAAGATGAAACCCCTCTCCCATTGGCGGTTTATCTGTAACGACACCTTCTCCAAAGGTTTTAAAGAGCACTCCAGCCTCTCCAGAGTCTATTGTTACTGTAGATTTTGATAAGAAAACTAATGCTATAATTGCAATAGCTACTAATCCTATTAATCCTTTGGGTAATTGTAATTGTGGTTGTGCCATGATTTTATTTTATTTTAAATTAATCCGTTATATTTTCTAATAATCCATTCTATGCTCAAAGATACTAAAATTAAGCCTAATAACCACTTCCATTCTATAATTGAATTTTGTTTTTTCTCGCTTTTTTGTTTTGAAATAAATCGCTTGTCCTCAATTAAATCAGCACGTAAGTTTTCAAGATTATCTAGATAAAATAATTTCCCTCCTGATTTTCTAGAAATACTTGAAAGTTTATCAATCTGAGCAGTTGTATGCTGCTGTTCTACACTAAAATTTAATATTTTAAAACTCCCATTGGACTTGATATTTTGATTATTAACGGTAACAGAAAAACTATAATTTCCTTTTTTCAATCCTGACAATTCAACTTGATAACGATTTCCTCTTAAAGAAAAAGGCATTCTTTTAATATCATTAGTTTCTCTATTTTTTAAAGAAAGCATCATACTTGCATTTGAATCAAAGACATAATTTTTATCCAAATAATTGGCAAGTATTTTTACTTCATCATTAGAATAATAAAATGAGTTATAATCAATGGTTAATCGCTGTTCCTTTTTATTAACAGATAAATACTGTATGATTTTACTAATCAATTCATCATAATTTTGAAAGGATTGATTTTCTACAAATGAAGTCATTCTCCACCTCCAACTATTTTCTCCTAACAATACAACTCCTCTTCTATCATTTTCATCAAATGTTGCTAGTAAAGGTTGTTCAGAAGTAAAATTTCCGATTTTCTGATATAATAGCGTCTCAAATGGAATGTTAAATGTTACTTCACCAAACTTGTCCACTAATGGAGAAAATGTATCAACGCCGATATCATCAACTACAAACCCTCCAAAAATCGGATTGAAGATTGGTCCATAATTTTCAGTCTGATTGATAGCCTTCTTTTCAAAGTTATCTTGCGCTATATTTAAAAAGTTCCAATCAGTTTTAGAACCAGTTATAATAAAATAGTTAATTTTTTGAGATTTCAATTCAGCAAATACCTTTTGAAATGAATTGGTAGGTTGATATAGAACGACTGTCTGATACTCTTCCAATTTATAAGTATCGGTACTTCTCATTAAAGTTACTTTTCGTTGCTTATTACTTTCAATAGATTTTTTTAAAGCACCAATGTCTGGATGCAAAAATGAAGAAAGTATCAACACATTAGACTGTTCACTTATTACTTCAACAACAAAATTCTTGTTATTATTAATCGTGTTTTTTTCGTTCTGTAAATAATCTATCCGTGCAGAGTAATAATGTGTCCCAACTTCATTGGCAGGCAAATAAAATTCTATATTTTGATAACTATTACTTGGAGAGAATTCTAGTTTTTTAGAAAAAACCTTTTGCTTGCCTTTATAAACTGAAAACTGAGATGAAACAGTCTTATCACCCTCATAATTCAGAAATACTTCTACAGGAAACTTGTTTTTTAAATAGGTATATTTATTGGCATTCAATTGAGATATTTTCAAGTCTGAATACCGAACTGTATCTCCTACAACTATAGAAAAAACAGGTTGTGTAAATTTCGAATATTCATAGTCAGATCCATATGTTTGGTTTCCATCAGAAATTAAAAGTAATGGAGCAATTCTATCTTTATACAATTCGTTAAACTGCAGTAAAGGCTTTGAAATATTGGTTTGTGTCTTGTCAAATTTTAATGAATCTAATGTCTTTACATCATTTGAAAAAGAAAAATAATCAATGTCAAATTTCTCATTTAGTTCAGTATCGTTCTTTAAATCCTTTATTGCATTTTTGACCTCATCCTCTTGTTTGAAGTTGGCAATGGAAGAAGAATTATCAACTGCTACAACCAAAGTTGGCTTAATAGTCTCAACCTCTGTTTGTTCAACTTGCAGGTTCAGCAATAGTAAAAAAAGTGCAAAAAGCGAAATAAAACGTAAAAAAGTCAGTAAGTAACTGACTTTTAAATTGTTATTAGATTTATAAAAATAATGAAAGACGGCAATTAATAAGGCTATAATTACCGCTCCAATTATTAAAAATAAATTTTCTATTTGCATTAAAAATAACTGCTATTAAGTCAACATTCCTCCATCTACACTTAAAGTCTGACCTGTAATATAAGAACTCATATCTGACCCTAAAAATACACAAGCGTTTGCAATATCTTGTGGACTTCCACCTCTTTTTAATGGAATAGCAGCTCTCCAACTTTTTACAGTTTCTTCGTCAAGTTTTGCAGTCATTTCTGTTTCGATAAATCCTGGAGCAATCACATTACTCCTAATATTTCTTGAACCTAATTCTAATGCTACAGACTTAGAAAAACCTACTATTCCTGCTTTTGATGCAGCATAATTGGATTGCCCAGCATTTCCTTTCAATCCTACAACCGAACTCATATTGATAATAGAACCTGAGCGCTTTTTCATCATTGGGCGTATAACAGCTTTGGTTAAATTAAATACCGACTTTAAATTGACTTCAATAACTCTGTCAAAATCATCTTCTGATATACGCATCAACAAGTTATCTTTGGTAATTCCTGCATTGTTAATCAATACGTCAATCGCTCCAAATTCTTTCAATACATCAGCAGCCAATTCTTGTGCTGCGTCAAAATTTGCTGCATTAGACTGATATCCTTTTGCTTTCACTCCTAGATCGTTTAATTCTTTCTCCAATGCATCTGCAGCATCTACTGAAGAACTATATGTAAAAGCAACATTAGAACCTTGCTTGGCATACTCAATCGCAATTCCTCTTCCTATTCCGCGTGTTGCACCTGTAATAAGTGTTGTTTTGTTTTCTAATAATTTCATGTTATCAATAAATTTTTGAACCAAAGATAAGAAAAGATACTATTGTCTAGCTTGGATGAAAAAGTTTTTTCTTAATTTTAAAAAATAATTTCAAATCCTATTCCCATAAGATGAGTAACTACCATATAAAACATTTAGAAGAGTATTATCAAGTATATAGAAAATCAATCAATGAACCTGAAAGTTTCTGGGAAGAAATTGCTGAAGAACATTTTCTATGGAAAAGTAAATGGGATAAAGTATTGGAATGGGATTTTACCAAACCTGAAATAAAATGGTTTCAAGGAGCCAAATTGAATATTACAGAAAACTGTATTGATAGACATCTCGTAACTCGTGGAGATAAAACAGCTATTTTATTTGAACCTAATGACCCAAAAGAAGATGCTGAACACATTACCTACAATCAATTGCATAAACGTGTAAATAAATTCTCAAATGTATTAAAAGACCAAGGAATCAAAAAAGGTGATCGCGTATGCATTTATTTACCAATGATTCCAGAATTGGCAATATCAGTCTTGGCTTGTGCCAGAATTGGAGCAATACATTCTGTTGTATTTGCAGGATTCTCAGCAACAGCATTGTCAACAAGAATAAATGATAGTGATTGTAAATTGGTAATTACTTCAGACGGTTCGTATCGAGGTGCAAAAACAATTGATTTAAAGGGAATTGTAGATGAAGGATTGGAAAACTGTGATTGCGTTGAAACAGTATTAGTAGTAAAAAGAATCAATTCTGATATCAATATGAAAGAAGGTCGTGATAAATGGTTGCAACCTTTATTGGACAGTGCATCTGCAGATTGTAAAGCAGAAATTATGGACGCTGAAGATCCATTATTTATTTTATATACTTCTGGTTCTACTGGACAGCCTAAAGGAATGGTTCATACAACTGCTGGATATATGGTATATACTGCCTATACCTTTAAAAATGTGTTCCAATACAAAGAGAATGATATCTATTGGTGTACTGCTGATATTGGTTGGATTACAGGACATAGTTATATTGTCTATGGCCCCTTGGCCAATGGAGCAACAACAGTAATGTACGAAGGTGTTCCTAGTTATCCTGATTATGGCCGTTTTTGGCAAATAGTAGAAAAGCATAAAGTCACTCAATTCTATACCGCTCCTACCGCAATTCGAGCATTGGCTAAAGAAGGATTAAGCGTTGTAGAACCATATGATTTGTCTTCCTTAAAAGTATTAGGAACCGTAGGCGAACCGATTAATGAAGAAGCTTGGCATTGGTATAATGATAATATTGGGAATAAAAAAAGTCCTATTGTAGACACTTGGTGGCAGACAGAAACTGGTGGAATTATGATTACACCAATTCCGTATGTAACTCCTACAAAACCAACCTATGCAACGCTACCATTTATTGGAATTCAACCAACTTTAATGGATGAGAATGCTAAAGAACTTAAGGGAAATCAAGTTGAAGGACGCTTATGTATTAAATTCCCTTGGCCTTCAATGGCGAGAACAATTTGGGGAAACCATGAGCGCTATAAAGACACTTACTTTTCAGCTTATCAAAATAAATATTTCACAGGAGATGGCGCATTGAGAGATGAAGTAGGTTATTACAGAATTACCGGTCGTGTTGATGATGTGATTATTGTTTCTGGGCACAATTTAGGAACGGCTCCTATTGAAGATGCCGTTAATGAACATCCAGCGGTTGCGGAATCAGCGATTGTTGGTTTCCCTCATGATGTGAAAGGGAATGCGTTGTATGGATATGTAATCTTAAAAGATGTAGGTGAAGATAGAAACCATGATAATCTGAGAAAAGAAATCAATCAAATTATTACTGAACATATTGGTCCAATTGCCAAACTTGACAAAATCCAATTTACTGTTGGATTGCCTAAAACTCGTTCTGGAAAAATTATGAGACGTATCTTGAGAAAAATTGCTCATAAAGACTTAAGTAACCTTGGAGATACTAGTACGTTATTAAACCCTGAAGTTGTACAGAGTATTATAGAAGGTTCAAATGAATCGAATGTGAATTGGTAAAATTAATGTATCGCTATTTTCTTTTTATATCTTTTTAATAGTAAAAATATGAGCACCGATAAAACTCCAAAAAAAGAAAAACCAATAAATAAAGGCAGTACAGAATCTGTCACAAAACTACCTATATAATTTGCAATTGGAACAGCCATTACCGTTGAAACAAAACCATTAATTGCTGCTCCAATACCTGCAATATGACCTAATGGCTCCATTGCTAATGCTCTTAAATTTCCAAATAAAAATCCAATAGCAAAAAATTGAAGTGCGAAAAACCCAATCAAAACTTCAATCCTAGGGTTTACTCCCGACCAAAATAATAGGATATACAAGAGAGATATTAAAACGAAGGCAACTGTTGCGGTGTAAGCAATTCTCCACATTCCATACTTAACAACCAATCTACTATTCAAAAACGTCGCAAACCCAACTGAAATTGCCAAACTAGCAAAGATGTAAGGAAACATTTCCGCCATATTATATTGCTGCTCGAATATTTGCTGAGAAGTACTTAAATACACCATAAAAGATCCTGTAATAAAAGCAGAAACAAATGTAAATGCAATTGAGTCTTTATACTTTAAAAATTCTTTTGTACCGTCTATAAATATCCTTGGTGAATATCGAATTCGGTTTTCTTCTCTCAAAGTTTCTGGCTGTCGCCTCCAAAACCAAATCATAACTGCTGCTCCTAATACTAAATTTACATAGAATATAGATTCCCACCCGTAAAAAACCCATAAAAACTGGCCTAAAGCAGGTGCAACCACTGGAACTAGAATAAAAACCATCACAACGATCGACAATATTTTCGCCATATAATCACCACTATAAGAATCACGAATCATCGCAATTGCAATGGTGCGAGGGGAAGACAAACCTATTCCTTGTAGTACTCTTCCGAAAATCATCATTTCAAAACTTTCAGCAGTCACACAAATAATGGAAGCGATTATAAATAGTATAAACCCTGCATATACCGTTGGTTTTCTTCCAAAACTATCTGATAAAGGACCAAAAATTAATTGCCCAAAACCCAATCCCAAAAAAATCATAGTAATCAGTAACTGATTATTATTTGGATCGAGTACTCCAAGTGACGCTCCTATTTCAGGTAATGCTGGCAATAATGCATCAATTGATAAAGCAACCGTTGACATTAAGGCTGCCATTAAAATGACAAATTCTACTTTAAGATCCTGCTGTTTTTGCATTCGGCAAATGTAAACCAATTATTTTCTATTATTCAACTCTTAATCGATAGTAAAATATTATTTATAGTATATTTATCAGAATCGAATAATCTCCACATAAAAAAAACCGCTAATTGGCGGTTTTTTATCTATTACATTACTCTAAAGGCTATTGCTTTACTTCTGTGTTTTTATAATTAAACAAGTAATCAACATCCATTACATGTAGTTTTCCTAATTTCTTAAGGGCTTCCATATCCATATCTTTTTCATTCCCTATTACTGAAACAGAAAAGTCTTCTCCTTTTATACTCGTGTTAAAGAAATCGCGAACATCCTCCAAAGTCATATTTTGAATTTGCTTGTATATTTCTTCTCTATTATCATAATCTAACCCTCTTTTTTGTAATCTCTCATAGTTCCAAAAAATATTAGATTTAGTAATACGCTGAGCAGCAATTTGTTTTAAAGCAGATTCTTTTGCTGTAATAAACTGTTGCTCTGATTCGGGCATATCATTCATTAAGACTAGCATCGCATCAACAGCCTCAGTAACTTTGTTTGCCTGAGTTCCAATATATGCATAAACGATATCCGTATCATCTACTTTACTTGCCGATTGATATCCAGCAGATACAGCATAAGCCAATCCTTTAGACTCTCTAATCTCTTGCATTACTACCGATGAAAATCCTTGACCGAAATAGGAATTAAAAACAGTTGACAACGCCATTTTCTTTGTGTCTAATTCTTCTCCTTTCGCTATAAAAAATAATTCTGCTTGAACCATATCAAAATCTGCAAAATAAACATCCTTCCCAGTTTCAGTTTTTATGTATTCTTTCGCTACAGGATATTCTTTCAACTCAGTAGGAACTTCATGGTATGTATTTAATGCAGTTTTAGCAGCATTAACATCTTTACCATAATAGAAAACTCTGTGCTTGAAATTGTTCAAATCCTTAATAATAGAAACCAATTCATTTGGATTCATATTCTTCAATTCGTCAGCATTATAAATATCTCTCAATCTTGAATTCTCTCCATATTGAGCAAATGAGTTTAATCCTCCACGTAATATATTCCCTTTATTTGTTTTACCATCAGTTCTAGATTTTAAAATACCAGCAACATACTTATCATAAGCTTCTTGATCTACAACAGCGTTGTCTAATAAGTGTTCTAACAACTCTAATCCTTTATCCAAATTTTCTTGCAATCCAGAAATTGAAACATTAGATTGATCGTTTCCAGTTCTTACACTAGAACTAACTCCTAATTTATAAAATTCTTTTTTTAACTCTTCTGCTGAATATTTATCCGTTCCAAGATATTCTAGATAACCAACAGCCAAAGCCATTTTCTTATCATTGTCTTTACCCATATCAAAAATGATATTCAAATCAAATAAATCATTATTCTTATTTTTAATATTGGCAATTTCAATTCCACTATCTAGGGTCTCTTTTTGAATTTCCTTTTTATAATCAACAAATAAAGGTTTTAAATCTTCAGATGTCATTGCGTTAAAACTTTTTAAGAATTCTGACTCAGCACCTCTGTTTATAGCATTTGGTGTAATTCCTGGATTCTTAACTTTAGTTATATTTTTATCTTCTCCTTTACGCTTATATGTTACTACATGATTTCCAACAAAAAATTCATTTGCAAAAGCAACTAAATCTTCTTTTGATATCTTTTTTAAATCATCTAAAAATTGAACCTTATCACTCCAGTTCTCATTATGAATAAATGCATTAAAGTACATTGAAGCTAATGCAGTAGAATTTTCATATTGGCGTGTATCTCTTAATTTTAGGTCATTGATAACTGCATCAATCATATATTCATCAAATTCACCTTTCTTAAATAATTCAATTTGTCCTAATAACAAATCCTTTACTTCATCTAATGATTGTCCTGCCTTTGGTGTTCCATTTAACATCAACATACCATAGTCATTTAAGAAAAATGGTTGTGTAGATGCATTTTGTACAACTTGTTTTTGATTTAAGTTTAAATCAAATAAACCAGCATTACCGTTCATCAATAACATTTCAATTAAAGTAATAATCTTCTCTTCTTCAGTACCTATTCCAGGAGTTCTGTAAGAAACAGATATACTTTCATTACTAGGTCCAAAAACTTCTTTGATAATCTCACCATTTAAAGGTTCTTCAACTGGTAATGTAGGATGTACAACTTCTTTATATGCCATTTGACCAAAAGTTGCATCAATTTTTTGAATTGTAGAATCAAATTTAAAATCACCAACCAATACAATTGCCATATTATTTGGCACATAATATGTGTTAAAATAATCATTGATATGCACCATCGAAGGGTTCTTTAGATGATCTGAAGTCCCAATAGTACTTTGTTGTCCATATGGATGTGTTGGAAATAAACCATCAAGCATCGCAGAGAAAGATTTTCTTCCATCGCTATCTTGTCCACGGTTAAACTCTTCATAAACAGCTTCTAATTCTGTATGAAATAAACGCAATACTAACTTACTAAAACGTTCATTTTCTAAATGAAGCCATTTATCTAATCCATTTGCTGGAATTTTATTTTTATAAACAGTTTCTTCAAACCAAGTATGTGCATTTGTTCCTGACGCTCCCAATAAACTAACCATTTTATCATATTCATTTGCAATAGCAAGTTTTGATGCTTCATGTGAAATTTTATCAATTTCACGGTACAAGGCTTCTTTTTTTGCTGGATCAGACTCTGCCTTATGCTGTTCATATAAATCAGAGATTTGAGCAATCAACTTCTCTTCACTTTCCCAATCAATAGTTGCAATATTATCTGTTCCCTTAAATACCATATGCTCTAAATAATGAGCCAATCCTGTACTTTCTTTTGGATCATAGTTAGATCCTGCTTTTACAGGAATGTAAGTTTGTATTGTAGGTTCGTCATTATTCTGACTTAAATATACTTTTAAACCATTTTCAAGAGTATATAAACGCAATCCTGTAGGATCGTTTTCAACCGTTTCATATGAATAGCCGTTTGCATCAGTATTTTCAATTGTAGCATATTGGGCTGTTTTCTTACAACTAGCAAAAGCTAGTCCAATAAAAAGAGCAATAAAATAATGTGATTTCTTCATGTTTAATTTTTGGATTAGGTATTTAATAAAAAAGTCTGTTCTCAAATATACTTAAGAACAGACTTTTAATGAATTTTTATATAAAATATTATGCTTTATTTAACACTTCCGCAACCTTTTTTCCGATTTCAGCAGGAGAATCGACAACGTAAATACCGTTTTCTCTTAAAATCGCCATTTTTGCTTGCGCAGTATCGTCTGATCCTCCAACAATTGCTCCAGCATGACCCATAGTTCTTCCTTTTGGTGCAGTCTGTCCAGCAATAAATCCAACAACTGGCTTTTTATTTCCTGTTGCTCTAATCCATCTTGCTGCATCTGCTTCAAGTTGACCTCCTATTTCACCTATCATAACAATTGCTTCAGTTTCATCATCATTCATTAACAATTCAACCGCTTCTTTAGTAGTAGTTCCAATAATAGGATCTCCTCCAATTCCAATAGCTGTTGTAATTCCAAATCCTTGCTTTACAACTTGATCTGCTGCTTCATACGTCAATGTTCCAGATTTAGAAACAATACCTACATTTCCTTTTTTAAAGATAAATCCTGGCATAATACCAACTTTAGCTTCGTCCGGCGTAATAACTCCTGGACAATTTGGTCCAACTAATCTACAATCTTTATCAGCAATATAATCTTTAACTTTCACCATATCAGCAACGGGAATTCCTTCAGTAATACAAATAATTACTTTTATTCCTGCATCAGCAGCTTCCATAATTGCATCAGCAGCGAATGCTGGTGGAACAAAAATTATAGAAACATCAGCTTCAGCTTTTTCAACTGATTCTGCTACTGTATTGAAAACAGGTCTATCAAGATGAGAATGACCTCCTTTTCCAGGAGTAACTCCACCTACAACATTAGTACCATATTCAATCATTTGTGAAGCATGAAAAGTACCTTCACTACCAGTGAAACCTTGTACAATAATTTTAGAATCTTTATTTACGAGAACACTCATTATATATAGAATTTATGTTTGATTAATTTTTGCTTTGCAAAAGTAATTTTTTATTCTGACTATCAGAAAAATATAAGTTTATTTTTTAGAATTTACCTGATTTCTTAAAAAAGCAGTTTCTTTTAAAAGTTGTCGAGCTTCTTGTATAGGATTTCCTGCGTAAACAGCATTTCCTTTTACTGATTTGGTAACACCAGTTTGACCTAGAATAACCGCTTTTTTCCCAATTTTCACATCACTTCTCACGCCTACTTGCCCCCAAAGTGTTACTTCATCTTTCACAATCACACAGCCGGCAATTCCTACTTGTGAAGCAATTAAACATTTCTTTCCAATCACAGTATCATGACCTATCTGAACAAGGTTATCAATTTTAGTACCTTTTCCTATTGTTGTGTTTCCAGTAACTCCTCTATCTATTGTACAGTTAGCACCTATATCAACATTGTCTTCAAGAACTACTATTCCTCCAGAAATTAATTTATCGTAACCTGTAGGGCGGTTCTTATAATAAAAAGCATCACCACCTAAAACAGTTCCAGAATGAATTGTAACGTTATTTCCAATAATACATCCATCATAAATAGAAACATTAGAATGGATAAGGCAATTATTACCAATTTTTACATTGTGTCCAATAAAAGCATTTGGCTGAATAATGGTATTCTCTCCAATTGTTGCGGTTTTAGAAATAGATAAACCAGAAGATTGAAATGCGTTAAAATGTAATGTCAATTTGTTAAAATCACGAAAAGGATCATCAGAAATTAAAAGTGCTTTTCCCTCAGGGCATTCAACTTCTTTATTGATAAGTATTATAGTGGCTTTAGATTCTAACGCCTTATCATAATATTTTGGATGATCAACAAACACGATATCACCTTCCTCTACAACATGAATTTCGTTCATACCTAGAACCGGAAAACTATCAACACCTATAAATTCTGAATTGATAATTTTGGCAATTTTTACTAAAGTTTGTTGTTTCGTAAACTTCATTTGAAAAAACTATTCTTTCACGCGTTCTAAATAATTCCCTTTTTCAGTTCCAACTTTAATTTTATCGCCTTCATTGATAAAAAGTGGCACATTCACTGATGCTCCAGTTTCAACAGTTGCCGGTTTGGTAGCATTGGTAGCTGTATTTCCTTTAATTCCAGGTTCTGCATGGGTAACTTCCAATATCACACTTGCAGGCATCTCTACTGAGAGCGGCATATTATCTTCAGAATTGATAATTACGGTTACAACTTCTCCCTCTTTCATTAAATCTGGAGCATCCAACACCTCTTTCTGGAGTGTGATTTGATCATAATCCGCAGTATTCATAAAATGAAACATGTCACCATCTGCATATAAATATTGAAATTTATGTGTTTCTACACGTACATCATCCAGTTTTCTTCCTGCTGGAAATGTATTATCAACGACTTTTCCGTTTGTAACACTTTTTAATTTAGTTCTCACAAAAGCGGGTCCTTTCCCAGGTTTTACGTGTAAAAATTCTATTACTTTATATATATCATTATTAAATCTGATACACAATCCATTTCTTATATCTGATGTTGTTGCCATTTTCTATCTTAAATTTTAATTACCTGTATAACCTTTCATTATACCTCTTTGTGAATTTTTTATAAATAATATAATTTGGTCTCTTTCATCAGTAGCCTCCATTTCGGCTTCAATAATTCCTAATGCTTGAGATGTATTGTAATTTTTCTGATATAAGATTCTATATATGTTTTGTATTTCACTAATTTTTTCAGTCGAAAAACCTCTTCTTCTCAATCCTATAGAATTAATTCCAACATAAGACAATGGCTCTTTTGCAGCCTTTGTATATGGCGGAACATCTTTTCTTACTAACGATCCTCCTGATATCATAGCATGATCTCCAATATGAATAAATTGATGAATTGCCGCCAATCCTCCTATAATTGCATGCTTTCCAATAATTACATGTCCAGCCAATGCAACTCCATTCACTACAATCGAATAATCTCCCAAAACACAGTCATGAGCAATATGAGATGTTGCCATGATCAAACAATTATTTCCAATTACCGTTTGCCCTGAGGCGTTAGTTCCTCTATTAATCGTAACGCACTCTCTAATAGTTACATCATCTCCAATAACAGTTAATGAATCTTCACCATCAAATTTCAAATCCTGTGGAATCGCAGAGATTACTGCGCCAGGAAAAATTCGACAATTCTTACCTATTCTTGCTCCTTCCATAATAGTCACGTTAGATCCAATCCAAGTTCCTGAACCTATTTTAACATTGTTATGAATAGTCGTAAATGGTTCAACAACTACATTTCGAGCAATTTTTGCTTCTGGATGGATATATGCTAATGGTTGATTCATTTCTTAAGTTTTAATTTATGTAGATGAAATGTGTTCGCAAAATAATCATTTAACCTTTTTTAAATAAATATGATGAATTCTGCTCAGTTCATATGATTATTTTTTAACTATTTGCGCCATTAATTGTGCTTCTGCTACTAATTTATTATTGGCATAAGCATAGGATTGCATATGACAAATTCCACGTCTGATAGGGGTAATCAACTCACAACTAAATATAAGTGTATCTCCTGGCAATACTTTTTGTTTAAACTTTACATTATCCATTTTCATGAAATATGTCAAATAATTTTCAGGATCTGGAACAGTACTTAATACTAATACTCCTCCACATTGTGCCATTGCTTCAACTTGTAAAACTCCTGGCATTACAGGTGCTCCTGGAAAATGTCCAACGAAGAAATCTTCATTCATTGTAACATTCTTCATGCCTACAACTTTATTTTCTGTTAGTTCTAAAATCCTATCAATCAATAAAAAAGGAGGTCTATGAGGAAGTATATCCATAATTTTATGAATATCCATCAATGGCGGTTCATTTAAATTAAATTGAGGAACACTATTTCTTTTTTCAGTTTTTATAATACCCGCCAATTTCTTAGCAAACTTCGTATTAATTAAATGTCCTGGTTTATTTGCTATAATTTTACCTCTTATCCTAGTTCCTACTAAAGCCAAATCGCCTATTACATCCAATAACTTATGTCTTGCAGCCTCATTTGCCCAACGCAAAGTTAGATTATCTAAAATTCCATTTGGTTTAACAGAAATACTTTGCTTTTTAAATACTTTCTTTAATTTTTCAGTAGTCGATTCAGAAATTTCTTTATCTACATAAACAATTGCATTGTTCATATCTCCTCCTTTAATTAAGTCATTGTCAATTAACATTTCGATTTCATGGAGAAAACTAAATGTTCTGGCTGCCGAGATTTCTTCTTTAAAATCTGATAATTTTTCCAGCGTAGCATTTTGAGTTCCTAGAATTTTAGTGCCAAAATCTACCATCGTAGTCACATGATATTCATCAGATGGCATTAAAATAATTTCGCTTCCTGTTTCAGTATCTTTATATGATATAATCTCTTTTACAATATACTCATCGCGTGCAGCGCCCTGCTCTTCAATTCCTGCCTTTTCAAGCGCTTCAATAAAGTGTCGTGATGATCCATCCATAATTGGTGGTTCTGGCGCATCGATTTCGATAATAATATTGTCAATCCCTAAAGCATAAACCGCCGCTAATACATGTTCAGATGTATTAATATTAACGCCGTTTTTTTCAAGATTCGTTCCTCTTTGGGTATTTACCACATAAGTTGAAAGAGCCTCAATTATTGGTTTTCCTTCAAGATCAATTCTTACAAATGTATAGCCATTGTTAACTGGCGCAGGTTTAAAAGTCATCGTAACTTTATTTCCTGTATGCAATCCTACTCCTGAGAGTGAAACCCCTTTCTGTATTGTTCTTTGATTTTGAATCATTCCTTTTCTTTTAATGCTTTTATTTCTTTTTCTAATAAATCTATAGTTGCTACTAATTTGGGTAATTTTTTAAAATAAATATAGGATTTATTCCAATCAGTGTAATTAAAGGCATAAGTCCCTTGAACTACTTCATTATCTTTTAAGTTTTTCCCTACTCCAGACTGTGCTTGAATCTTTACGTTATTTCCAATCACTAAATGACCTGCAAATCCAACTTGACCTCCTATTTGACATCCAGATCCAATTTTAGTTGAACCTGCAATTCCAGTTTGTGAAGCAATTACTGTATTTGCTCCAATTTCTACATTATGAGCAATTTGAATTTGATTATCTAGTTTTACTCCTTTTCCGATAATTGTTGATCCTATAGTGGCTCTATCAATTGTCGTTGCAGCACCAATATCAACATTATCTTCTATAATTACATTACCTATTTGTGGAATTTTGCTATAGACCCCTTTTTTATTTGGTGCAAATCCAAATCCATCAGCACCTATAATTACACCAGAATTGATTATACAGTTCTTTCCGATTATACAATCAGAATAAATTTTAACACCTGAGAAAATAACTGTATTATTACCTATAGTCACATTCTCGCCTATATAAGAATTTGGATAAATTTTCACATTATCCCCTATCTTAACATTGTCACCAATATAAGAGAACGCTCCTATATACAAGTCATTGCCTAACACCGCAGTTTTACTTATAAAATTTGGATCTTCTATTCCAGATTTTGAAAGTTTCATTTGATTATAAAAATCCAACAATTTAGAAAAAGAGGTGTAAGCATCATCTACTTTGAGCAAAGTCGCTTTAACTTCTTTTTCTGGAACGAATGTTCTATTAACAATAACTACTGACGCATTTGTTGAATAAATATAATGGGTGTACTTAGTGTTCGAGAGAAAGGTTAGAGAACCTTTCTCCCCTTCTTCAATTTTGGAAAGTGTAGATACTTCGGTATTTGGATCACCTATAATATCACCTTCTAAAATTTCTGCTATTTGGTTTGCTGTAAATTTCATTAAATGCAAAAATATGAAAATTCTAGTTGGTACTACAATGAAGTTTTAGGATAACACATAAAATACTTCACAACGGGTTGCGAAAGCGCTTGTAAATTTAAGTGATCTGAAGCATCAACAATATCTTTCACGCTGCCATCTTTGTATAGAATATGAATTTGATTTTTAGACGAGTCATAGGCTTGATTTGAAATTTGATCTGTAATAAAAAAATAGTCAATGATGTCTTTTTCTATCCCAAATTTTTTCTGAACCTTTTCTTTCTTGTTATCAATCAATTGATTTTCAAAAGGATTGCTTGCTATATCGATTTTAAAAAGTTTGCGTTCTATAAGTGACTTTGACAATTGAGATAAAACGATATCCTCATGATTAGTCCATTCTTTAATAGCAGACAATACATCATAATCATCCAATTTTGAAAAAATATCCAACGTTGAATCTGTAAAATTTTCTGCATCAATTTTATTTGATAAAAAATAATTAAAAGCTGTACTTGCAGGTAAATTAATATTGTTATTTGACAATTCATTGGCTCTTTTCAACACTTTGACTAATAAATTTTCAGCAACCAATCCTGTTTTATGCAGATAAACCTGCCAATACATCAATCTTCTTGCAACAATAAACTTCTCAACCGAATAAATTCCTTTCTCCTCTACTACCAATTGATCATCTTTAACATTCAGCATTGTGATCAATCGATCAGAATCAATATTTCCTTCTGTAACTCCGGAGTAAAAACTATCTCTCTTTAAGTAATCCAACCTATCCATATCTAACTGACTACTAATTAATTGATGTAAGAAATTACGATGGTATTCTCCTTTAAATATATGAATTGCAAGTGATAATTTACCTTCAAATTCTTTATCAAGCACTTGCATAAATTTTAAAGAAATATCTTCATGACTTATTCCATTTACAATACTATTCTCCAAAGCATGTGAAAAAGCACCATGACCTATATCATGTAATAAAATAGCAATACAGACTGCATTTTCTTCTTCATTAGAAATTTCAATACCTTTAAATTTTAATACTCGGACTGCTTTTTGCATTAAATGCATACATCCTATTGCATGATGAAAACGCGTATGATTGGCTCCGGGATATACCATGTTAGACATTCCCATTTGCGAAATTCTTCTTAACCGCTGAAAATAAGGGTGTTCTATTAAATCAAAAATTAAAGCGTTAGGAATAGTAATAAAACCGTAAATTGGATCGTTTAATATCTTGAGTTTATTCGTTTTTTTGGAAGTCAAATTCTAAAGAAATTTAATTGTACAATACAAAGATAAGAATTACTATGAGCAATATACATATTTTATGGGTTGATGATGAAATTGACTTATTAAAACCACACATCGTTTTCCTTGAAAAGAAAAACTACAAAGTGAGTACTTGCAATAATGGTGCAGATGCTATTGATATGGTACAAGAAGAAAATTTCGATATTGTATTATTGGATGAAAATATGCCTGGAATTTCTGGATTGGAAACTCTTACTGAAATTAAATCTAAAAATGCCAACCTTCCGATTATCATGATTACCAAGAGTGAAGAAGAGTACATTATGGAAGATGCCATTGGAAATAAAATTGCCGATTATCTTATAAAACCTGTAAATCCTAATCAAATTCTCTTAAGCTTAAAAAAGAATCTCGATCACTCTAGATTGGTTTCTGAGAAAACAACTTCGAATTACCAACAAGAATTTAGAAAAATAGCAATGGATTTGTCTATGGTCAATTCCTATGAAGAATGGGCAGAATTGTATCAGAAATTAGTGTATTGGGAAATAGAATTAGAGAATATTAACGATCAAGGAATGGTTGAAATTCTAGAAAGCCAAAAACAAGAAGCTAATGCTCAATTTTTTAAATTTATCAAGAAAAACTATACGGATTGGTTACATGAAGATGATAAACCAATACTATCTCATACGCTATTTAAAGATTTTATTGGTCCAAATTTAAGTCCAACAAATGGAACGCTTCTTGTTGTTATTGACAACTTACGCTACGACCAATGGCGAACTATTGAACCTTTAATTTCTGATTATTATAAGAAAACAAAAGAAACATCATATTATAGCATTTTACCGACAGCAACTCAATACGCAAGAAATGCAATATTTTCTGGACTGATGCCTTCAGAAATGGAAAAACTTCATCCTGAATACTGGAAGAACGATACAGAGGAAGGTGGGAAAAATTTATATGAAAAAGAATTTTTAGCTGCACAAATAAAAAGGCTCGGAATGAATTTAAAGCACGAGTATTATAAAATTACTAATTTAAAAGCTGGAAAACAATTGTCAGACTCCTATAAATCTACCAAAGACAATGATTTAACAGTCGTGGTTTATAATTTTGTTTATATGCTTTCTCATTCGAAAACTGAAATGCAAGTTATTAAAGAACTAGCTGATGATGATAAAGCATATCGATCATTAACAGTGAGTTGGTTTAAAAATTCACCATTATTATCAATCATCCAAAAAGCCCACGAAATGGGTCAAAAACTGATCATCACTACTGATCATGGAACAATTAATGCAAAAGTTCCTTCCAAGGTTTTAGGGGATAAAAATATTAGTTCAAACCTGAGGTATAAAACTGGAAAGAGCCTATCATTTAATGACAAAGAAGTTTTTTACGTACAAAATCCAAGAGATATATTTTTACCTACAATTAATATGAATAGTTCTTTTATTTTTGCAAAAGAGGATTTGTTTTTTGCCTATCCTAATAACTATAATCATTTTGTGAAATATTATAAAAACACCTATCAACATGGAGGAGTTTCATTAGAAGAAATGGTTATTCCTTGTGCTGTACTAGAACCGAAATAATTGAATGAAACTAAATTACTCGCTTGACGAACTTCCAGAAATTGCTAGTAAAATAATACAGAATGCAACCTATAAAACTATTTTATTTAATGGTAAAATGGGTGCTGGGAAAACAACTTTAATTAAAGAAATTGTAAAGCAACTTGGCGTAAAAGATGTTGCCAGTTCACCCACATTTTCATTGGTCAATGAATATGTTTCCGAAAAGAATGAAACTATCTATCATTTCGACTTTTATAGAATTGAAAATGATCATGAAGCATATGACATAGGAATTGAAGATTATTTTGATAGTAATACTTGGTGTTTTATAGAATGGGGAGAAAAAGTAGAAAATTTATTACCTTTAGAAATTGTTACTATTACAATTACTGTAAATGATAACGAAAAGCGAACCATACAACTAACTGCTGATGAGTAAAACTACTTCACCGTTCAGTAAAGAACAACTAATGCCACAAGAAGAAATGCTTGAGGTTCAACGTGAAAAAAGAGAATTATTAATTGGAATTCCTAAAGAATCTTATTTACAAGAAAAACGTGTTTGCTTAACTCCTGATGCCGTTGCTGCCTTGAGTGCACATGGACACAGAGTTGTTCTAGAAACTGGCGCAGGGCTAGGATCTAACTTTTCCGACAAAGATTATTCAGAAGCTGGAGCCAAAATTTCCTATGATGTAAATGAGGCTTTTGGCTGTAATATTATTTTAAAAGTTTCTCCACCTTCACAAACTGAGATTGATATGATGAATCCGCAGAGTGTTTTATTCTCTGCCCTACAATTAAAAACACAGTCTAAAAAATATTTTGAATCTCTTGCCAAAAAAAGAATAACAGCAGTAGCATTTGATTTTATTCAAGACGAACAAGGAGCGTACCCTGTAGTAAAATCTTTAAGTGAAATTGCTGGAACAGCTTCTATATTAATTGCTAGTGAAATTATGTCTTCTAGCATAGACGGTCAAGGGTTATTACTTGGAAATATAAGTGGAGTCCCACCAACAGATGTTGTTATTTTAGGCGCAGGAACTGTAGCGGAATTTGCTGCAAGGTCAGCGCTAGGATTAGGTGCTAGAGTTAAAGTATTTGATAATTCTTTGTCAAAATTAAGACACTTACAACACAGTCTAGGCACATTAATTTACACTTCAACTATTCAACCAAAAACGCTTCAAAAAGCCTTAATGCGTTGCGATATCGCAATTGGAGCGATAAGAGGAACTACACGTTCTCCAATTATTGTAAGTGAAGCCATGGTAGAAAACATGAAAGAAGGTGCTGTAATAGTTGATGTGAGTATAGATCGTGGAGGGTGCTTCGAAACATCGGAAGTGACAACTCATAAAAAACCAACATTTGAAAAGCATGGTGTAATTCATTATTGTGTGCCGAATATTCCTTCAAGGTATTCAAGAACTGCCTCTGTATCAATCAGTAATATATTTACTACATATCTATTGAATATCGCAGAAGAAGGTGGGTTTGAAAATGCAGTAAGATTTGATAGAAGTCTGCAAAAAGGGATGTATTTTTACCACGGAATTTTGACCAATAGATCTGTTGCAGATTGGTTTGGTCTTCCGTATAGAGATATCAACCTTTTGATTTTATAAAAAATGAAATTAGTTCATAGATTTGCTTACTACGGATTTGGCTTATTAATCGGCTCGATCTTCGTATATTTTATTTGGGTAAAGAAAAAAGTATCCTTCAATTATTTTCCAAATGCACGTGTATTAAAAGATCTTAAAAATGACGTTCGCTTTTATTCTAATGAAGCAACTGAAAATATGCTTTCTTCAAATATTGATTCTTCTGAAGTGAGTATGATACTTACACATGGAAATGTAGATTTTAAAAGAAGTCTTCCACGTGCTAAACCATGTAAAACGTACTATATTGATGGCAAACCCAACAATAAAGAAGTAATCTTGGTTATTAAAAAGTGTGATAGTATTTCTACCATTCAACAAGTTCTTGTAAAATGAAAAAATATATAGCTGAATTTATTGGAACGTATGCCTTAGTTTTTTTCGGGACTGGAGCGATGGTTGTAGAATCTATTCACCCGAATATTGGTGTTGTAGGAATTGCAATTGCCTTTGGTGCTGTGGTAATGGCGATGATTTATGCATTTGGTGAGACTTCAGGAGCGCATATCAACCCTGCAGTTACAATTGGATTTGCATTTGCTGGAAGATTTGAAAAGAAAGAGGTTGTACCTTATATTTTATTTCAAATTCTTGGCGCAATTGCGGCAAGTTTTACATTGAAATTTTTATTTCCAGACTTGGCTCTCTATGGAAACACATTACCATCTGACGGATGGTTGCAAAGTTTTGTATTAGAATTTATACTAACCTTGATATTGATGCTTGTAATTATGAAAGTTTCTTCCGGTTCTAAAGAAACTGGAACGATGGCAGCAATTGCTATTGGAGGAACAGTATTGATAGAAGCCCTAGTTTTCGGTCCTATTACAGGTGCATCAATGAATCCTGCACGTAGTATTGCTCCTGCGCTAGCCTCAGGAAATTTTCAAGATCTATGGTTGTATATAGTGGCTCCAGTTATAGGAGCGATTGTGGCAATATTGATTTGTCCTTTGACTGGTACAAAGGATAGTGAGTGCTGTTAATTAAAGACCAAACTCCTCTTTATATCGTTCTTGAATCTTACTGATACTCTTTATCGTTTTTTCCATCCAGTCAATTTTCTTGACGCGCATTTCTTCTTCTGTCAATTTCCAGTTGATCTCTGATCTTCGCAATCTGTCTGTAGTAGATTGTAATACGATTGCTGCAGCAACTGATATATTCAGACTTTCCGTAAACCCTACCATCGGAATCTTTAAAAACCCATCTGCTTGTTCAAGTATCATATCGGAAACACCTTCTTTTTCTACTCCAAACACAAATGCTGACTTCTTACTAATATCAAAATCTTGAATCAAGCAAGAATCATTATGCGGTGTTGTCGCAATCAATTGATAGCCTTGACTTTTAATTGAATCAATACAATCTTGTGTATTGTGCTGCTTACTTCTATAATGATGAAAATCTACCCATTTCTGAGAGCCTTTCCCAACTTGATTGGACATATAACTCTTGTACTTATTCTCAATGATATGAACATCTTGAATCCCGAAAATATCACAACTTCTTATAACAGCACTCGTATTGTGAATTTGAAATAAGTCTTCAAGAATAACCGTAAAATGTTTGGTACGTTGGTGTAGAATTTTATCAAATAATTCTTTCCGACGATCTGTAAGAAAAGGTGAAATATAATCAGAATACTGTTGGGTAAGAATTTTGTCCATAAACAAATATAAGTATTCTCTAAGAGATGATTTTAAAAATAGCTTCGTACAATTCACCATTTGAAACAACACTTCCTTTCTCTATCAAGTCAAATATTTCTGCATTTCGTTCTTTCAAATACGGTTTTTGACCTTTAAAATATTCTATAGTAGCATCCGAAGAATTATTGACAAACCATTCGAAGTCTTCTTTTTCAAGTAAATTGATTCCTTCTTTATCAACCTTTACTACTACTCTATGAATATTCTCTTGATCAAATCGAAAAAGGTTTAAGGAATCAGGAGAAAAATGCTCAAGGTAATTGGCTTTAGATAATACTCTGTCCCACACCACATCACTAAATAGATTCATTTCTTCTTCAGCAACTTCTGGTTTGTCCTTTTTAATGGCTACCCATTCTTTGCCATCTACTTGTTGTGCAGCCAAGAACACTGCAAACTCTTCATGCAATTCTTCAAATTGCTCCTTGGTAAGTTGTCTATACTTCATATATTATTAAATAAAAAAACCGCCCAATTATGGGCGGTTCAAAGATATTAAATTTTTGGATTAGAATATGTATCTTAATCCAAATTGTGCTTGCCATCTAGATAACAAACTTGCATCGTACACAAACGTCTCTTGAAGGTTTCCATTAAAACTATATGTAGGGTTTCCTACAGCATCTACATTCACACCAATAGGCTGAACTGCATCTGGTAATTGAACTAATCCCCAATCAGAATTGATTAAATTTCCAGCGTTTAAAATATCAATACTGAATTGAATTGAATTGTCTTTTCCTACTTTTAACTCTTGAATGAATTTCATGTCCCACTTTCCTCTCCATGGTGCTATTGCTCCGTAACGCTCAGCATATTGCCCTCTATTATCACTTAAATAATCATCTTGACTGATAAATGATTCAAATGCTGCTGCATCTCCTGCTCCTGAAAAATTCATTTGCCCTATTTCAGTAGCTGTAGGAATATAAATTAAATCATTAAGCCCTGATCCATCATTATTGATATCTCCAGCATAAGTATAATTAAATCTTCCTCCTTGTGCATATTCGAATACCGTTGCAAGTGAAGTGCTCCATTTATCATCAGCACCATACGTCCAACCTTTAGAAATAATCCCAAGAATTCTATGCTTATCTCCATATTTAGAAGCTGCAAGATTATCATTATTTACATTTCCTAAAGTAGGATTGAAATCAAATGCATCTCCTGTAATTTCAGCTTCAATAGAATTCACATCTTTAGAATCAAGATAGTTGTATGCTAAACTTGTATACAATCCACCTTCAAATGTTTTCTGTGCTTTTAAAGTACCGTTAAAGGTTCTTCCTTTACCAGAATTTGTAAATACATATGCATTATTTCCTTTATCAGAGTCATTATAAACAGGTCTACTATCCACACCATTTAATACTCCTGAAGGAGTTGTTAATCCCCAATTCTGAACATGTGCTCCATTATTGTCTTTCGTAAAAGAAGCATCTGCAGTAAGTATTAATCCATTGTCAAATTTCTTATCAACTCCTAAACTTGTTCTCCATACTTGAGGGAACTTAAAGTCAGGATCTACAACTTGGTAATAGAAAGAATTTGGGTTTCCTATTTGGTTTCCTAACCATACGAATGGAAATCTACCAGTAAATAATCCTGTTCCACCACGAATTTGTAATGTATTATCTCCTTTCACATCCCAATTAAATCCAAATCTCGGAGATGTCAATACTTTATTTGACGGCATTTGTGTTGAATCAAAAGTTACTGGATTTCCCGTTGAAGGGTCTGTATAAGTAATTGAAGGATCATAACAACATTGTGAATCTATAAATTCTTGTGCTTTATCACTAGAATCAAAGAATAATGGCTTGTCAAAACGCAATCCATATGATATTTTTAAATTATCATTCACATTATATTCATCTTGCATATAAAATGCCAATTGACCTACATTTGTTTCAGCGAGAGCCCAAGAATCATTTGCATTATTAGTGTCAAATGTGTTTTGTGCTGCTGACATTGCATCAGCCAATAGACCATTAGAGATTCCTTCATTAAAGGCATTCATATCAGCAAAATCTCCAAAGAAAGCTCCTACATATCCTCTAGAATCACCTAGACCGTAAGCCCCTAAATTAAAAGAATTATCAAATTCGAATTTTTCAAATGAAACACCAAGTGTGAAATTGTGATTTCCACTACTGATACTCAAGTTATTGGTGATTTGATATACTTTTTGATCCAATCTATTGTTTATAGAAAATGGCTCATGTCCAGCAACTATATAATTTGATCCTGCACCATCTTGTATTCTAAAAGCTGGCATAGGACTAGATTTAGGTGTTCTAAAATCATCAAAATGTGTATATCCTGCTTGAAACTTATTAGAAATATTATCTGAAAAAGTACCGTTCCACTCAATTAAATAAGACTGTAACTTATTATTAATCTGATATCCGGAGTTTTCAAATTGTAATATTTGAGAACTTGGACCTCTAAAACCTAATGCTGTAGGATGTGCAGGTTTTTCTTTAGAAGCATCTAAGAAATTATAAATTAAAGCCAATCGATGCTTATCATTTACATTCCAATCTAATTTTAAAAGACCCTTTGTGCTTTCTGAATCATGCGTAAACCCTTCATACTCTCCAGGTTCATAACCGATACCTCTCAATGCAGATTGTACATTCATTAAATCAGTCTCTAGCACTCTTGATTCATTTATTGCTCCAGTACCTCTATTTGCTGCCCAGTTCTGACCTAAATCAGTTCTTTCATCTTTTTCAAAATTTGCAAAAACAAATAATTTATTTTCAATAATTGGAGCTCCAATACTTACTCCATATTGTGTTTGCTCTAATTTTGGAACGAAAATTTCTTCACCTTTAATTTTACTTCCGGTAAAATCTTCATTTCTGAAATATCCATAAACAGTTCCATGAACTTCATTTGTCCCACTTTTTGTCACAGCATTTACAGATGCTCCTGTAAAACCAGATAATGTTACATCATAAGGTGCAGAAGAAACCGAAATTTGCTCAATTGCATCTAGTGATACTGGCTGAGCGTTCGTCTGACCTCCTGGAGTTGCAGCATCCAATCCAAATGGATTGTTAAAAATTGAACCATCCAATGTAAAGTTATTGAATTGATCATTTCTTCCACCAAACGAACCTCCTGAAGCAGAAGGATCAAGACGTGTAAAGTCTGATGCTGATCTAGAAATAGTAGGAAGTTTGGTTAGTTCTTTTCTCCCTACACTTGTTACTGCTCCTGTTCTATCACTTCCAAAAGTTCCAGAAGTATTAGCGATAATCACAACTTCATCAAGTTGCTGACTATCTTCGACAAGTTGATGATCTATTCTTTTTGTTTTTCCAAGGTCTAAGTAAACCTCGCTAAAGGCTTGGTCTTTATAACCTACAAAACCAATAGTTACTGTATAAGGTCCTCCAACTCTTAAGTTGTTTAGATTATACCTTCCTTCAAAGTTGGTAGCAACTCCATAAGTAGTTCCGGTAGGAACATGAACTGCTACAATGCTTGCACCAGGAATTGGTTGAGCATCTGAATCCGAAACAAGTCCTCTAATATTGGAAGTTGTTGCTTGTGAAAAAGCAGTCGTCCCAATAAATATTAGAAAAAATGTAAATAGTAAAATTTTCTTCATTGTTAAATTAGTTTGAATTAATAGGAAATAAAAATACAATAAAAAAGCCACAATTAAATTGTGGCTTTATTATCTTATTAACGAAATGTGTTAATTACTTTGATTCAGCAATAACATCAAATGGTATTTCAACAATAACTGCTCTGTGCAATCTCACAGTTGCATTGTATTTACCTAATCTCTTAACGTTACCTCCTTCTACTTTGATATATTTCTTATCAAAAGAATGTCCAGCAGTTTCAAGAGCTTCAGCTACATTAATATTATTTACTGATCCAAATAATTTATCTCCTTCTCCAGTTTTAGCTTTAATTTTAATTTCCAATGCTTTGATAGCGTCAGCTACCTTAGTTGCATCTTTAATTAATTTTTCTTCTTTAAAAGCACGTTGCTTTAAAGTCTCTGCCAATACTTTCTTTGCTGATGAAGTTGCGATTACTGCAACACCTTGTGGAATTAAAAAGTTACGTCCGTAACCATTATTAACAGTAACAACATCATCTTTAAATCCTACGTGTTCTACGTCTTGTTTTAATATAAGTTCCATGTTTTGTTCTGTATTATTTTAATAAATCACCAACATATGGCATTAATGCTAAATGTCTTGCTCTTTTAATAGCAACAGACACTTTTCTTTGGTATTTCAATGAAGTACCAGTTAAACGTCTAGGTAAAATTTTACCTTGTTCATTTACTAAGTACATCAAGAAGTCTGCATCTTTAAAATCGATATACTTGATACCGTTCTTTTTAAAACGACAGTATTTCGCTTCCTTTTTAGTTTCAATATCTAATGGAGTAAGGTATCTAACTTCACCTTGCTTTCCTCCTTTTGCTGATTGTTCTATACTAGCCATAACTTATTTTTTAGGTGTTTTTACTCTTGCTTTTCTCTTTTCGGCCCAAGCAGCAGCATGTTTATCTAATCGAACAGTTAAATAGCGCATAATACTATCATCTCTTCTGAATTCTAGCTCATAAGCAGTGATCTCTTCACCTGCTAATTTGAATTCAAATAAATGGTAAAAACCACTCTTTTTGTGTTGGATTGGATATGCTAATTTTTTTAAGCCCCAATCTTCTTTGTGTATCATTTCGGCACCTTTGGAAACAAGATAGTCCTCGAACTTCTTTACTGCTTCCTTTATCTGGATATCAGATAAAACGGGATTCAAAATGAAAACAGTTTCGTAATGATTCATAATTATTGATTTTAGTTTACTTTTATAAGGGTGCAAATATACAGTTATTAACTTAATTGACAAGTAGTTTTATAAAATATTATTGTGCTCATTTGAGCATAAAAAATTTGTAAATTGCTCGATATTATCCCAATCAATATGCAGAAAAAATACATTATTGCTTTAGACCAAGGAACAACTAGTTCGCGTTCCGTTTTATTTGACGAGATAGGTCTTCAAATTGCGATTGAACAACAAGAATTTGAACAAGTATTCCCTCATTCTGGTTGGGTTGAACATAATCCTCAAGAGCTTCTTGACTCTCAATTGGCAACATTTGAAAAACTCATTAGAAATAACAATATCCATCCAAAAGACATTGCTGGAATAGGCATTACCAATCAGCGAGAAACAACAGTTGTATGGAATAAGTCGACTGGAAAGGCAATTTACAATGCGATTGTATGGCAAGATAAACGTACTGCAACTATCTGTGAAGAACTGAAAGCACAAGGACTAGAAGAGTATGTGCGAAAAAATACAGGATTGGTGCTAGATTCTTATTTTTCAGGAACAAAAATACAATGGATTCTAGACCATGTAGATGGAGCAAGAGCATTAGCAAAAAAAGAAGAATTATTATTTGGGACGATAGATACGTGGTTGTTATGGAATTTGACAGATCGAAAAGTGCACGCAACCGATTATTCCAACGCTTCCAGAACCTTACTTTTTAATATTAATTCGCTAGAATGGGACGATGTACTATTAAATGCTCTTGACATTCCAAAAAATATGTTGCCGAAAGTCAAACAATCAAGCCATCATTTTGGAGATTATATCTATGAAAATCATTCGATTCCAATTGCTGGAATTGCTGGTGACCAACAAGCGGCCTTATTTGGACAAGCATGTTTTAAAAAAGGAGATGCGAAAAATACTTATGGAACTGGTTGTTTCCTATTGATGAATACAGGAGATACACCTCAATATTCGAAAAACGGCTTACTCACAACGATTGCTTGGGGAATTGACAACAAAGTCTACTATGCTCTTGAAGGAAGTGTTTTTATTGCAGGAGCAGCTATTCAATGGCTTCGTGATGGATTGCAATTGATAGAAACTGCTGAGGAAAGCGAAACTATAGCAATGCAACTTACCGAAGATAGTTCTGTATATGTAGTTCCTGCATTTGCAGGATTGGGAGCACCTTATTGGGATATGTATGCTCGTGGAGCCATATTTGGGCTGACAAGAGATACTGGAAAAGAGCATCTTGTAAAAGCAACGCTAGAATCACTCGCTTATCAATCCAAAGACTTACTAGTCGCAATGCAAGAAGATAGTGAAACTGAGATTACAACGCTTAAAGTGGATGGCGGCGCAAGTGCCAATAACTTCTTAATGCAATTCCAAGCAGATATTTTAAATTGCTTCGTAGAACGTCCAGAAAATACTGAATCTACAGCTTTAGGCGCAGCATATCTAGCTGGAATTGAAGTAGGACTCTATCAACAGTCTAACTTGAAAAATGAAAAAGAGATTCAAGTCTTTAAACCATCCATGAATTCTGAGAAAGTTGAAAAATTGTATAAAGGCTGGAAAAAAGCAATTCAGAGAACTATGGATTGGGAGAAGGATTAATGAATCTTCTTGAATGTAACTTTTCAAAAACTAACTTCATTTACTTCTGCTGAGCTATCCTTTCAACTTAATTGAGTATTATTTCAGTTTCGTCCGATATAGTTTATTAAAACAAACAGTATCTTGACGATAAGCGCAACGAGATTTCTTCCCTAATAATTATCCACATCTACGATAAACTTTATCGGACGGAAATCTTTTACGGCTTGGAACATATTTTTAATACGTAAAATATTCTCTTTGGTCACTTTAAGAGATTGTGTAGGAGGAATTTTGATAATTACATTTTGAATATACTGATTCCGAATCCTAGCGACTGCAGGTGTTGTAGGCCCTAGTACATTTTCTTTAAAAACATTGGTCAGTGCTTTTCCTAGCCAAGCCATTCCATTATCTACTCTAG
The DNA here is from genome assembly GCA_034111625.1 of Flavobacteriaceae bacterium. Classification (GTDB taxonomy): domain Bacteria; phylum Bacteroidota; class Bacteroidia; order Flavobacteriales; family Flavobacteriaceae; genus Urechidicola. The sequence continues at coordinate 77,166 of JAWUWX010000008.1, read as the reverse complement.
TAAAATCACGGTGTTTCAACACTATTTTTACCATTCGATAATACGGAGGGTAATGGTATTGCCTACGTTCTTGCAACTGCTCTTTGAACATTTCTTCGAAGGAATTGGTAGAAACTTGTTGTAGTATTTGATGATATGGATTAAATGTCTGAATGGCTACTTTACCTCTTTTCTTGGCTCTTCCTGCACGACCAGAAACTTGTACCATCAACTGGAAACTGCGTTCATGTGCTCGGAAATCAGGGAAATTCAACATATTATCGGCATTTAAAACTCCGACAAGTGATACGTTGCTGAAATCCAATCCTTTAGAAAGCATCTGAGTTCCCACAAGAATATCAATTTCTTGGGCTTGAAACTGCCCTATTATTTTCTGATATCCGTATTTTCCTCTCGTCGTATCAAGATCCATTCTTCCGATTGTTACTTCAGGAAGTAATTCTTTCAATTCGAGTTCTATTTGTTCTGTTCCGAAACCTTTGGTATTCAATTCTTGACTTCCACAAGCACCACAACTATATTGCATCGCTTGATGATGTGAACAATAATGACAACGCAATTCGTTTTTAAACTTGTGGTAAGTCAGGCTCACATCACAATTGGGACATTGAGGTGAAATTCCACAAGTTTTACATTCTACAATAGGTGAAAAACCTCTACGGTTCTGGAATAAAATAACTTGTTCTTTCGCTTCTAATGCTTCATTAATAAGTGTCATTAAGCGATCTGAAAAATGACCATTCATCCTCTTTTTACGATGCTTTTCTTTAATATCTACCAATTCTATTTCAGGTAGTAAAACATTTCCATAACGTCTATCAAGCCGTATCAAGCCATATTTATTATCCAGTGCATTTTGATAACTCTCAATCGAAGGTGTCGCAGAACCAAGTAATGTTTTTGCCTGATGCATGTGAGCCAATACAATTGCAGCATCTCGTGCATGATATCTTGGTGCAGGATCAAACTGTTTATACGAAGTTTCATGTTCTTCATCAACGATGATCAATCCAAGATCGGAATACGGTAAAAATAACGAAGAACGAGCTCCCAAAATGATCTGCGCTTTGGACTTAGAATTCAGTACATTATTCCATACTTCGACACGTTCATTCATCGAATATTTAGAATGAAAAACTGCTACTTTTTCTCCAAAATAATTCTGCAATCTATCTATCAATTGAGTCGTCAATGCTATTTCTGGAAGCAAGTACAGAACTTGCTCTCCCTTATCGAGAACTTCTTGAATTAATTCAACGTAAACCTCTGTCTTACCACTACTTGTTATTCCAAATAGCAACGAAACATCTTTCGTTTCAAATGATTTTTTTATCTCTCCAAATGCTGTTTTTTGATATTCATTTAATTCTTTAAAATCAGACGTTTCACCTTTAAAGTTTACGCGATCTATTTGAATAAAATAGAATTCTAAAATTTCTTTCTCTACCAATGCTTTTACAACCGCAGCAGAAGTATATGATGCTTCAATTAAATCAGTTACTTTAATTGGTTTTTTAGTACTTATTTCTAGTTGAAAATAAGAAAGAATAGCTTCGCGCTGTTTTTTGGATCTGGATAAAGATTCCAATAATTCTTGTAATTTATCCTCCGTATACAATGGATTCACACGAACATATTTTACAAGTTTCGGCTTGTATTGTTCGTATATCTGTTCTTTTAAGTTGATTGCTTCTTTTTCAATCATTGATTTCAATATCGGAAATACTGTTTTCTTACCGAGAATTTCAATCGTTTGATTAATAGTTAATTGGGAGTGATTTTGTAAAGCTTCAAAAATCAGGAATTGGTCGTTATCCAATATACTTTCATCTGTAAAGGATTCGTTCTTGAGGATAATCGTTTCACTTTCTAGTAAAAATGCAGAAGGCAAAGCAGCACGATACACATCGCCTAGCGTACACATATAATAGTCAGATATCCATTTCCAATGTTTCAATTGGATTTCGTTAACAATCGGTGTTTCATCTAGTATCTGATGTATGTCTTTCGCATCATATCCTTTCGGCGGAACTTGATGGATTTCATAGACCAATGCAGTATAAATCTTACTTTTTCCAAATTCCACAGCAACACGCATCCCCTTTTTTAAGAATTTTGATTCTGCTTCTGTTATTTGATAGGTAAATAACTTAGGCAGTGGAATGGGTAATATGACGTTTATGAAATAGATATATTTTATTTTTCTGTTTTTCAAAAATACATTTTTTGCAAATAGCGGAATTGTTTAATTGTATTTTGTTTATAGATTCTTCATTTCACTCATAATACACTTAAAATTATTCAATAGGAGCCGTTATTTATTTTTTGGCACGCTGTTTGTATTTAGAGAAACGTAATACTAACCGAAATTGTATTCACACTTAAATTTTACACATTATGAAAAACAGGATATTATTAATTGTCGCAATTGCACTTTCAGTAATTTCATTACAAACTTCAAAAACGTATGCTAATGGAATTAGCGCTAAAGTTTACAATTCAAATGACAACTCAATGACATTTGTAGAAGATGGAATTACATTTTCTATTTTTGAAAATGGGGAATTTGATTTTTTTATCAATGAATTAGGAAATGGTCTTGGCGTAAGTTATGAAATTCCTGGAGTTAGTATTAGTTTTAATTCGGGTTATGACTATGATCCATATGTTCAATATGATACGTATGGTGCAGTAGTTCAGATTGAAGGCACACCCATCTATTATGACAATTATGGACGTATCAATCGTGCAGGATCAATCAATATTCACTATAATTCAGGGAGATTGAATAGAATAGGAAACTTAAACGTATTCTATAATAGTTACGGACGCTATTCTCATTGTGACGGTTATATCAACAATTTTAATAGAAACTATGTGTATCATCCTTACCACAACTGGTTCGTAAGACCTTATATAGGGTTCAATATTGTAAGATATAATGCTTATAGATACAACTACAACCCTTATAGATACACATATTATAGAGACCATAGATATGCATATAAGCATAAAGGCGATAGATATGATATCCGTCAGAGAAAAAGAAATACTTACAATACACATTCTTCAAAAAGAAGAGATAGAGTACACAATGATTACAGAAGAACTGCTTCTACCAATCCTAAAAGTGTAAAAAGAGGAACTACTAGAAGAGTTTCTGAAAGAACTGATAATGGAACAAGAAGAAATAACAGAATTGTACAAGATAACAATACTATAAGACGCAGTCAAGGAAATACTCAAGGTCAAACTCGTACAAGTGGAAATTCGACTCGTAGAATTCAAAATGATAAAGCAACTTCAACAAGAAGTACAGAAAAAAGGGCTATAACTCCGACAAGACAACGCTCAACAGAGACACGTCAGGCAACAACTAGGAGTAAAAAACCTTCGCAAGTAAGACAAAATCAAGTACCTAGAACAACGCAAAAAAGTCAGAGAACTACACAGACAAGACAAGCAACAAAAACTGTGAAGAGAAGTAAACCCACTCAAACGCGTCAGAGGAAAGCAACAAGTGTAAGAAAATCTCCAAGTAGAAATTCTTCATCTCAACGCAGTAAGTCAAAATCTAAAAGTTCAAGAGCAGCGGCAAGAAGATAGAAAAAACTCAATCTATATATAAAACCCTTTGTAATTCTATTATGAAGGGTTTTCACTTTCTTTTTCATCTTCTTTTTGATCACCTTCATCACCTTCTTTTACAGGTCTTATTTTTCGTGTTCCTTCATACATATCATAGCGTACAAATCGACAATCTAAATCTCCATTTTTAAGAGGTATTCGTTTTGAAGTACGCAGACCTACATGCTTTAATGCTTCTAAATCGGAAGTTATAAACCAAACCTTAGAATCTGGATACCCATTTTTTAAAGTGTCTCCTATTTTCTTATAAAACTCTTCAGTATCAATATTCAATCGTTCTCCGTAAGGAGGATTGAATAAAATTATTGTTGATCCAAAAACTTCTTTCATCGAATTGAAAAAATTCACATGATGGACACCTATAAAGTCAGAAAGGTTAGCGCTTTCAACATTTTCATTGGCTTTTCTTACTGCAGAAGGAGCCTTGTCAAATCCCATTATTTTATGGCTAGGACTTACAATTTTTTTTAATAATGAGTCTTGAATTGTATAATATAAATCTTCATCATAATCATCCCATTTTTCAAATCCAAATTCTGGTCTGTTAATATTGGCTGGGATATTACAGGCAATCATAGTTGCTTCAATTAAAATTGTTCCAGAACCACACATAGGATCAATAAAGTTACTTGATCCATTGTATCCTGACAACAATACCATTCCAGCAGCAAGTACTTCATTAATTGGAGCAATATTAGTTGAGGTTCTATAACCTCTTTTATGCAATGAATCTCCCGAAGAATCTATTGAAACGGTACAAAACTCTTTCTGAATATGAACATGAATTTTAAGATCTGGATGTTTTATATCAACACTAGGACGTTTGTCATATTTATCTCTGAAATAATCCGCAATCGCATCTTTAGATTTTAAAGAAATGAAATGAGAATTGGTTGTAAAAAACTTTGAATTCACTACCGAACCAATTGAGAACGTACTATCAACATTCATATAATCTTCCCAACGAATCTTCTGTATACTTTCGTACAGATCTTCTTCATCAAATACTCTGAAAGATTTAATCGGTTTTAATATTCTAATGGCTGTTCTCAAGGCAATATTAGCCTTATACATAAACCCTTTATCTCCTGAAAAAGAAACATTCCTCACTCCTTTCTTCACATCTTGTGCTCCAAGGTTTTTAAGTTCCGTTTCTAAGACTTCTTCCAATCCAAACATGGTTGTCGCAACCATCTTAAAGTTTTCATTCATCGACTGTAATTTGTTGCAAAGGTAGTGGAAAAAGATGTACTTTTGTTCTTGAAATGAGAATTATGAATACCTCAACAGATTGGTTTGCATCGTGGTTTGACACGAAATTCTACCATATTTTATATAAACATAGAGATCATAAGGAAGCACGGCTTTTTATGGCCAATCTTGTTTCGTTTTTACATCTTAAAAAAGGTGACAACGTTTTAGACCTTGCATGTGGAAAAGGACGTCATTCTGTTTTTTTAAATTCGCTAGGACTCGATGTTATTGGTGCCGATTTATCAAAAAACAGTATTGATTACGCCAATCAATTTAAAAATGACACGCTACAGTTTGTCCAGCATGACATGAGGGAACCAATAGAAAATAGGTATGATGCTATTTTTAACTTGTTTACAAGTTTTGGTTATTTCGAAGATGATAGTGAAGATATTCAAGTCTTAGAAAACATAAAGAATGGATTGAAAAATTCTGATAGTGTTGCGATAATCGATTTTTTAAATGTCGAATATGCCGTTAAGAATCTGGTAGAAAAAGAAGTTATTGAAAGAGAAGAAGCAACATTTAATATTAAAAAATCTCTAAATAATGGATATATCATTAAAGAAATTGAAGTTGTCGTTAATGGTGAAAGTTCAACGTATTTCGAACGTATAAAATATTTAGATTTACCAAAGATGGAATCCTACTTAAAGAAAGTTGGATTGAAATTGAAGCACACTTTTGGAGACTATGATTTAAACGGATTTGATGTTTCAACATCAAATAGATTAATTTTAATTATTTCAAAATGAATTTATTAGTATTATTTTTCTCTGTAGTTTTCGGGATTGGAATAGTCTATGTTTTAAAACCTAAACAGCGTTTTACACAAGTCCTTTTATCTTTTAGCGGTGCCTATTTACTAGCCATCACAATCACTCATCTATTACCTGAAGTGTTTAATTCAGCTAAACCGAAGATTGGTGTTTTTATTATTTTAGGACTGTTGATTCAGTTGATTATGGATTATTTCTCTAAAGGTGCTGAGCACGGACATATCCATCACCATGAATCCACTTTTCCTGTCATTTTATTTGTGAGTTTATTTTTACATGCATTTATGGAAGGAATACCGTTTGCCAATAATGAGCATCCTGAATTATTATGGGCAATTGTAGTTCATAAAATTCCTATTACAATTGTGTTAGGGAGTTTTTTAATGTATTCGAAAGCTTCTTTTGTCAAATGCATTCTACTATTGTTATTATTTGCTATTATGTCTCCACTTGGAAGTATTATTGGATCTAATTTCCAAATAATCATTACATACAAAACAGAAATTACCGCTATAATTATTGGAATATTCTTACATATTTCTACGATTATAATTTTTGAAAGTACAGAAAATCATAAGTTTAACATTGCCAAGTTTATAGCAATCATAGTAGGGTTTGGAGTTGCATTATTAGTTTAATTAGCAACTTCACTGATAAATTTGATACGCATCAATCTCAATTCGTCATCATCATAATCACCTTCAAATTCTGTTAAAGCAGCTTCTATTCCATCGGTATCGGCTTCCATGAAATAATCATAAATTTCCTCTTGTTGCTCTTCATCTAAAATTTCATCAAGATGGTAATTAATATTCAATTTAGTTCCCATAAAAACGATACGTTGCATCTCTATGATCAGTTCATTAAATTCCAATCCTTTTGATTTTGCGATCTCTTCCAATCGGATTTTCTTATCCGTATTCTGAATAATCGATAATTTTAAAGAAGAATTAACTCCAGTACTCTTTACAACAAGATCTTCGGGTCTTAGGATATCATTTTCATCAACATAATTAGCTATCAATGTTAGAAAATCTTTACCGAATTTTTTGGCTTTCCCCTCTCCTACTCCATAAACATTAGAAAGTTCCTCCATAGAGATAGGATATTTCAAAGTCATGTCGTCCAATGAAGGGTCTTGAAATACTGCAAATGGAGGCACACCTTGACGCACAGCAACACTTTTACGCAAATCTTTCAACATCTTCATCAACTTCTCGTCTGTACTGAAAGAAGTACCTTTGGCATTAGAAATAATCCCTTCATCACCTTCAGTATTGTAAGTATGGTCTTCAGACATCATAAAAGATGTAGGAGATTCTATAAATTCTTTTCCTTTTTGAGTCAATTTAACAACTCCATATTCTTCAATTTCTTTTCTAATCAAATTGGCCACCAACACTTGACGTAAAAGCGCCATCCAGTATAAGGCTGGCTTATCTTTTCCTTTACCAAAGAAATCCTGTTCATTGGTTTTATGAGATTGTAACATAGCATTACTATTCCCATATATGGTGTTTACGACCTCTTTAGGCTTATATTTTTCTTTAGTAAGTAAAATAGTTTCCAACATCAATTTAACATCGTTTTTGGCTTCCATTTTCTTTTTTGGATTCCGAACATTATCATCCATATCAGCACCTAAACCATTCACTTCGTCAAATTCTTCTCCGAAATAATGCAATAAATATTTTCTACGACTCATAGAAGTTTCAGCATAACCTACAACTTCTTGTAAAAGCGCATGACCTACTTCCTGTTCTGCAACAGGTTTTCCAGACATGAATTTTTCTAACTTTTCAATATCTTTATATGCGTAATAAGCAAGACAATACCCTTCTCCATCATCTCGCCCAGCTCTTCCAGTCTCTTGATAATAACTCTCTAAACTTTTTGGAATATCATGGTGTATTACAAATCGAACATCAGGCTTATCAATTCCCATTACAAATGCAATTGTTGCCACAACTACATTCGCATCTTCCATCAAAAACATATCTTGATGCCTTACTCTTGTTTTAGCATCTAAACCAGCATGATAAGGCACTGCATTTATATTGTTTACTTGAAGTACTTGAGCAACCTCCTCTACTTTTTTTCTACTCAAGCAATAAATAATTCCAGACTTTCCATCATATTGTTTTACAAACCGAATGATATCTTTATTTACATCAACTGTTTTAGGTCGAACATCGTAAAATAAATTTGGACGATTAAAAGACGCTTTAAAAGTTGTAGCATCTGACATACCAAGAGTTTTAAGAATATCCTCCTGTACTTTAGGGGTTGCTGTTGCTGTCAAACCAATAATTGGAACATCATCAATTTTACTGATAATAGTCCGTAAGTTTCTGTATTCAGGACGGAAATCATGTCCCCATTCCGAGATACAATGTGCTTCGTCAATTGCAACAAATGAAATTTTTTGTGTTTTTAAAAAGTTCACATATTCTTCTTTGGTCAATGACTCTGGAGCAACATATAGTAACTTGGTAACACCTCTTTGAATATCTGACTTTACAGTTGCTACTTCCCCTTTATTTAAGGACGAGTTCAATACGTGTGCAATTCCTCTTTCAGATGAAATTCCACGAATTGCGTCAACTTGATTTTTCATCAATGCTATTAAAGGTGAAACAACTATTGCTGTTCCTTCTTGCATTAACGCTGGCAACTGATAACAAATAGATTTTCCTCCACCAGTAGGCATAATTGCAAATGTATTATCACGTGCTAGAAGGCTTCTAATAACAGGTTCTTGCAATCCCTTAAATTGGGTAAAGCCAAAATATTTTTTCAGCGCTGCATGTAAATCAATTTCCTCCACTATTTTATGATTTTATCCTAATTTTAAATACATTTGCAACTAAAGATATAATTTTTTTTCCAATCCAAAAAATCAATTTTTGAAATCAGAAAGTAGTATTATTGATATCGCGAAACAAACTATCATCACAGAAAGTAATGCGATAGCGAATTTAATCAATTATGTTGGTGCATCCTTTGAAAATTCAGTTAAACTTATTCACAATTCTACTGGAAGATTGATAGTAACTGGAATAGGTAAAAGCGCAATTGTTGCAAATAAAATTGTAGCAACTTTAAATTCTACTGGTACACCTTCCGTTTTCATGCATGCAGCAGATGCAATTCATGGAGATTTAGGAATTATTCAAAAGGATGATGTGATTATCTGTATTTCCAATAGTGGAAACACACCTGAAATAAAAGTACTAGTCCCTTTAATTAAGAATTACGGAAATAAAATTATTGCAATTACTGGTAATACAGATTCTTTTTTGGGACAAGAGGCTGATTATGTATTAAGTTCTTATGTCGAAAAAGAAGCTTGCCCAAATAATCTTGCCCCAACTTCGAGTACTACTGCTCAAATGGTAATAGGAGATGCATTAGCCGTCTGTCTATTGAATCTTAATGATTTCTCAAGTAAAGATTTTGCAAAGTATCATCCAGGAGGAGCATTAGGTAAAAAATTATATTTACGTGTAAGCGATTTAATCGCTAAAAACGAAAAGCCCCAAGTAACTAGTACTTCTTCAGTAAATGATGCTATTATAGAAATTTCACAAAAAAGATTGGGTGCTACAGCAGTATTAGAAAATAAAAAAATAGTTGGGATTATTACAGATGGAGATATCCGTAGAATGTTAAAAAATTCCAATGACTTCTCTACATTGATTGCAAGTGACATTATGGGCTCCGAGCCTAAAACGATTACAAGTGATGCAATGGCTGTTGATGTATTGGAAATTATGGAATCCAATAATATTTCTCAAATTCTTGTTACTGAAAATGGTATATATGCAGGAGTTGTTCACTTACACGATTTAATTAAAGAAGGTATTTTTTAGATGGCAAAAAACGAAATGTCTTTTCTCAATCATCTCGAAGAATTGCGTTGGCACTTGGTGCGTTCATTTCTAGCAATTTGTTTTGTTGCTATTTTTATATTTATTTTTTCAAATTTTATTTACGAAAAATTCTTATTTGCACATCTATCTGGCGACTTCCCAACCTATCAATGGTTATGCAATCTAGCACGCACATTTGGATTTGAAAGTGATTTCTGTACAGTTTCATTAATGAACAGAATGCAAAGTCTCGCTCCTACAGGTCAGATTATGAACCTAATATGGACATCATTAATTCTTGGTGTTATTGTAGCATTTCCATATATTTTATGGGAAATGTGGAAGTTCATAAGTCCAGGGCTACACAAAAAAGAACGGAAAAAATCAAGAGCCTTTATATTTTACGCTTCCTTTTTATTTTTTATCGGCGTTTTATTTAGTTATTACGTGATTGCTCCATTATCTGTTTACTTTTTTTACAATTTTGAAATAACAGATATGATCGAAAATAAATTTGATTTTAAATCACATGTCAACCTTATTACTAGTACAATACTTGGAGTCTCTCTAATGTTTGAATTACCAGTTGTTATTTATTTTTTGACAAAAATAGGATTGGTTACGCCTTCATTTTTAAAGAAATACAGAAAAATTGCATTCGTTCTTGTCTTAACTTTATCAGCTATCATTACACCTCCAGATATTGCTAGTCAAATAATTGTCACGATTCCTATCATGATATTATATGAAATAAGTATTTTTATATCAAAACGAGTCCTAAAAAACGAATCGAAATAATGTCCAACCAAGTTACTGAATTTAATGAATATCGAGTAAAGATGAATGATAACATCTTGAAAGACAACAATAAAATAATAAAGCGTATTTTTAATTTAGATACCAATGCTTTTGCTGAAGGGTATATTGACGGAAAAACAAAAGAACTACTAGGATTGGTAGCGTCAACCGTTTTACGATGTGATGATTGCATCAAATATCATTTGGGGAAATGTCATGAAGCAGGACTGACCAAAGAACAAGTTGTCGAAACGCTGTCTATTGCAACTCTTGTCGGTGGAACTGTTGTAATTCCTCACTTACGAAGAGCTTATGAATATTGGGATGAATTAGAAAAAAATTAAGTTATGATTTTAAGAGCAGAAAATATTCAGAAAAAATACGGAAGCAGAACTGTTGTAAAAGGAATTTCTTTACAAGTAGAACAAGGCCAGATTGTAGGTCTTCTAGGTCCAAATGGTGCTGGAAAAACGACTTCTTTCTACATGATTGTTGGGATGATTCAGCCTAATGATGGGCGTATATTTTTGGATGATAAGGAAATCACTAATGATGCGATGTATAAACGTGCGCAGAAAGGTATTGGTTATCTTGCTCAAGAAGCATCTGTTTTCAGAAAATTATCAGTTGAAGATAATATTCTTTCGGTACTTCAGTTTACTGATTTATCCAAAAAAGAGCAGCATGAAAAAATGGAATCGCTTATTGAAGAATTTAGTTTAGGTCATGTCCGAAAAAATCGTGGAGATTTACTTTCGGGAGGTGAACGTCGTAGAACTGAAATTGCACGTTGTCTTGCTTCTGACCCTAAGTTTATTCTTCTTGACGAACCTTTTGCAGGTGTAGATCCTATTGCTGTTGAAGATATTCAGGGTATTGTTGCTCAACTTAAAAATAGAAATATCGGAATTCTTATTACCGATCACGATGTTCAAGCAACGCTAGCGATTACTGATAAAACTTACTTAATGTTCGAAGGAGGGATTTTAAAAGAAGGAACTCCTGAAGAATTGGCGCAAGATGAAACTGTGCGAAGAGTTTATCTTGGAAAAGATTTTGAACTGAAAAAGAAGAAGTTTTAATTGCAGGGTGATAGCCAAAATTTTTTCACTGACTTCTATTTGGGTTTTTTCACTACCGAAAATAGGATATAAAGGACTATAATTACTGGAACTGCGACAAATTTAAGTGTTATTAATAACACAAGTGATAGCAGTAAAAAGATATAAATTATTCCATTATTCTTCCAAGAAAGATCTTTCAGTTTTAAGGCAAACAAAGGTAGGTTCGCATTCATTAAATAACTCAACAGTATTGTTATCCCTATCAGAAACCATTTGTTCTGAATGAAATTAATAGCACATTCCATAGAACTATATTTCATGATAAATGGTAGAGATATTACAAATAAGGTTGCTGCAGGAGTCGGTAAACCTATAAAAGAAGACGTTTGACGTTCGTCAATATTGAAGTTTGCTAAACGATACGCAGCCGCAAGAGAAAATATCAATCCTATCAATGGAACATAAGAAAGTCCTTCTGTAAAAAAGGAAGTACTCGATATTACTTTTTCATTCCATATTCCTGAAGTGTCTTTTAAGAGTTGGTATAATATAATTCCAGGCACTACTCCACTTGTCACCATATCAGCCAATGAATCCAGTTGTTTACCTAGTTCGCTTTGAACTTTTAACAGTCTTGCAACCAAGCCATCGAAGAAGTCAAAAAATATTCCAATCAATACAAAAATTCCTGCCAACATAAGTTTACCTTCCACTGCCAGCATCACTGCAATAATTCCTGCTAATAAGTTCAATAATGTGATGAAATTAGGGATTTGTTTCTTTATGTTCATTTGAAATAATTTTTAGTAAATATAACAAATTTGTGAAGTATGAAAAAATTATTACTAATACAGCAATATCAATGTTATAAACAATAAAACAGTATTTTTATCAAAAAATACAATTCATATAATGCCATTAATCAAATCTAGTTATATACCAAGTTTTTTATTTAAGAATGCACACTATAATACAATCTATAGAACTTTTTTTATGGATGAAGAAGTTAAATTTAACAGAGAAAGATTAGAATTAGAAGACAGTGATTTTTTGGATCTGGATATTTCGTCTGTAAATTCTAAAACCGTTGTCATTGCACTACACGGGCTTGAAGGAAGTTCACAATCTAAATACATCCTTACTGCAACTAAAGAATTTAATAAAGAAAATATTGATGTAATTGCTGTGAACCTTAGAGGTTGCAGTGGTGAACAAAACAGACTACTTCCTACCTATCATAGTGGTAAAACTGATGACCTTGATACGGTTATAAAACATGTTGATAAAAAACATGATTATACTGAAATCATTCTTTTAGGATACAGTCTCGGAGGAAATATCACACTAAAATATATTGGAGAAAAACAAGGTACTATTTCGCCTAAAATAAAATGTGCAATTGCAATTTCAGTTCCTTGTGATTTAACAAGTTCTTCATCAGCATTGTCGCAACTTAGAAACATGCCTTACATGGCTAAGTTTATGCAAACGCTAAAATTAAAAGCGTTAGAAAAATTAGAAAAATTTCCAGATTCAGGATTGGATAAAAAAACAATCAATGCTGCAAAAAATTTCTATGATTTCGACACTTTATTTACTGCTCCTATCAATGGTTTTTTAAACGCCGAAGATTATTGGGAAAAATGTAGTAGTAAACCATTTTTAAATGAAATAAAGATTCCGACGCTACTTTTAAATGCGTTAGACGATACTTTTCTATCTAAAGAATGTTTCCCTATAGAAATTGCTTCAAGGCATAAATTTCTACATTTAGAAACTCCAAAATATGGCGGACATGTGGGTTTTAATTCTAAGCTAATCGATAAAAAAGGGTATTGGTTAGAAAGAAGATTGTACGATTTTATAAAAGAATATATAGAGTAATCTTATGCAATAACTTGCTTAAAAATAGGTTAGTTAATATATATATTAAGATATTTGTAACATCAACCTTGTCAATTTGAAAAAACTAGTTTTTCTGTTTATTATAATTTCTCAAGTTTCTTACAGTCAAGCACTCCGTAAGTATTCCAATGAATTTTTGAATATCGGTGTAGATGCTGCTGCTTTTGGAATGGGAAAAGCTGTTGTTGCTAGTACCAATGATGTGAATTCTGGATATTGGAATCCTGCTGGATTGGTGCATGTTGAGGACTATCAAGGTTCATTGATGCATGCTGAATATTTTGCTGGAATTGCTAAATACGATTATGTAGGGTTTGCAATGCCCATTGATGGTCGGAGCTCACTTGGGCTATCATTAATACGGTTTGGTGTTGATGATATTTTAGACACTACCGAATTGATCGATAGTCAAGGAAATATAGATTATAATCGCATCAATTTATTTTCTGCTGCAGATTACGCTCTGAATATAGGTTATGGTAGGAAATTACAAGTTCAAGGATTGAATATAGGACTTAATGCCAAAATTGTACGTCGTGTAATTGGAGATTTCGCCTCTTCTTGGGGATTTGGAGTTGATGCTGCAATACAATTTGAAAAAGAAAATTGGAAATTTGGATTGATGCTACGAGATATTACTACAACATTTAATGCATGGAGTATTGACGAAGAAGAATTTGAAAAAATTCAAAATTCAGTTCCGGATCAGAATCAAGAATCACCAGAGGCAGTTGAAATTACCTTACCAAAAGCACAGTTTGGAGTCGCTAGAAGATTTAAAATTGTAAGAGATATTAATTTACTAGCAGAATTTGACTTGAACATGCGCTTTACAAGAACCAACGATATAATTTCTACCAATTTTATCAGTATCGATCCTGCTTTTGGATTTCAAGTAGATTATATAGATCTTGTTTATCTTCGTGGAGGAATTGGAAATATTCAGAATACAATGGAATTTGACGGTAGTGATTCTGTTTCTGTTCAGCCTAATATTGGTGCCGGTTTTCGCTATAGAGGAATTCAAGTTGATTATGCTCTTACTAATATCGGAAGTATAGGAAATGCCTTATATTCTAATGTGTTTTCTATAAAAGTAGATTTTGACTCATTAAGATAATATGAAAAACCTTCTATTTATAACAAGTCTATTTTTATCGCTCAATAGTTATGCGCAAACTTTTCAACTATCTGATAAGTCCGAAGTAAGCATTATTACGTGCGGCCCTGGAAACGATGAATTATATGAAGCATTTGGGCATAGTGCTTTAAGAATTGTTGATCCAGTCCAAGGGATAGATGTCGTTTATAATTATGGGATGTTCGACCTTGAAGGTCCTAATTTCTATTTAAACTTTGTCCGAGGAGACATGCTTTATAAACTTGGAAGGTATCCATTTAATAACTTCTTATATGGTTATAGAATTGATGAACGTTGGGTTAAAGAACAAATTCTTAATTTAAATCAAGAAGAAAAACAACACTTTTTTGACTATTTAGAAGATAATGTCATACCTGAAAATGCTTCCTATTTATATGATCCATATTTTAACAACTGCTCTTCTATTTTGAGAGATTTAATCAAAAAAGTACTTGTATTCGAAGGTGTTACAAAAAATAAAAACACACTTAGACAGTTAATGTCCGAAGAAATTCCATGGAATACTTGGGGGAGTTTTGGGATTCATATTGCATTAGGGAATAAATTAGATAAAGAAGCAACCTATGAGCAATATATGTACTTGCCTGATCATTTATATAATTCATTATATGAAGCACAAATTTCTAAAAATGGTACAAAAACTCCTTTTGTCAAAAACGAACGGACTATTTTAAATTTTGAAGAAAAGAAACAAAAAATTTCATTTTTCAATCCTTTTTTAATTTTTACGTTATTCTTATTAATCACAGGATTCATAACTTATAAAAACTATAAAAATAACACTCGAAGTAAGTGGTTTGATTTTATACTATTCTTTATCACTGGATTAATAGGGACATTAATTGTTTTTCTTTGGTTTTTCACAAATCATTCTACAGCTCCAAATAATTTTAATTTTCTTTGGGGTTTTGCGCCAAACTTGGTCGTTAGTTTTTATATGCTAAAAAATAAAGTTCCGCATTGGATAAATACCTATACTTTTATTTTACTTGTCTTTTTACTAATTTTAATTATCGTTTGGATCCTAAAAATTCAAGTATTTTCTATAGCAGTTCTACCTATTCTTATATTATTAGTAGTTCGCTATTTCTATCTATATAAAATAAATCGGAACTGAGAGAAAACAAATAGGTTTAACAAATAATAAATTATTTATTACTGATTCCGTTTCTTCCATATAAAGTTAGACTTTAATAGAAAAATATAATTGTAAGAATTTTTACTGTCCTCTGAAAAATAAAACTGTAGTAAAGGTTTTAATGATGATCTTAAAATCAAGTATAAGATTTCTTTCTTTAATATAATACAAGTCATATCTCAACTTCATCTCTTGATCCTTTAAGTTGGCTGCATACGGATGCATTACTTGTGCCCAACCTGTTAATCCAGGCTTGATAATGTGACGAATCACATAAAAAGGCAACTCCTTCTCAAGTTGACTAACGAATTCTGGTCTTTCGGGTCTTGGACCAATCAAAGACATTTCACCTTTTAAAATATTATAAAACTGTGGCACTTCGTCCAACCGTGTGTTACGAAGAAACTTCCCAAAAAGTGTAATTCTTTTGTCATTCTTTTCTGCCCAAACAGGTCCGTCATTCTCAGCATTTTTAATCATAGAACGTAATTTGTAGATGGTGAAAAAATTTCCTTTCTCACCTACTCGTTCTTGGTTATAAAACAAAACGCCTCTATTTCCTAGTAAATTCCCTATTAAGATGAGCGGCATAATCGCCAATAGAAAGATTAATCCAATGATAGAAATTATGATATCCACCAATCTCAACAATATTAAATACAATCTACTGTTGGAGTTTTTACTGAGCGTTATATAATCGTAAAATTCATCACTCAATTTGAGTTCAGGCAATAGCAATGTCTCTGTTACTTTGAATTTTTTTGCACTAATAATTGTTGTCCCTTGTTCAAATAAATGGATTAATTGTGAATGGATCTTACTATATACTTCTGTGTTATAATTGGCAACAACAATCTCAGTAATATTGAGTTCTTTAACTACATCTTCTATGTTGGCAGTTTCAAGGTCATAACAACTCAACTCATCTATTCTTTGTTTATTTGAAGAAATACATCCTGCCACACGATTTTGCGGTACTTTATCTTCGATAAATTCTTTTAAATTTTTCACTTCATCTGTTGAGCCTATTAATAATAAGTTATTGAAATATTTAGGTGAAAAAATAAAACTGATATAAATCAATCGCCATATAAGCAATGGTAAAGCAATGGTAAGAAATAAGAAAATAATCTGAAGTCTGTTGGGAGGTAATTCAGGAGAAATATAAGGTGTAAAAATATACAATATATTAGTGGAAAGTGCGGTAAGCACAATACTTCTTAATATTCTGTATGTATCATTTGAATTTTTTAAATCATACATCTCAAATATTTGACCAAAAGATATTAAATAGATACTCAAGGTAATCAACCATGTTACTAATCGTTCACTTGACAAATCAAAATAATAAAACCCTTTAAAGGACGCAGCAATAAAAATGGTTCCTACAACAACTAGCATATCAAATAATCGTAAAAAAAATCTACGTTCAGAAATTGTAAAATATTGATTTTTAGTCATTAAAACAGTTTTAAATACGCTTCACTCAAAAAATTAAAATTATGATATTTTTTAACATAATTATATCCATTCTCACTAAACTTATCCATTTCTTCTTTTGATAACTGAAATAACTGCAAAATTCCGTCTTTGATTGTTTCAGCACTTTCCGGTTTTACAGTAATCCCACAATCAGAAAGTTCTACAGGATCTTTAATTCTATTTGACGAAACCAGTACAGGTTTTTTGGCCAACATATAGTCAAAATACTTATTAGAGGAGACTCCATAGTCAAATAGTGGAATGTCATTTCTTCCAATAAAACACACGTCAAAATATGAAAGTATTTGTTGCACTTGATTCTTATTGATCTTTGGTATAAAAGTGATATTATTCTGGCCAAATGTTTTTTCAACCAACTCCTTTTTTAAATATCCATCTCCGACTAAAACAAAATGAATTTTATCATTATCCATCAATAAAGTAGATGCTTCAACAAAGTATTCTAAGGCATTAGCCAATCCCATAGTACCTGTATAACCGATGACAAATTTGCTCTTTGGAATCTTATCTATTATTTCTTTCGTCAATGGCTCATTGACTAGCAACGCTTCATCTATTCCATTAGGAATACATTTAAACTTGGAGGGTTCATTAGATAATTGATTGATATAGGTATGCGCATTTGGTAAGAGAGAAATAATCGTATCTGCCTTTCTATATCCAAATTTTTCAAACCATGACATGATTATAACAATTGGATGCCATTTAGAATATCCTTTAAGGTATATCGGTGTCAAAGGCCATAAATCACGAATTTCAAAGAGTAATTTCTTTGCTCTATACCTTTTTTTAAGAACCCATCCAGAAATAATTGGAAATATAGGCATTGACGAAACAATAATAATAGATGGTTTCTCAAGAATTTCAGTCGTTAGAAAAAATGTTTTAAATGCAAATACTAGCATACTCCAGAGCTTAAAGGCACTATCTCCTTTATATTTTGGAATTTTCACCCAACAAAAAGTAATTCCATCTTCCACTTCCTCAAGTGTAAAAATTTTATTTTCTGTTATAGGTTGATTTTTAAACAAATGATTGTAAGAGCCTGAAATAATAGTTACTTTATATCCTTTTTTTACCCAATGGCGGCTAAAATAATAATGCCGTTCTCCCCAACCAGAATCTGGTTTTCCTGCAGTTTGATTTAGTATCCATATTACTTTTGACATATTAAATCTATTCTTTATGAAGGTTTGAAATTACTACTTGAAACTTTCCGTTTTTATTTTTTGGAATATCAGACAAGTACTGATACTCAATTTCTACATCTCCAAGTTGACTAATTAATCTTTTTGAAATTAGGGTTTCATTTGACGTATTAAAATCTTTTTCAACTACTAAATTTATCGTAATCTCATTGAGAGATTTTTGCACTACTTGTCCTGTAATTAAATGCTCAATCTCTATAAACAAAGTATGAAAACGAACCATTTTACTTCCATCTTTCGCAAGTATAACATCTTCTACTCTTCCTTCAATTATATCAATTTTCAACATTTCCAATCCAGATTTTGAATCTTGATTTTCGGAGAGTTTTACTCTATCTCCTATTCTGTAACGTATTAAGGGTTGGTCATAATTTAACAATCCTGTTGCGATTACTTCACCTGTCTCTCCATAATTTATTTGGTCTCCGTTTTCCCCAATGACTTCCATGATACCAGTATCAGGGCTAAACAAAAAGTCCCCTTCTTTATTTTCAGAAATCAATCCACAAGCTTCTATACCACTATATGCGTCGTATACTTTACATTGATATGCTTCTTCAATAGTTGATCGCATCGAATCAGTCAATTTCTCACTTGAAGTCAATACTGCTTTTAATTTGGGCGCTTTCAGTTTCTTTTTATTAATAATATCTGCCAAGAAGTAATTACTCATCGCATAACCAACCATATATTCAACTTTATTAACTTTCATCCCATTCAAATAATTCTCAGCAGTATTTTTATTGATATAATAGGCTGAAAAGTAAGTTTGCTTTTCTGAAATGTTATATCGATAATAAGGCTCTTTTGGTTTATTCCTATTTATAATTCGCCTTCCTCCTATCATTCCTCTTGCCATTTTACTCGTTACTCCAGCCCAGTTTCTAACTCTCGCTTCATAAGCAGCATTCCACAATTGGTGAAACTTTTTAGATATATAGATGTTTACTGGAGTTCCAGTACTACCGCTAGAAGCAAAAAAATATCCTTTTTCTTTCTTATTCGATAATAATGTAGTTTTTCCAAATTTTCGCAAATCGTCTTTCTCTAAATAGGGCAATGTTTTTAATTGATACAATTCAAATTGTTCAAAATCTAATAGCGAAAACCCATGACTTCTATACAGTTCTCTATAAAATGGAACCGTTTTAAAGGCGTGAATGAGCAATTTTCGTAGTTCTATAGTTTGATATACATCCCATTCTTCCTTGGTATTCCTTTCTCTGCTTTTAAATTCTGTTAAATGCTTTTCAAATTGACCGCCCAACCTTCGATCTTTCCAATAATAACCATAAATTGAAATAATGATATTTTGAATAAAAACTGGACTGTTATTATAAATACGATCATATAAATCTATTTTGGTTTTTACTGGAACATTATTTAGAGTGTCAATCCATAACCTTCTTACTTCAGTCCAATCAAATAGTTCTACTTTTTTTCTAGCATTGACCACTACTTTATCAACATTATTCTTTTTTCTTATAATATCAATGATTGTATGACTCATAGCCTTATGATCATTGGATGGTACTAAAAAGGCATCTACTTTATCTTCTAATAAATATGGGATTCCACCAACATTGGTTGAAACAACTGGCAATCCCATTGCAATCGATTCCATGACACTTACAGGTGTATTGTCGACTGTTGTTGTATTAATAAAAACATCGTAGTTCTCAGAAAGTGTATGCCATTCTTTTTTGGATAATACTCCCGTATATCTAATACTATTCTGTATGCCGAATTCCTTGGCTAATTGTTTAGTTTCTTCAAATGAACTATCCATTGGAGGTCCAATCATACACAAAGTAGCTTCAGGATACTCTTTCTTAATTTCATACAATACCTTTACTGCCATTGTTGGATTATAAATCTGATGGAAAGCCCTTACGTATAATATTTTTGGAGTGTAGGTATCTCTGAGTTTGAATTTATAATTCTCAATTTCTATAGTATTAGGTATTAAAAACCCTTGGTAACCTACTTTTTCCAATTCAACTTTTAAAAAATTGGACGGTACAATATTTTTGTATGAATGCGAAAAAATTCTTTTTACATCTTTTGGGTTTGAATGAAATCTATTAGGTAAATTTCCACCATGAAGAATTGGAATATACGGAATATTTAAAAGCCGACATACTTGTGATGTGACCAAAGCATAATAAAAATTAAAGGTTCCAAAAGTATCTATTAAAACTACATCTCCACTCTTATAATTAACTATTACAGTCCAGATCATATCAAGAATCCGAAACATTTTATTTTGTTTATCAGAAGCTATTTTTAAAATATAACCTTCGCTTTGCAACAAATTTGACAAAGTCACTAAGGTTGGCATATACTTATCTCCTCTTGCTAAATTATTTCCGATGTAAATGATTTTTTTCATTCTGGAACAGACTTAACTATAATAATTTCCTTGTTGTTTACAATAGTTATAACCGCTAACCCATATATAAAAGCTGGCATTGCAAGTCGCATGGCAGAATGGTTAACTGTTAAAAACCAGAATAACAAAAAGGCGCTTAAAAATGCTCGACTCCTTAATGTTTGCTTATTCATAGTTACTATAGGAACAAAAAATAATATAAATATCATAATTAATCCTAAGGCTCCATGTTCACCTAACAAACGACTCATTTCATTGTGGGACGCAGATCTTAATCCTAATTCCTCACCTCTTACAAACTTCCCTGTACCAACCCCAATTCCAAAAAAAGGATTCTCAATAAAGCCATTCCACTCTGCTTTAAATATATCAATTCTTCCTGCAGAAATATCTTTTTTTAACACTCCCCTTGCATTTTTATTAGTATACCTATTATCTACCATTCCATCAGTTACAGAGGATGTATATAGCCATATTGGAATAGACAGAATTATTAAAAAAGAGAAATACTTCGTCATGCGTATAAAGTTGTTTTTTTTACTTAATAAATAAATAAAAGAAAATAATAGAATCGCTAGTATGGCCGTAATAACTCCACCTCTAGACAAGGTGATTAATGCTCTAAAAAATAAAAAAATTAATAGAAATACATCAATAATAAAAAAGCCAGAATACTTTTTAGAGATGATAATATATAACGAAAGAATAAAAACTCCTACGCCTAAAATTGTAGCTACTTGATTCGGTCCATAGCCTCCTGATGCAAGTGTACTTGATACACCCCCAAAAACTATACTTTCAAGATTAGGAACTTTTAAATAGATATAACTTGCCATACTTATAATAGGTAGTGACATGTATTTCAGTATTTTTAATAATAATTCTATTGATATTTTTCTTTTATAAAAATAAATAGCGCATAGACCTAATAGAATAGGGCCACTTAAATTAAAAATAATATTAGTACGTATCGATTCAGGATATGGTATATCTGAAAATGTAATTCCAAATAGTAGTAGCAATATATATATCAAGTATATTAGAGAAATATTCTGCTTTTTTTTCTCTACGATTAAGCCTGTAAGTAAAAAAATGAAAACCATATACTTTGGAAATTCATAAAATATTAATCCTTTTGACATTCGAAACAGTACTTCACTCCCTACTATATAGGCAGACCATAAAACCGCTTCTTGATTTTTATTTTTAGTAACAAGAATTGTCATAAATCCTACAAACAACAATATTATATTTGAAAATTTAGAAACTGTTCTATTCAACAATAAAAATCCTAACACAATGTGCAGGAGAACTATAAAAAGGTCGTTTTTAAAAAAACTTCTATTCAATTTTTAAAATTTTTGACTTTATATTATTATTATAATGTTCATAAGTGAATTTATTCGACAACTTATAATTAGTATGTATCCATTTTGAAAACTCGTGCTCACTCATTTCCAAACTTAGTAATAAATTATCTTTAATACTTGAAATGGTAATGGGTTCTATTAGAAATCCATTCGTATTGTTTTGTACATATTGATCAATACATGAAACTTTACTAACAATTGGTATACATCCATAATTCATTCCTTCCCCAATAACTTTTGGGAACCCCTCGCTTAAAGAGGCAAGTATTATAAAATGACTTTTTTCATAAATGCTACGCACCTCATTCTTAGATAATAATCCATAAAATTTTATTGGTAGGTTAAAATTTTCTACTTCTTTTTGCAACGTCTCCATCAATACTCCATCACCAACTACATGTAAAACACCAAAATTCTTATGTTTTATTTCTCTTATTGCAGATACAATTTTTTTAATACCCTTGTTGTCATTCAACTCTCCAACAAAACAATAATTATAAGGTGTTTTTATTTTTTTAACCTTGATTATTTCTGCACCTTTTGTTCTATCATTAATATTCAAACTTGGATTCTCAAAACTAATTAAATTATTCTTTTGATTTTCCCACTTCCCATTGATTGTTACTATACGCTTTTGTTTTTTAAGTAATTTCCTTTGAAATATAAAACTCAACGGAGCATTTTTTTGATGCCAATTTCCTGCATATTTAAACCAACCCTTCTTGTTAGAAAATAAAATTAAATATGGAATCAAATATACGCCCATTGCTGTGGGTGTTCTCAATTGAAAATAATCTGTTTCATTCAAAATTTTGTTAACTATACGTATAACATGAGGCATCTCTCTCAAAATATTTATTTTATCAGAAAAAGAATTTCCTCCTACTTTTTTAAGAGGAACAAACTTAATTTTACCCGAACAATATGGACTAGCACTCTTAGGAGCCTTAGATTTATTTAATACAGCAATGTGAACAATCTCTTCAAAAAGGTCTAATAAATGATTTATTTCTATCACAGTAGGACCCCAACCTACTACTTCACCCTGTGAATTAATAAAATGCTCCGTGTGTGAAATAACTACTAGTTTCATTAATTCAAAACTTTTAAATACTTTCCTATAATATTATCCCAAGAATGCGCCTTAGCCCATGAAACTGCATTTTCTCTATACCTCTTTTTATTATACATAATTTCTACCAATGCTTCTTTAAATTCAAGGCTATTATCATGATTAATTAAGATTCCAGATTTATAATTATCAATAGCATCTTCAATTCCACATTTTTTGGAACCTATTGTAGGAATTCCAAAAAAGTTAGCTTCCAATAAAGCAATACCAAACCCTTCTAAATCTCCAGTCATCGTTTGTTCACTCAACATCACAAAAACATCACTACACTTCAGTATACTGATTAATTTTTCTTGAGAGACTTCTCCATGGACAGTAACATACTCATTTAGACTTAGTGAATGAACTAAATCAAAAATGTTTTTTTTTTCTGTAGGGATTCCTATAATATGATAATGAATACTTGGATATTCTTTAATTAATTTTGGTAAAGCTTTAATAACATTATGCTGTCCCTTTCGCCTAGTTATAGATCCTACTGTAATTAACATAGGTGATCCAATTGTAGAATTTATATAAATTTCATCAGTAGAATCCTTAATTGCAACACCATTAGGAATTACTGTAATGTTTTTTAAACGAAGATGATTTACTAAGGATTTTGTATAGTTAGAAACGGCTATAATATCATCAAATTTCATTAAAGAATAATCAACCATTTTTCTAGGCAAAAATGATTTCAAATTAACTTCTGAACCATGAATTATAGCTGCTTTTTTAAACCCCAATTTATTTGGACTGAATCCTACTAACCATAAAGGAGATTTTCCTGAAGCAAGAACAAAAGAAGGTTTTATGTTTTTTACACACTTTAAAAAATGAATTACTCTATTAAAGTAAGTGTATATAAGAAGTTTATGTCTTTTGACCCTTACAATATTAAACTTTTGCTTGACATCAAATTCTATTTCAATTTCACCATTCAATGATCTATTATCAGTAATTACGGTAACATCATATCCATTATTGGATAATTGAACTGCTAAATTAAAAGCATGGTTACCAATTCCACCTGATTGAGGCGGAAATTCTGAAGTAACAATTAATGCTTTGGTCATGTAAATTGAATGATTTTATGATAAATGTAGGTGATAGACAAATTTACGTTTTTACTTACAAAAAAAAGAATTGGATTTAAGAAATGAAAACACTAGCGAAAAAAGAGATTCTTTAAAAAAAATCTAATGTTATAAACATATTTAAAAAATGAAAAGTTAGTAAACATTATTTTCTTATAAATATCCATTCTATAATTTTGAATAGAAACGCTATTTTCATTCTTAAATAGATGAAATGTCTCTTTCATGTGGTTGTGAATTCCTTTAGATTCATTTATTGAATTAAGACCACGCATACTCAAATAGTATTTGTAATTATTAATAAAACTCGAGAACAATAAATCACGTTTTTCATTGATTATTTCAGGCTCAAAATTATTGTTTTTTAGCAATTTATATATTCTATAATCTCTTAAGAGACTATAATAGTTTTTAACCTCAAAAGATTTAGTTATGGCATTCTGATTATCCTGCCTATAATAAAAAATGCCATCACAAAAAGCAACCTTATTACATTTAAAAAAAAAATTACGCACCATATATTCATCACTATCAAAACTATCTTCAGGAAAAATTTCATTTTTAAAAATTTCAGCCTTCCATAAACCGAAACCATGTATTCTCCAATTTAAACTTAGTAAAACAGCTTCTCTATTAGTTAATATGATATCTCTATTACCATTTATGCCAATCCTACCTGCAGCATTGTTTTTTTCTTTATCATAATAAAACCTTAAATCAGGAAGAATACAATCAGCATCAGTTTCTAATTGTCTATTGATCAGTTTCTCAAGATTATCTATTGATATATGATCATCTTGGGACATATATAAAATGAAATCCCCTTTAATTTTTGGTAATACATAATTCCAAGATTTAGGAACCGTCCCTCCATTAGGTTTTTGGTATATTGTAACTCTAGAATCTTTATCAGCGAAAAAATTTAATAATTCATAGCTATTATCGGTTGAAGAATCATCTACACATATTAATTCAAAATTTTCAAAAGTTTGATTTAAAACAGATTCAATCGATTTAGACAAATACTTAGCTCCATTATAAACAGGCATAAATATTGAAACTTTATTTTTATGAATTTTTGAATTCATTTATAAATTATAATTTTATTAAGGAGTAAACTTTAATAAATTCTCAATAGAACTCCCTTGTTTTAATTTAATAGATGCTAAGTGCCATGATTTCCAAACTTGATAGATGATGATTGGAAATATTAACAAACTTAATAACAAGCCTATTACTTTCAGTTTTTTATTCTTTTTAAATTTATAGGGCATAATGGATGTTGGAATCGTTTTTAACAATTCAAAAAAAGCCGATTTATTGCCAAAATATTTTCTATAATAATACAATACACTTGGGACAGGCCTAGGTGACAACCATTTTGTAGGTCTATAAGCATCCCAACTTCCCATTTCTCTCAACCCACCAGAACTTGCTTTAACATCAATACAACTTGCTTTAGGGTTTGACACACATTTAAAACCTTCGATATAACATCTCAGACCAAATTCTCCATCACCCATTCTCCCTTTTTCGAATTGTCTATCAAATAAACCTACTTCATAAAAAACTTCTTTTTTTAACAATGCATTTCCTGTCGCAAACTGTTTGGCAACAGCAAAAAATGATCTTTCAATAGGAATTTGATACCCTTCTGAATAAAATACTCCTGCGGATATATCTGCATTAAAAAGATCAAGGCATTTGATATGTTCTGTAAGCCAATTGGATTCAATTCTTACATCATCTTCAGAAAGTGCAATATAAGATCCTTTTGATTTTTTTATTGCAGTGTTTCTTGCTAACCAAAGTGCTTTTTCTTCCTGTCTAATTAAATTAATATCAAGGTTGAAATTCTTATAAAATTCTGTAGAAAAATTATCCGATTGATCCACAACTATTATTTCAAAATTTTTATAATCTTGCTTTTCAAAGTCTGCTAATATATCTTTCAGAAAGTCATACCTATTAAGCGTTGGGATTATTACAGAGATTTTAGGTCTTTTATGAAGTAATTGAAAATCATCAATTAACTCTTCTTTAGAGATTATAATACCCTCAAAACTTGCAACTCTAGTAACACCAATAGATTTATACCATCCAGTAACCTCAACAAAAGGATTTTTAAAACTTAATAACCGTATGAAAAGACAATAAAGAGCCCAGACTTTATTAAAATATTTTCGGATGAAGCGGTATTCGTCTTGAATTGGAATAGACTCATTTAAAATTATTGGGGTACAATCACCAATATACCCGTTTTGAATAGCTTGCCATGATAAATCAGCTTTTGAAGACTTATTTGAAGAAAAAGCATTATCAAATATTAACTGGTTGATGATTTCAGCAGGTAATAAATCTGGGTTTGGAAAAATAAGTTCTCCTTTAGCTTTTAGACTAAAGTAACTTGTAGGTTGTATGTATTTTAAAAATTGAAACATTATTACTCTTTGAGTTTATTTCAAATTAGCTTACTTGTTACAAACATAAATTAATTCTCTATCTGTAAGCCTATATTTCATTAATCTTATATGTAAAATTTTAAAAAATCTTCCTCCTGTTTCTTTAATGAAAATAGTGTCCTTACTCTTTCTTTAGAGTTTATAGACATTGTTTTTTTGTTACTACTTGGAATATAATTTATAAATAACAACCTTACAACTAAATCTTTACAATCATAAGCATTAAAAACAAAGCCAGTTTTACCTTCAACTATATTTTCTTTCATTGCCCCGACATCACTTACAAGACATGGTATTCCCATAGCTTGAGCTTCCAATACCGAATTACAAAAACCTTCATTTAAACTAGGTTGCAAATAGATGTGTGATTTAGAAATTAATTTAAGTGTCTCATTATGTGAAAGTTGATCATGAAAACTTATCGATTTACCAAGATTCAATTGGTGAACCTGAAATTTATAGCGTTCAATTTCAGCTTGATTAGTACCTGTTCCTATAATATGATATTGAAACTTAACTCCTTCTTCTTTTAATAATTTCATTCCATCAATTGCAATATCTAGTCCTTTAATCCAATTAAATCTTGCAACAGTAGAAATGACAATTTCATCATTTTCTAAAACTTGCCGTGTAGGTAGTTTATCTAAATCAATTGCTGGATGAATGATTTCAAAAGGTGTTTTTTTATTCAAACCTAACAGAAAGGCTCTCTCAATCAAAAATTTAGAAATACTGTGTACTTTATCTACTCTTTTCCATAATAAGTCATAACAATTTTTATATTTTAATGGATATAGATTAATATCATACCCTCGAAAACTAACTGACATCTTTGACTTCATACTTTTCGCTAAATTTTCTTTTCCTATTGCTAAGGTCGCAAATCCAAAATGCAACCAATCCAAATCTGAAGTAATAATTTTTTCATTTAAGTAGCATTTTTTAAAAAAAGAGAGCGTATTACAACCTCTATTCTTTTCAAGATTATAATAACGAATTAATCTTTTAGGAAAAAAAAGGAGTTTTATAAAAACTAGGGGGAAATTAAAAAAAAGTAAGTAAAAATTTCCAATATGAATACTATTTGATTTTTTAATAGCACATAAATCAAATTCTGAATTAATAGTATCTACAAACAATGTGACATCATAACCAGACTCTTGAAGCCCTTTGATTTTAGACTTGAAAAATGTTTCAGAATATCCTGGAGTACTTGAAAGAACAATTCCTATTTTCTTATTATAAACCCTATACTTCATTGTAAAACTGTATCATTTCATTACACATATGACTAATTTCATGGTTATTTACTATATCTTTTTTAGCCTGACGAACAATCAAGTTAAGTTTTTCTTGATCAAAGTCAATAAACTTTTCAATACTAAAAGCAATATCGTTGCTATTTCTATTTTCAAAGAAAAAACCATTAACTCCACCTTTTATAAGATCTTTCATTCCTCCAACATAACTACTTAATACTGGCAATCCAACTGCCATAGCCTCAATTACAACATTAGCAAGTCCTTCTGAAACACTTGGCATTAAAAATAGGTCAGATTCTTTCATTAATTCCAAAACATTTTCATGTGATAGTTTTGGAATCAATTTCACATGAGACTGTAACCCTAAAGCATCAATCAAATAAACTATTTCTTCAATATTTCCATCACCTACAATTGTATAATTTATACCAACACCTCTATCAATCAATATCTTTATACCTAATAAAGCATATTTATAACCTTTAATCCAATTATGCCGACCAACAGATAATAACTCTATCGAACTATTACTTTTTTTAGAATAATCACTCTTTATTGGGAATGAATTCAATTCTAATCCTGAATAAATAACCTTACTCGATTTTACATCTATTTTTAACTTCCTTAGATTTTCTAATATATCTTTAGAAACAGCATGAACACCATCAATTTTAGGAAAATTTCGTTGATAATTTAGTTTTAATTTTTCATCAATATATGGACTGACATTTATCAATCTTCCTCTTAAACTTACAATAACTTTATACTTTTTATGGTCTAAAACTTCTTCAAATAAAATTAAGTGAGAAGCCCATTGAATATGCAGTATATCAATTTTTAAAAGAAGTAGTTTTGACCATATTAAAAATTGTTTTAGTTTTATTTTATTATTCTTTTTAGACTTTAAAAGAATTTTTAAAAACCTAACAAAAATAGTTGGGTTAAACAAAATCAATCTAATTCCCGTTGATAGTAAATTAAATAATAAATAATGTTTTTTATTTGAATCAGTGGGAACAAAAATAAGACCATCAATAGTATATTCTGAGACTCTATTGGCAGTTCCAACCATAAAAATTACTTGATTTTTGTTGACTAAATTTTTAGCCAATAAATCAATAAAAAAAGGAGGTTCCAAGTTACCGTTGTATATCGCAATTCTCATTAAATAAATTGTTTTATATACTTATTAAAACTCTTGACAAGAGCGCTTTTAGAATGCTTCCTTTTTGCATATTCAATAGCATTATTTGAAAATTGGCGGAGTAATATTTTATCATCAAATAAAAATTTAATTTTATTTGCTAGTAGTTTTGCAACATCATGATTTTCTATTAAAAACCCAATATTATTATTCTCAATTATTTCTATATTTCCACCAACTCTATTTGCAATTATAGGAACTCCAACTGATAATGCTTCAGTAATAAACATAGAATTCCCTTCTCTATATTTTGAAATTAAAACACCTACATTAATTGATGCATAAAAATCATACAATTCTTCAAATACTACCCAACCATAAAAATGAACTTGACCTTTAAGGTTGTTTTCAATAAAGTTTAAAACTTTATTATAATAATTATAATCTGGTGTTCTTTCGTACTTTATATCACCAGCAATGAATAAATGAACTACAATTTCTTGCTCTTTTAATATCTTAAGGGCTTCAAGAATTTCCAATAAAGATTTTTCATGACTAAACCTTCCTGCATAACCAATTACAAAATCCTTACTGTCCAGTGAATACTCTTCTCTCTTTAACTTTCTGATATTCTCTATTGAATCATTAGATCTATTAATAAGTTTAAGACCATTATATACTGTTGCCGTTGGAATTTTCTTATTCTTATAATGACTTTCAAATTCTTGAATAGCCATTTGAGTATTAGCCATAAATCCATTGGCATTATTAATTAGATAATTTATTTTATCTTTACTTAGTCTTCCTATTATATCTGTACTCTGATAAAAATAAATATGCTTTGAATTAGGAAATGCTTGATGTAAAATTTTAAACAATTCATAATGCATTACAGTAACAATCACTTCAGGGTTTATCTTTTTTATTAATCTTTTAATCCCGTAATAATAAAGAATTCTATCTGCTTGTGTAAATCCAAAGATTTTTTTTTTAATTCTGTAGGGTATTTTATTCAAGATAAAAATCAGTAATTTATCCCATAATCTTGACTGTGGATGATAATATTTTTTTTTGTCAAAATTCAAACTTTCAATAGCATTGTCATACTTACTTATAACCTTATATTCTATTGAAGAAGGTTCACTTTCAGCAATAGTATAAATAGTTCTTGCCATTCCTGGACTAGACCCTATTGGAGGAATTGTATGGCGAGAACCTGAAGCTAAAACTACTTTTTTCATTTCTTAATCGTAAAATTATTAGTTTATGAAATCACATGTTTCCAAAACAGAAGTCAACTTCTTATTGTAAATATCATATTGATAGTTAGTAACATAACTTTTATACGCATTAACTGACATAGTCTTACACATTTTTGTATCAGTAGAAATTTGTATCATCTTATTAGCAAGATCATCTATATATGGATAATCTTCAATTAAATATCCATTAACTTCATTAATAAGCATTTCTCTTATTCCGCCAGAATCAGTTGCAATAACTGGGATGGAATTAGAAAATGATTCTATAATTGTCAATGGCATACCTTCCTCTGAAAGTTTTTTATCTGTTGGACATATTGAAACATCAATATGGCTTAAACAGTTCATTAAATCACTCTTATTTAAAAACCCAGTAAAAACTACTGGTAAATTACTCAGTGAAGTATATTCCATACATTCTTTTAAATAGGGAGTAATGATATTATCCTTTTCTTTTGTTCCTGCACCTCCTAATATATATAAAGATACGTTAGTGTTCTTTTTATAAACAATAGAGAATGCTTTCAGAAGATTTAACACCCCTTTTTCTATACAAATTCTACCAGAAAAAGCAAAGTTAAATTTATTACAATCTATAGTATACTTAGTATTAATAGAAGCCGTATTTTTAAATACATTTGGAATAATAGCATTATTTATTTTAAAGTATCGTGAAGGATTTAGCTTGTTTGCAAAATGCATATTTGCCTTTATCAATGCTATTTTATTTACTCCAATAATAGATTTTACATTATTAATTAATGAATTCCATTGTCTTTCAGATAACTTAGAATGAAGTGAAGTTCCATGGTGGTAAAAAATTATTTCTTTCTTTGGGTAGAACATTTTAATCATCTTAACCAACCCAATACCTACGTGAATAATAATCTTATCATATGGATTAAAAAACAGAAATCTACAAACTGAAATATAGTATAACAATTGTCGATTATTACCTGTAATAAACTTTTCTCTTCTTTTTATATAAGGATATCTTATCTTTAAGATAAGTAATATAAATTGATCTAGAAAAGTTGGTTTTACATGTAAAAAAACATTTTTATCATAATCTGAGTCATTCAAATTAATATTAGAATTTGATAAAACCTTAAAATAGTTTTCTTTTGAAGTAAGTACAGTTTCGTAAATCACTTTAGCAGGTGCTGCTCCTTCTGTTGAGGGTACTGAGTTTAGAGATCCATAAACGATTAATATATCTTTTTTTTTTACCATGTTCAAAATAAAAATAATTTTATCTTCTATTATTATTAATCGTCTGTTTTATAAATGTATTAAATGCCCAATATTTCTTCCCTGTAATCTGATAAATAAAAGTATATAGATTAATTCGAAGCAATAAACTCCCAAACCAAAAATAAGGGTTAACACATAATTTAATTCTTAATTTTAATCTATTAATTAAATCCCTTTTTACTGTCAAATATTTTAACTGGTTCATAAAATAGGATTTATAATAATTTTTAATTTCTTTGTTTAGTAAGTCCTTACTATATAAAAGTTCAAAAGTTAACTCACGTGTAATTAAGCGCCTCAAAAATCGATTAGTATCTACACCAACTCCAATTCTACCTTCATGAACTCTAGCCAAGACCAAGGTTTCATTTAAAATTTCCATTTTAGGCATAAAAGAAAGTAATCGAACATGAAATTCCCAATCTTGAGAGCTTTTTAAAGAAACATCAAACAGTGATTTTTCATTCAAAAATGTTTTTTTCCATATTGGTGCATCTATACTCCAAGCCAGCCTAAATGTTATAAAGTCAGTTAAAGGATCAAATTTAGATTTAAAATAGTGATTCCAATAAAATAAAAGTTGACCAGGATCTTTATCAAAGAATGCCGTCTGACACACAATAACATCACAATCTGTTTCTAATGCAATTGACATTTGATCTTCAAGTTTAGTATCAACCATAATGTCGTCAGAATCAAACCAATTTACAAAACTTCCAGAAGCAATTTCAAACCCATAATTTCTACAACTACTTGCGCCTTTAGGGAAATTATCAGGGCGTTTAACTTGTCGTATTCTTTTATCCAATTCACAGAATCCATTTACAATTCCCCAACTACCATCAGTCGAATGATCATCCACAATTATACACTCCCAGTTTGTATAAGATTGAGCAATAATTGAATCTAACGTTTCACCTATTAAAAGTTCCCTATTAAAATTTGGAATTATAATGGAAATTAATGGACTCATACTCTCGTTTTTTTATAAGTCCAATATATCTTTTTATAATACTTAATTGATGTTATTCTATATTTAATTATCACTTGAATCATTCTTTTAAAAGCTTTAAAATAATGTTTCCTTTTAATCAATGTAAATTCAGTTACATCTTTCCATGATTTCGCCCAAAGATGTAGCATATAAGTAGAATCATCAATATATTTATGAAAATCTTGATCTGCATGTATATTGTTGGGAAAAGAATAAAAATAATTCTGTGGGTGAATTACAGTATCATGAAATCTAATAGAGTTTTCAAAATCTCCAGTATAATTATAGAGAGTTCTATAGGTTTGTGTTATTAATTGTGGTATTGCAATTTTACCTAATTCATAATGTGCAGGAATCATCAAATTTTTATATTTCTTTAATGTTTCTCCAATCAATGGATGTCTTTTGGTTACTCCAATAATTCCACAGCTTATAGTAGAATTAGATTCTGAGCCCAAAAAGCAAGATTCATCTAGTAAATCATCAATACTTTTTACTGCATACATGTCAGTATCTAGATAAATCCCACCTTGTTCATATAAAATTTTTAATCGAACATAATCAGATACAAAAGCCCATAATCCTTTTTTATAAGCTTCCTTTACAAATGGAGACTCCATGTCTGAGTTCTCTTCATTCCATAAAATAAATTCATAGCCTTTAAAGTGCTCTTTCCATGTAAGTATACAATTCTCTACAATAGTAGGAAAAGGCTGTTTTCCAAACCAACAGTAATGTATTTTTTTTGGAATACTCATATTATTCAACTATATATTGAGGGCCTTGAATTTTAGTCACTTGGCGACTATTAACAATTTCAGTAAATATAGGGTCAATCAATTTATATTGTTTTATATATCCGAAAACATTTTTATAATTAAATGAAATCACAGCTTTTAATATGTTTTTCAAATATTTATTTTTTTGTTTTAATCGAATACTATCAAAATATTCAATATTTATATCTGCATGATTAATTTTCATCTGATTCCCATATTTTTTAAAATAGGCTTCCGAAAATAAAATAACTTCTTTTTTTACTCTTGATTCTCGATCATGCCGAATAAAAATATTAGAAGCAATACCAATTTTTAAATGATGAAATAAAATCCTCTGGCAATAATTATGGTCTTCTCCATAATGATAAAAAATAGGGTCAAATCCTCCGACTATATTTATAGTATTTATCGGAACAAACCATGCAGCGCCATTTACCATAGGCACATCATATAATATTGAATCATTATCTGTTTTTTCTACCTTAAACAATTCATTTTTATGAGCACAAAAAGAAAAATAACGATCCATCTCTTTCCCTTTACTACTCATATGGATAGGGCTAATAATTCCATACTCTGGATTAGATTTTGAAATAGATAGTAGTTTACTTATACAATTCTTATCTGCATATACATCTTGATTTATTAAAAATACTGCATTAGCATTATTTTTCAAGGCATACTTCATCCCTATATTATTGGCCTTACCAAAACCTAAATTCACATTTTGTTTTAGTAAAATTATATCAGAAAAATTACTCTCTATAAATTCGACAGTTCCGTCAGTTGAATTATTATCAACTATAATAACATGACTTTGGTTATGAATAGATCTTAAGCATCTCTCAATCCATTTCATCCCATTATAGGTGACAATTATCGTAAAAACAGATTTTAGCATTTATATTATTTAGTATCAGAATTTGTTCGCTTGAATATTGAAAGCTCCATAGTTTTATAAAGTAATTGATACTTGCTTTTTTCAAATTTAAACTTGACTTTTTTAGCCCAATCATTAAATAGCCTTGGAGAAAATTGATATACTTCATACAATAATTTATCAATCTCTAATGAACTATAAAAATGGTGCAATTCTCCATATAATCGCAGGCCTATATTTAAAGATTCTTCATCATTAGTTTTTATGCCATGTTGCAAAATTCTTTTAATTTGTTTCACTTGAAATTCCGATATGGATTTTAATTGCTTTCCTTTCAAATTATAAAATAATGAAATCACTTTCGTTCTTTCATAATAAGATGCATTTCCGAACTTAAATTCTTTAGAAAGTGAAGTGTCTAATTCTCTATATTGAACCAATACTTGATCTATAAACTTAATTTGATACTTTGATGAAATTAAAAGCCACATATAAAAATCTTCTTGTT
This sequence comes from Flavobacteriaceae bacterium, assembly GCA_034111625.1. Classification (GTDB taxonomy): domain Bacteria; phylum Bacteroidota; class Bacteroidia; order Flavobacteriales; family Flavobacteriaceae; genus Urechidicola. The sequence continues at coordinate 42,317 of JAWUWX010000008.1, read as the reverse complement.
TTAAATCTTCTTTATAAAGTCCTACTATATCAAAAATTGATTTCCTCATTAAAACAGTTGGTGAATGAATTATAATATTATAACCCATATATTTTTCCAATAAAGAAGAGAAAACATCCTTTGGAAAAATAAATTCTTCATTAAAATTGGCTGCTTTAATTATTTTACTTTGATCATCAATGGTTGAGAAATTTGAACAAACAAGCATTACATCTTCGCCTTCTTTTTCTAAAAAATTAACTTGTTCTTCAATTTTATTGTGCAGTATCACATCATCACATGCAATGCTTTGATAATAAACTCCAGTACTTATTTTTATCGCATCATTTAAATTTTGACATAACCCTATATTTTCTTTTCTAGCTATAAATTTACAATCAGTATTATTTGTTTGAAGCCAATCTTCAATTTTTTTAACAGAATTATCTTTAGAACAATCATCAATAATAATCAACTCAATATTTGGATACGATTGATTGAGAATACTATCCAAGGTTTCTACTAGATAGTTTTCATGGTTATAGCATACCGCAACAATAGAAACTAAAGGAATATCATTCTTCATAAGCATTCAATTTATCACAAATAAATTGTACGTCTTCAATACTCATTACTGGACTTATAGGAAGGCTCAATACTTGATTACTTAATTGTTCAGCAATTGGTAAACTCAGATTATTCAATTCTTTATATGCTTCTTGCTTATGAATTGGAATAGGATAATGTATTACAGTCTGAATACCATTTTTTTCTAAATACGATTTCAACTGATCTCTCGTTCTACATTTTATGACAAACAAATGAAAAACATGATTATTACTAAAATCCCAATCTGGAAGTAGAATAAGAGAGTTTTGAATTTTGTCAAGATAAAATTTAGCAACGACTCTTCTCAGTTCATTATCTTTTTCCAGTCTTTTCAATTTTATTCTTAAAATAGCGGCTTGCAATTCATCAAGTCTACTATTTATGGATTTATATTGATGTTTATATTTTTCATTAGATCCATAATTACGTAAATAACGAATACAATTTTCTAACTCTTTATCATCTGTTGTAATAGCACCTCCATCACCTAATGCTCCTAAGTTTTTAGCAGGATAAAAACTAAAACCTGCAGCATTTGATATACTACCTACTTTTTTCTCCTGACAGATTGCACCATGAGCCTGTGCAGCATCTTCAATGATTAACAATCCATATTTTTTTGCTATTTCAGAAATAGCAGACATATCACAGGATTGACCATATAGATGTACTGGCATAATTGCCTTCGTTTTTGAAGTGATTTTATCTTCAATTAAAGAAGTATCAATAGTAAAAGAATTATATTTTGGTTCAACTAAAATGGGTTTTAAATTACACGCACTAATTGCTAGTGCACTAGCAATAAAAGTGTTTGAAGGAATCAATACTTCGTCTCCTTCATTCAGTTTACCTAAAATAATATAAGCTTTAAAAATAAGTTGTAATGCATCCAATCCATTCCCTACTCCAATACAATAATCTGTCTCACAATATTCCGCGAATTCTTTTTCAAATTGTTGCACCTCATTTCCAAGTATAAAATGAGCAGCATCCAAAGTCTTTTTATAAGCTTCAACCATAGACTTTTCATCTCGTTGATTTATCTTATGTACATCTAAAAATGGAATCATTGGTATTGTCCTCTTTTAGAGTTGATATGGAGTTGTTGGTATTCTTCTATAATATCAATAATTATTGAACTATTGGGATGTTTATCTTCCATTATATAATCTTCAATTTCCCCTGTAAAATTTTCAAAACCAAACTTCTTAATTGCGTAATAATTAACTTTTAATTTTTTATTAGGAATATAAATAGAAAAAGGTTTTATATTTTTGGTTACCGCTGCTCCCATAGAAATTAATGAATATTGACCTACAACACTATGCTGATGAATTGTAGATCCCATTCCGATATTCGCTCCCTTTAATAGTTTTGTAATTCCAGCTAAGACACACATCGGAGTAATTATAACATCATCCTGAAGAATTGCATCATGTGGAACATGAACACTCTGCATTAAATGTACATTATTACCTATCTTAGTAAGATCTTGATAACATGGTTTTTGTATGGCTGCAAACTCTCTAATAATATTATTATCTCCTATTTCAATTAGGCCTTGAGAAGAATCATACCTTGGGTTTCTTGTGTCTTGTCCTGGAGTTCCGATAACTGCATGAGGACCTATAATATTATTATCTCCTATTTTTGTAGGGCCATAAATTACAGTATAAGGCAACAATTTATTCCCAATACCCAGTTCAACGTTGTCTCCTATAATACAGGTTGCATCAATTTCATTCATTTCTATAATTTTATAAGAGCATTACCATCAACCACTAAATCATCAATAGTATCATTTTTATAAATAATGGTATGTAATTTATATAATGATTTTTTTTCAATAACACTTATTATACTTACGCGAGCAGTAATCTTCTCATTCCAATATACAGGTTTTAAAAATCTCAAATTCTGCTCTAAATATATAGAACCTGGACCTGGAATTTTTGTAGCGATTAATTTACTAAACATTGCTGCATATAACATTCCATGAACAATCCTTTTCTTGAAAATTCCATTCTTGGCAAACACTTCGTCCAAATGTAATGGGTTGAAATCATTTGACAATTCTGCAAACTCTAGCACGTCTTCACCAGTATAAATACGTGAGACTTCTTCATAATCACCTATGTTGTATTTCTTATTCACTTTATAAATTCTGTATAATCTCTTATATAATCATCTTCGTCATAAACTTTAGAAGCAATACATACTAAAACTGCATTGTGTGAAAAACTGATATCGCGCCAATACCCTTTAGGAATGTATAAGCCTGCATCTGGTTTATTTAATTCAAAAACAGCCTCATTCTCTTCCTGGTCTTTCAAGTAAATTTTTATATTTCCAGAAACAGCAATTAAAATTTGTTCCAGTTGCTTATGTGCATGACCACCACGCTGAACATGATCAGGTGTAAAATAAGTCCAATACACCCTTTTTATGTCAAACGGGACATATTCTTCTACTTCAGCAACCGAGATATAACCTAACGATGGTTCTCCTATTTTTTTAAATTCAATTATTTTAGGGGCTTTATAATTCATTTTATTTAAATATTCTAAATCCAAAAAAAGTCTTAAAAAACTGATTAGCAATATACTTTCTACTTCTTAAACTTTTATCATAAAGGTTATAAAGATCATCGTACTTTTTTTCCATTTCCATAAAAGAACCATTATGTTTTATAAAAAAATCAGCATGCTTTACACTCATATAATTGAACAACTTTTTTTTACTCTCATCATTCAATTTTTTATTTCTTGAATCTTGTTTAACACGATAATGAAATTGAACAGAATCAATTTTTTCAACATCATCTCCACCTTTTAAAAGAGCAATCCAAAATTCCCAATCTTCGAGTCCCTCAACCATATTCACATCATAACCCCCTATTCTCTCCCAATCTCTTTTCCGATATACTGCTGAACAGAATATCATACTATCTTTAGCAAGATTAGATATACTATAAGGCTTCAATTTCCATGTTCTATTATGAGTTCCGAATTTTTTAGCATTACAATATACTACTTTTAAAGTAGGGTTCTCAACAAGCCTTTTTATAGCAAGTTTTAAATAATCTTCACCTATTTTATCATCAGCATCTAATGGTAATATATAAACTCCTGCTGCAAGATCAATCCCTTTATTTCTAGCATTACATACACCTCCATTTTTAATTTTAATATACTTGAAACGCTTATCTCTTTCAAGCCATTCTTGGACAATTATATCCGTATCATCAGTTGAACCATCATTAACAATTATACATTCCCAGTCGTCATAAGATTGTTTTACAACTGATTCCAAGCACTCATTTAAATATTCTGCTTGATTATAACAAGGAACAATAACTGATATAATGGGGTTATTTAACATTATTTAATTTTAATGTTTAAAAATGAATCTCCTTTTGAGAAAATCAAAAAAGAAAAAAAACTAACAATCAATTTTAATATCAATAAAAATTTAGTCAAAATAGTAATTGACAATATATTAATATTTAAAATTAAGAATTTTAAAATATAAAAAGCATTTTTAAATTGTCTTTTTCGTACTGAAAACTTATATAATTTTAGTAATTCTTTATATCTGAAATTCAAAACATTCAAAGATAATTTATTTCTATACTTCCACAAGATGTTCTTGTTTACTTTGGCATTTGAAAATATTTTTAATGGATTATCTGAAGTTGAATGTGACATATTAAATTCATGTATATTAAAAATAACCAGTGGCTCATCAATTGTACAATAATTCTCAGAAATTGCAAGTATTCTCATATGAAAATCATAATCTTGAGCTTGTTGCAATTCTTCATCAAATCTTAAGTTGTTATCAATTAAGAAACTTCTTTTCCATAAAGGCGCACCTGTTAACCAAAAAATATTAAAAATAATATAATCTTCAAATATTGAATCTGAAATCAATTTAGGAGTTCTTAAACCTTCACTACTTTCTTTTTCAACATTATACACTTCAGTCTGACATATAGAAAAATCATAAGAAGAATTATGCAATTGATGGATTTGTTTTTCAAGTTTACTAGGAAGCATTTCATCATCACTGTCAAACCAATTTATATATTCCCCTAAACTCAACTCAAATCCATAATTACGGCATGCATTGGCTCCTTTAGGTCTATCAATAGGTCTTTTATGGTATTGAAATCGCGGATCATTTTCACAATATTTTTTTAAAAGTAATTCCGTATCATCAGTTGAGCCATCATCAACAACTATACATTCCCAATTATCATAAGACTGTGCAAGTATTGAATCCAAGGTCTTTCCAATTAAATGGGTACGATTATACGTTGGAATAATGATGGAAACTAAAGGAAGATTCATTTAACTAAAAATTTAAATACTATAAAGATATTGCATATTTATACTTTTTAGTCACTAGAACTTTAACTGACTTATTCCCTGTATATTCACAAGTGTAATATTTAACATTATTCCTCTTTAAAATGCTTTTCAACTCCTTAAAAGTTTCTTTTTCTCCTACTCTATTGAAATCATCAAAAATAATAACAAACTCATCATTCTTATTAAAACTCTCTGCTAATCCAATTATTTCATAACGTGAAAAATGCTCACTACCTAGGGGTCCATCAATAACATATAAATCATACTTTTCAGGAATTTTATCAATAAAATTACTATACGAATTTACCTCAAACCCTTTTATTTTCTTAGACTCGAGTGGACAACATACAATCTTTGAACGATTACTGAGTTTAAATTCGTTCTGAAATTTATCACTCCATAATTCATTTTGCTCTATAATTAAATGGTTTGAATCTAATAAATAATTATCCAAATATGTAGAAATAAACTTACTCGATTCTCCCAATCCTAATTCTAGAATGTTTTTAGGCTTATAATCCATTAAAATTCTATTCAACACATAAAAAAAAGAGTAATTACCAGCCCATCTTCCAATGTTTAATGAGAGTCCTTGAATCCATTCTATTCCTTTAATACTATCATGATATATATGAGCCCATTCAATTTCCTTTAAATGAGAAATCCTTTGTCGATTAAATTCTCTATTTTCCTTTATAAGTTGTTTTATTTTCTTAATCATCACGAATATTTGACATTAAAATCTACTAAAACCTTACTTTGATCCATTGGAACTAAATTTCCAGAATTATAAAAATCTCCCTCTACAACCTCAAAAGAAAATGCATTTTGAATCCAATCTGCAATATCGTTGTTTACAGTTATATATGTTGTTACATTATAAACTCCTTTATTTAGACTTAATTTTGCAACTTCAAATAATACTTCCTTAACTATATTATTTGAATCTATATGTAAAAGTTTATTACTTAACCAGACAATCCGCTGCCCCATTTCGTCATCAATTCTTAAGTCAAATCTTAAATCAGTATTTAAAACATTACTTCTGTTTTCCAATTCAAATTTTATCGAAAATGGCATACTAGTCTGAGGCTTGCTTAAATTGGTTTTTCCAAAAACACTGACTTTTTTAATATTTACAACTCCATTCCCTTTCCTATCAGTTGTATTTAATCCATCTTTGATATATCTGTCTTCCCTTAAATACTCTGAAATTGAATCATTAACTTCTCCTATGAAACTAATTTTTCCATTTTTTAAAACAATTACCCTAGTACATAAATTTTGTATGGAAGCCATATTGTGACTTACAACAATTACGGTTCTACCATCTGTTTGAGAAATATCTTTCATTTTCCCAATGGCTTTCTTTTGAAATTCAGCATCGCCTACAGCAAGCACTTCATCAATCACTAGAATGTCAGGCTCAAGAAATGCCGCAACTGCAAATGCTAATCGTACTGTCATACCACTAGAATAACGTTTTACAGGCGTATCTATATATCGTTCACAACCTGAAAACTCAATAATCTCGTCAATTTTACTATTGATTTCAATTTTGGTCATTCCGAGAATAGCACCGTTTAAATAGATGTTTTCTCTACCAGTCATTTCTCCATGGAACCCTGTTCCTACTTCCAGTAATGATGCTATTCTACCCCTTGACTTTATACTTCCAGTAGTGGGCCCTGTAACTTTTGATAATATTTTTAATAAAGTAGATTTTCCAGCACCATTATTACCGATAATACCGAGAACTTCTCCTCTTTTTACTTCAATATTAATATCTTTAAGCGCCCATACATAATCAGAATTTCCTACCGTAGAACGATCATTTACTTCTCCTATTTTTAAAAAAGGGTCTTCTTTTCCACGAATTTTATACCACCACCTTTTCAAGTCATCATCCAGAGTCCCCTTCCCTACCAAGCCGAGACGGTATTGTTTCGATATATTTTCTATTTTAAGAATTGTTTCACTCATTTACACAGTATCAATAAAGTTCTTTTCAGTTTTATTAAATATGATAATTCCCAAAAAAAGTATAATTACACTTACAATACCTGTATACAACAACCCATTCATTGTAAATGTTCCATCACTCAACAACATATATCTTGAGGACTCTACAATATAAGCCAATGGATTGTATTCCACAAGCCAAGCATACTTAGGTAATTTATCTTGAACCAATGCTAATGGATACATCACTGCGGATACATACATCAATAATTGTACTCCAAAATTGAGTAAGTATTTTAAGTCACGATATTTCGTCACTAAAGAAGAAATTATCATCCCCAATCCTAAACCAAGCATACCCATCAAAATAACTAAAACTGGAAATAAAATCGAATAACGATTAAAACCTATTTCAGCTCCCTGAAAATAAAAATAGTAGATATAAAAAATTCCGAAAATAAATAATTGTATTCCAAAACGAAGTAAGTTGGTAATCACAGAGGAAATAGGCATCACAATTCTAGGGAAATACACTTTTGCAAAAATTCCAGCATTGCTACCAAAAGTATTTGAAGTAGCCTGTAAACAATTCTTGAAATAATTCCATGTTGTAATCCCTGCCATATTAAATAAAAACGCAGGAACTGTACCTGTTTCTATATTAGCAATTTTATTAAAAATTAATGTAAAAATAAGTGCAGTAAATATCGGTTGGATTAAATACCATATTGGTCCTAAAATAGTTTGTTTATAAACCGTAATGATATCTCTTTTTACGAAAAGCATTAACAAGTCTCGATACTTCCACACTTCATTTAAGTTCAGACTTAAAAGGTTGTTTTTAGGCGTTATTTCAAAGAGCCATTCTTCTTTATTAACTTTTTGCTTACTCATTTATCCCATGGTATTTCAAATAAAATTCCACAAACTTATCTATCCCATCTTCAATAGAAGTTTCAGGTTTAAAATCAATATAATTAAACAAACTCTCAACATTCGCATAGGTAGAGGTTACATCTCCAGGTTGAATAGGCTTGAATACTTTCTTCCCTTTTTTCTTTAGTGCTTTTTCAATGGCATGCACAAAATCCATTAGCGCAACTGGACTGTTATTTCCTATATTGAAAATCTGATAGGGAGCAGAACTTTTAGATGGCTTTGGAACTTGCACATTGAACTTAGGATTGTCTCTCTGAGGTGCAAGCGGAATTAAACGCTTTATACTTTCTACAATATCATCAACATAGGTAAAGTCACGGCTCATATCCCCATCGTTATAGATGTCAAATTCTTTATCTTCTGTAATGGCTTTGGTAAAGATATACAATGCCATATCAGGTCTTCCCCAAGGTCCATATACCGTAAAAAAGCGTAATCCTGTTGAAGGAATATCATATAAGTGTGCATAGGAATGCGCCATCATTTCATTGGCTTTCTTACTTGCCGCATACATCGCCAATGGGTGATCTGTGGAGTTGTCTTCTTGAAAAGGTACCTGCTCACTCAATCCATATACAGAACTTGAAGAGGCAAATACCAAGTGCTTTACTGGATAGGCTCTACAACATTCAAGCACGTTTAAGAATCCTGTAATATTATTATCTACATAAGAATGTGGATTAATCAATGAATAACGAACTCCTGCTTGTGCTGCCAAGTTCACCACATAACTAAACTCATACTTCTTGAAAAGACTTTTCATTCCTTCCAAATCTTGTAAATCCAGTTTTACAAAAGTGATCTTGCCACTATATTCTTTGTTTTCTTGAAAATCGGTGGAGGTAATATCCAACTCTTTCAATCTAGCCAACTTCAAATTCACATCGTAATAATCATTGATATTATCAATACCAATAACCTCATAACCTTCATCAATCAATTTATTAGCCAAATGAAATCCAATAAAACCTGCTACTCCCGTTATTAAAACTTTACTCATAAAAATCTTATCTACACAAATTTAAAATTATCAGTTGAATTAACTACTTCTTTTAATTTTAATTTGGCTAAGTTTTAAACAAGTTATTCATAATAAATAGCCATCATACTCAGAAACTTTTTTAAATTTGAGTTCTAAAATATACTCATGAACAATCAACTCATAGAATGCGTACCTAACATCAGTGAAGGACGTGATATTGAAAAAATTAATACGATTGCTAACGTTGTGGAAACGGTCGAAGGTATAAAATTACTAGATATTGATCCAGGAGCAGCGACCAATAGAACCGTAATTACTTTTGTCGGTGAACCTGAGAAAGTGATTGAAGCGGCTTATCTATTGATTAAGAAAGCAGCAGAGTTGATTGACATGAGTAAACATTCAGGTGAACATCCACGTTTTGGAGCGACAGATGTATGTCCGCTAGTTCCTATTTCTGGAATTACACTAGAAGAAACAGCAGTCTATGCTCAGAGACTTGGAAAACGTGTCGGTGAAGAATTGGGTGTTCCAGTATATTTATATGAAAAAGCAGCACAAGAAAAAAAACGTGAGAACTTGGCCAACTGCCGTTCTGGGGAATATGAAGGGTTGAAAGAAAAATTATCCAATCCAGCATGGAAACCAGATTTTGGATCTGCTGAATTTAATGATAGTGTTGTAAAATCTGGCGCTACAGCAATATCAGCTCGTGATTTTTTAATTGCATACAATATCAATCTGAATACTACTTCTACTCGTAGAGCCAATGCAATTGCATTTGACATTCGAGAAGGTGGTCGTGTAAAATTGGTTGACGGTAAAAAAGTATTGGATAAAAATGGAGACCCTCTCAGGATTCCAGGAAAATTAAAAGCCGTAAAAGGAATAGGATGGTATATTGAAGAGTATGGAATTGCGCAAATTTCTTACAACTTGACCAATATCAGCATTACTTCCATGCATGAAGCATTTGACGAAACGGTAAAATCTGCTACCAAAAGAGGACTCAGAGTTACTGGATCCGAATTGATTGGGTTGATTCCACTACAAGCCATGCTGAATGCTGCAGATTATTTCTTGACAAAACAAGAACGCTCACTTGGAATTGCCGAATCTGAAAAGATAAAAATTGCTGTAAAATCATTAGGGTTGGATGATTTAAAACCTTTTCATCCCAATGAAAAAATTATTGAATATGTGATGAAAAGTGATGCCAAGAGATTGATTGATTTTACGTTGACCGATTTTGCCGATGAAACTGCCGGAGAATCTATGGCTCCTGGAGGTGGTTCAATTTCTGCTTATGTTGGTGCATTAGGTGTTTCACTAGGAACTATGGTTGCCAACTTATCGGCACATAAAAGTGGATGGGATGACAAATGGAAATTTTATTCTAAATGGGCTGAAAAAGGACAAATATACAAGCATACATTATTAGCACTTGTCGATGAAGATACCAATGCTTTCAATAAAATTATTGAGGGATTCAGGTTGCCTAAATCAACTTTAGAAGAAAAAGAAATTCGTGCTACTGCAATTGAAAACGCCACTAAATACGCCACTGAAATTCCATTTCAAGTAATGGAAACTGCCTATGAATCGATGGAAGTGATGCATGCCATGGCAAAAGATGGTATTCAAAATTCCCTGTCTGACGCTGGAGTTGGTGCTTTATGTGCTCGAAGTGCAGTAATAGGAGCGTATTTCAACGTGCGTATCAATGCCAAGGATATTAAGGACAGAGAATATGCCAACGATATTGTTTCAAGAGCGACTAAGATTTATGAGCAAACGGTTGCTTCTGAACTAGAAATGATTGCTTTTATAGATTCTAAAATTTAAGTATGGATGAAGTAATAATCATTCCTTTTGAAGAAAAATATTCAGAAATATTCCATGATTTAAACATTGAATGGTTGGAGAAATTCTTCTATGTTGAAGCGCATGATAGAGATGTTTTAAGCAATCCACAATCCTATATTATTGACAATGGCGGATTTATCTTTTTTGCCAAATACAATGATGAGATTATTGGCTCGGTTGCGCTAATAAATGAAGATGAAGGATATGAATTGAGTAAAATGGCTGTTTCTCCAAAATACCAAGGCTTGAAAATTGGTCAAGAATTAATGAATTATTGTATATCATTTGCTAAAAATAAAAAATGGGACAAAATCCTACTCTATTCTAACACAAAACTCTCAAATGCCATTTATATTTATAAAAAATACGGTTTTGTAGAAGTGCCTGTTGAACCTGACTGTCCTTACGAACGCTGTAACATTAAGATGATTTTACATTTATAAGAAACTCTGTAGTGCAAGTTCATAACTTTTCAGCCCAAATCCTGATATAACACCTTTGGCGTTTGCCGCAATAAAAGAAGTATGACGGAAGGATTCTCTCGAATGCACATTGGAAATATGTACTTCAATCACTGGAGTTTCAATCGCCTTGACTGCGTCTCCAATTCCAACAGAAGTATGGGTATATGCTGCTGCATTCAGAACAACTCCATCATGATCAAATCCTACTTCATGTAATTTATCAATGATTTCTCCTTCAATATTGGATTGAAAGTAGGAGAGTTCAATTTGTTTATATTTCTTTTTAAGACCTTCAAAATATTCTTCAAACGAAGAATCTCCATAAATAGTTGGTTCTCGCTTTCCAAGCAAATTCAAGTTAGGTCCGTTGATGATCATTATTTTCATGTTGCTAATGTATTAAAATATTTTTATTCTAATTTCTTTTTAAAACTATTACTAATTAAATTCGTTAATAATTATATTTACAACATAAAAACGAGCCTATTATAAGTTTTATCATACAAAGAGAATGATTAATGGCGAACAGCATTTGACCGTTAAAAAAAAAGCGAACACATGAAATGGAACCATGCTTTAAAAGATTACAATCTTTATTTAAGAATTGAAAGAGGATTGTCACTAAATTCACTGGATAGTTATTCTAGAGATGTAAAGAAATTGATTTCTTTTTTAGAATTGAACGAACTTCCTATTTCTCCTCTTGAGATTGAAAGTGATACGATTCAAAAGTTTATTTACGATGCTTCTAAATCTTTAAGTGCTGGATCACAAGCAAGGTTAATTTCAGGATTACGAAGTTTTTTTGATTACCTGATATTTGAAGAATATAGAAAAACCAATCCTACCGATTTAATTGAATCGCCTAAACTAGGTCGAAAACTTCCAGATACTTTATCTGTTGACGATATCGACATTATTATTGCTAGTATAGATTTAAGCAAACCACAAGGCGAAAGAAACAGAACAATCATAGAAACTTTATATAGTTGTGGCTTACGTGTCACAGAATTAATCACACTTCAAATTTCTGATTTGTTTTTTGAAGAAGGATTTATTCGAGTTATTGGAAAAGGAGACAAACAGCGTTTTGTTCCTATTAATATTCAGACTCAGAGATACATTACATTCTATCTGAATGACATTAGAAGTCATATTACAGTCCAAAAAGGGTATGAAGATACATTGTTTTTAAATCGTAGAGGGAAACAACTCACTAGAGTAATGATTTTTACGATCGTAAAAAACCTTGCTATCAAATCTGGAATAAAAAAAAGCATCAGTCCACATACATTCCGACATTCATTTGCAACTCACTTACTTGAACGAGGAGCCGATTTAAGAGCGATACAGCAGATGCTAGGACACGAAAGCATTACAACGACGGAAATCTATATGCATGTAGATAAAAGTCATTTAAAAAATGTTATGGAGCAGTTTCATCCTCGAAAAAAATAAAAAACCGCAACTTAGTTCGTTACGGTTTTTTCAGTATAAGATAAATTTTATTATTACTTCGCAATATTCACTGCTCTAGTTTCTCGAATCACAGTAACTCTTACTTGTCCTGGATACGTCATATCATTTTGGATTTTTTGAGAAATATTGAAAGATAATTCCGCGGCTTTACTATCGTTTACTTTTTCACTTTCTACAATTACACGCAATTCTCTTCCTGCTTGAATTGCATAGGCTTTCTGTACACCTGAAAATCCAAATGCAACATCTTCAAGATCTTTCAATCGTTGGATATAAGAATCCAATACTTGTCGTCTTGCTCCAGGCCTTGCTCCAGAAATAGCATCACATACTTGAACAATCGGTGAAATCATCGATTTCATTTCTATCTCGTCATGATGTGCTCCAATCGCATTACAGATGTCTGGGTTTTCACCATATTTCTGTGCCCATTCCATTCCTAGCAATGCATGCGGCAATTCACTTTCAGTATCAGGAACTTTTCCAATATCATGTAATAAACCTGCTCTTTTAGCAGCCTTGGCATTTAATCCAAGTTCTGCAGCCATAATACCACATAAGTTTGCAACTTCACGTGAGTGTTGTAATAAATTCTGACCATAAGAAGAACGGAATTTCATTCTACCTACCGTTTTTATTAATTCTGGGTGTAAACCATTAATACCAAGATCAATCACAGTTCTTTTACCAACTTCAATAATCTCTTGATTAATTTTATTTTCTGTTTTCTTAACTACTTCTTCAATTCTTGCAGGATGTATACGACCATCAGTAACTAAATTGTGTAGAGACAATCTAGCAATCTCTCTACGCACAGGATCAAAACAAGAAAGTATAATTGCTTCAGGTGTATCATCTACAATAATCTCTACACCAGTTGCTGCTTCAATAGCACGAATATTACGTCCTTCACGACCGATAATACGCCCTTTTATATCGTCAGATTCTAAATTAAATACTGACACACAGTTTTCAACTGTCTGTTCTACTCCTACTCTCTGGATTGTACTAAGGATCACTTTACGAGCGTCTTGTTCTGCAGTCAATTTTGCTTCTTCCTGTTTCTCTTGGATGAAAGCCATTGCATCACTCTTTGCTTCTTCTTTTAATGAAGTAACCAATTCTTTCTTGGCATCATCGGCAGACAAGCCAGAAATAACCTCAAGGCTTTCTACTTGTCGCTTGTGCAGTTTCTCTAGTTCGTTTTCTTTTTTCTCAACAAACTCAAGTTTGTAATCAATATCTGCAGTTTTAGTTTCTAAATCTTTAGTTAACTTTTTCCCTCTATCTATTTCACTTCCTAATTGGGATTCTTTATCTCTAACTCTTTTTTCCGATTCACCGATCTTCTTTTCTCTAGACAGAATAAATTTTTCGTGTTCAGATTTTAACTCTATAAATTTTTCTTTTGCTTGTAATATTTTATCTTTTTTTATTGCATCAGCATCAATTCTGGCTTCTTTTAATATTGAAGATGCAGATTTATTTGCTCTTGATATTGTTCCTGATGCACTTTTTTTCTCTAGGGATTTTGCAATTAAAAATCCTATTGCTAATCCTATCATTAAGCCAATAAATATTGGTGTTATCATTTCATTCATGTGGTTGATTTTTGGTATAAAAAAAGCCTACATTAGTGAAGTTTATGCAAACTCCTTATATACATAAATAGGACTAACTAATCGATCAAGGATCCGTCTAAGTCACTAAAAGTAACTAACGGCATGCTTTAACAATCAGACTCATCCTTCAGAATTAATTCCTGTTGAGTTTGACGAACAATGGCTAATGTAGGCAGTATTATTGTTTATTTTAAAGAACTTATTTTAAATGCACATCCAATTTCGAATGAATTGAATTCATTTTTTTTATTGCTTTTTCTAAATTTTCTTTATCATTGATAGAGTGAATCTCTGTCGCTGAAGCAAACTGCAAGGCACACATTGCGAGTACATCTTGTTTATCACTTACGGCATAATTTTGCTCAAATTTCTTCACCATATCGTTAATTTTAGTTGCCGCTTTTCGCATACCCTCTTCTTCAGTAGCGCTATTCACGCTTAAAGGATATACACGACCACCAATAGTGATTTTTATCTTGAGTTTATCATCCATAAAAAGAACTTAATCGTTTAATTGAACTATACAATTATCAATATCACGAATCAAAGCATTTATTTTGAGTTTTGTTTCTCTCGTATTTTTATTACTACCTTCAATAGTTTTGGCAATTTTCAATAATTGGTATTCTTTTTCTTTTTCTACCAATTCTTGAGATGTATGAGTCAACTCTATCTCTAGACTATTAAGTTTTTTATGTAAAAACTCATTTTCATCTTTCAAGAAAGAGTGTACATCAAGAAGTTTATCTAACTTATGTTCAAGTAGTTCAGCAACTTCATTAATATTACTCATTTATTCTCCTAAATAATCAAAACTATGTCCCAAATTTAACACACATATCCCAATAAAGCAACTATTTATTCTTTTTTGGCATAAAAAATGGTAATTCATTTATTAACAACCCGTTATTTAATAAACATTAATTTGTTATTTTAGCTGAAAATATGATGTCTTTGAAACTCAAAATCGCTTCACTCTTTTTTTTCTTGTTCTTAACTGCTTTCTCGCAGGATAAATACCCTAAAGATTATTTTCAAAACCCGATGGATATCCCAATGTACTTATCTGGGACATTTGGAGAACTCAGATCCAATCATTTTCATTCTGGATTGGATATAAAAACGCAACGGAAAGAAGGGTTCAAAGTATTTGCAGTCGCTGAAGGGTATGTTTCTCGAATTAAAATTCAACATTACGGATATGGAAAAGCATTGTATATCACCCATTCTAATGGTTATACAACCGTATATGCACATTTAAAAAAATATAGTAATAAGATTGAAGCTTATATAAAAAAGCATCAATATGAAAAGGAAAGTTTTGAAATCCAATTATATCCTGGCCCAACTGAATTGAAGTTGGAAAAAGGAGAAGTGATTGCCTATTCAGGAAGTACTGGAGGATTTGTAAGTCCTCACTTACACTTTGAAGTACGAGATCGCAATTCGAAACCTATCAATCCTATGTATTTTGGAATTACAGTAAATGATGATAAATCCCCAAGAATTAATACACTTATGGCGTATCCATTGGATGATTTTTCTCAAGTAAACCAATCCAATATTCCTTTACAGATTCCCTTTAAAACTTTAGAAAGCGGAACATTATTGGCCGACAAAATTACGGCTTCAGGAACTATCGGATTTGGGGTTAATACTTTTGACCGATTAAATGGCGCACTAAATAAGAATGGAATTTTCAGTCTAGAAATGCTAGTCAATGGTGAAAAAGTATACAATCATATTGCTGAAACTTTTTCATTTGCAGAATCCAAACATATCAATTTACTGATTGATTATGAACGCTACGGAAAACTGAATCAACGTATTCAACGATGTTTTGTTGAACCTTCTAATAAATTAAGTATCTATAGGAATGTTAAAGATCGTGGCTACCTTACCATAGATGCTGGAATGACATATAGTGTTGAAATAATTGCCAAAGATTTTAAAGGAAACCAAAGTAAACTAAGAATTCCAATTGTTGGGAAAAATGATACTATTACAATTCCAAAAGAAAAGAAAATAACACAATATCCTATAATTGCTAAAGAGTTTAACAAGTTTACGAAAGATGGTGTGACAATCGCTTTTCCAAAAAATACGTTTTATAATGATTTTTACATGAATTTTGACGTAAAAGACGGCAAGGCATTTATACATAAAAAAATTGTTCCGTTAGATAATAAGTTTACCTTAACATTTGACGTGAGTTCTTATACTTCTGAAGAGAAAAAGAAATTGTTTATTGCTGGGTATAGTAGCAAAGGGTATCCAAGGCATAATAAAACGTATAAAAAAGAAAAAACATTTTACACAACGACTAAAAACCTAGGAGAATACACCTTACTATCTGATAATAAACAGCCAATATTAAAATTGTCTAATTTTAAAAAAAATCAATGGCTTAGTAATTATAGACAGATTGTACTTAAAGTTTCAGATGATTTATCAGGATTGAAATCGTATCGTGGAGAGATTGACAGACAATGGATTTTACTAGAATACAGTCCAAAGCACAGTACATTAACCTATAATTTTTCTGATAAAAAATTAATCAGTGGAAAACATACATTAAATGTTATTGCAATTGATAATGTCGGAAATACGAATACCTTAGAAACAACGTTTTATAGAAAATAACTATTAAAATTCAACTATCTTTTGAAAAAAAAATACTGTTTAACTAACTTATTCATTCTATTCGCAGCAAGCATTTTTGCTCAATCATCTTCAATTCAAGGTGCCGTGAAAGATGAAAATGGAAATGCCATTAATGATGTTTCTATTAGTTACAATAATGAAGGCACGATAAGTGATATAGATGGAAATTATAATTTAGCAGTTACTACTTTTGAAAAGATTACAGTTACATATAGTCATATTTCATTTATTTCTTATTCTAAAAATTTTAACGTTCCAAAAGGGAAAACACTACGATTCTCACCTAAACTAAATTTCAAAACTGAAGAGATCAAAGAAGTCTATATAAAAAATAGAAGAAATGATTCTGAAGGAATTACCAATGTAGATATTAAAGATATCAAAGATATTCCAGGAGCAAATGCTGGAGTAGAAAATGTTTTAATGACTTTTGCAGGTGTTAACAATAACAATGAACTGAGTACTCAATACAATGTCCGTGGAGGAAATTTTGATGAAAACCTTGTTTATGTCAATGGAATTGAAGTTTATAGACCTTTTCTAGTGCGTTCTGGACAGCAAGAAGGATTGAGTTTTATCAATGTTGAGATGACAAAGAATGTAAACTTCTCTGCAGGAGGTTTTCAGGCAAAATATGGAGACAAACTTTCCTCTGTTCTTGATATCACGTATCGTACTCCTGAAGAATTTGCAGCTCGCGTAAAATTAAATTTACTTGGTGGAAGCGCAACTGTAGAAGGGAAAATGTTTAAAAATAAACTATCCGCGATTATAGGTGTTCGTTATCGTGACAATAGTCTACTTGTGAATAGTAAAGATATTGAAACCAATTTCAGACCAAAATTTGCCGATGTTCAAGCTTTTCTTTCTTACAAAATCAGTGAGCGATTTACACTTGATTTTTTAGGAAATTTTTCTTCTAATGATTACAACTATACTCCTATTACTCGTAGAACAAAATTCGGAACACTTGCAAATCCATTAGAACTAATCGTTTACTATGACGGTCAAGAAAAAGACAATTACCAAACCCTTTTTGGAGCGTTAAAAGGAACTTATCAAGTCAACAACAATCTAAACATCGATTTAACAGCATCCTCTTACAATACGCAAGAATCCGAACATTATGATATTCTTGCTTCTTATAATTTAGGAGAAGTAGATTCTAATCTTGGCTCAGAAACTTTTGGAGATGTAGAATTTTCAGAAGGAATTGGTTCACAATTAAGTCATGCTCGTAACAATCTTGACGCGCTTATTAGTAATTTTCAGGCAAAAGCAACGTTTAAAAAAGGTAATAACCAATTTGATTTTGGTCTAAAATATCAGAATGAAGATATCAGAGATAAATTAAGAGAATGGGAAATTATTGATTCTGCAGGATTTTCAATTCGCCCTCCCAATCACTCTATAAACAATCAGCCTTATGATCCATATGAAGGAGAAATTACTCCGTTTCAAGAAGTAAGAGCGACCAATAACACTCAAATAGATCGCTTTACAGCATTTGCTCAATGGTCTAAGAAAGATGAGTGGAACGATCACGAAGTGTGGTATAATATTGGTGTGAGAGCGCATAATTGGTCCGTAAAAGGAGAAGGTATTGAAAGTACTAATCAGACCGTTTTCAGTCCAAGAGGACAGTTTGCTATAAAACCAAATTGGGACAAAGACATGTTATTCCGATTTTCATCTGGTTTTTATTATCAACCGCCGTTTTATAAAGAATTAAGAGATCGAAATGGAGTAGTACAACCTTCAGTCAAAGCACAGAAGTCAATACATTTTGTAGTAGGGAATGATTATAGTTTTAATCTTTGGAAGCGACCATTTAAACTTGTTTCTGAGGCGTATTACAAGCATTTAACAGACGTGAATCCTTATACTGTTGATAATGTAAGGATTCGTTATGCTGCAGACAATAATGCGACGGCATTTGCTACAGGAGTTGATCTAAGATTAAATGGCGAGTTTGTTCCAGGAACAGAAAGTTGGATAAGTGTTGGTTATTTATCAACCAAAGAAAATATTGATAATCAAGGAGAAATTGCGCGTCCTACAGACCAACGCTTAAAGTTTGCTATGCTGTTCCAAGATTATGTTCCTACGATTCCAAATTTGAAAATGTACTTAAACCTTGTCTTTAATACTGGAGTTCCTGGAGGTTCACCTGCTTATTCAGATCCGTATTTATTTCAAAGCCGTTTAAATTCATATAAACGTGCTGATATTGGAATCTCATATGTTGTGGTAGACGAGAAAAGACGACCAAATAATGGACTTTTAAATAATTTTAAGGAATTATCATTTGGGATTGAAATCTTTAACATGTTTGACGTGCAGAATTCTATTACCAATACTTGGGTAAGAGATGTCTATTCGAAACGTTCTTTCGGAATCCCAAATTACATGACAAGTAGAGTGTTCAATGTAAAACTAGATATGAAGTTTTAGTATTTGATCAGAATGCGCTTTCGTTTTTACTTTTAAGATTACATCTTCAATAATTCCTTTTTCATCGATGACAAATGTTGTTCTGTGAATTCCATCATATTCTTTTCCCATAAATTTTTTGGGTCCCCATACTCCGAAAGCATTGATAACTTCTTTTTCCTCATCTGCCAATAACGGATATGTAAAATCATATTTTTTACTAAAATTCTGTTGTCTTTTTGGTGAATCGGCACTTACACCAAGAATCTGGTATCCTTTTGCTTGAAATCTATGGTGATTATCTCTTAAATCGCAGGCTTCAACTGTACATCCTGGAGTACTTGCTTTTGGATAAAAAAACAATACTAATTTACTTCCCTTATAATCAGATAATTGGATTAAGTTTCCGTTTTCATCATTACAAGCAAAATCTGGCGCTGTATCTCCTATTTTTAATGTGGTCATATTTTTTTTAGTTTTTGAAAATCAAATATAGGAAGGAACTAAGATAAATCTAAGTAAAACTATTATTTTTTATGACCAATCAAAGAATTAATTCTGGAATAAAACTTTGTATCTTTGCTAGCTCTCACCTTAGAGCCTAATTTCTATATGAACAAACAAGAGAAAATAAAATATGTTATTGATACACTTGAAGAATTGTATACAGAAACTCCTATTCCATTGGATCATAAAGATCCTTATACGTTATTAATTGCAGTATTATTATCTGCGCAATGTACTGATGCAAGAGTTAATACGATTACTCCATTATTATTTTCTAAAGCAGATAATCCATATGAAATGATTAAAATGTCTGTAGAAGAAATTAGAAGTATTATTAGACCTTGTGGTCTATCTCCAATGAAATCGAAAGGAATTTATGGTTTGTCACATATTTTAATAGACAAGCACAGCGGAAAAGTTCCAAAAAGTTTCGAGTATTTAGAAGAATTACCTGCAGTAGGTCATAAAACAGCAAGCGTGGTAATGAGTCAGGCTTTTAACGTTCCTGCATTTCCTATAGATACACATATTCATAGATTGATGTATCGCTGGGGATTGACCAATGGCAAAAATGTCATCCAAACAGAAAAAGATGCCAAGCGCTTATTCCCAGAAGAATTGTGGAATAAACTTCATTTACAGATTATTTATTATGGCCGTGAATATTCTCCAGCAAGAGGATGGGAGAGAGAAAAAGATGTGATTTTTAATAAAATAGGAAGAAAATCGATTTAGAATAATAAAAAAGACTCATTTAGTCCTAAATGAGTCTTTTTCTCCTTAATTCAAATGCAATTCAATGTGTCTATTGCCTTTTACATTCACCATTTTCAAAGTCCTCGAATAGTTGAGCAATAATTGAATTGTTTCCTTTTTTGGTTGCTTCTTAAAAGAAGACTTTTCATTGTAAAGTATCATCATAAACCCAAATTAGATGTTAATATAAATAAATAACGTAAGTTTAAAGACTTTATTGTTAGTTCACTAGAACCATATTATATTTTTCTATTAATTTTCTTAAATTAATCAATGCATAACGCATTCTTCCAAGAGCAGTATTGATACTCACTCCTGTATTTTCAGAGATTTCTTTAAAACTCATATCCTTATACATTCTCATCATAAGTACTTCTCGTTGATCTTCAGGAAGTTCATCAATCAATCTTCTCACATCAGATAATATCTGTTCTTTTACTAATAATTTCTCGGCGTTTAACTCTCCATCTCCTAGTACTGAAAATATATCAAACTCATCAGTATTCTTGAATGTAGGCATTCTTTTATTTCTTCTGAAATGATCGATTACAAGATTGTGAGCAATACGCATCACCCAAGGCAAGAACTTACCTTCCTCATTATATTTTCCTTTTTTTAGGGTTTTAATAACCTTAATAAAGGTATCCTGAAATACATCTTCAGTAATATCTCTATCTAAAACTTTCGAAAAAATAAAATTGTAAATTCTTTGCTGGTGTCTTGAAATAAGAATTTCAAATGACTTTTCATTACCATTAATGTAATCACTGACAAGAATGCTGTCTAATACTTTTAATTTATCCATAACATATTGTTTTAAAAAATACAAATAGGGGAATATTGTAATCCCTAATTAAATATCAAGTTTTTTAAAGTAATAGTATGCTATAGTATTATATGTATTAATGTAAGTAAAGACAAATATGAGTTGTTTTTATTTAAAAAACAAGTTATTAATACAAAACTTAATATTTTAGATGGCTTTTCACAAAGTTCTTAACCTGTATTAAAATCCGAAATCTTTATTCTATCTTTGCATTTATTTCAAATTCTTCAGCCAAAAGTGACTAAAAATATTGCAAACTTAGATCCAAAAAAAAACATACTTATTAAAGGTGCGAAACTGCACAATTTAAAGAATATAGATGTCGCAATTCCAAGAAATAAGTTGGTTGTGATCACTGGGCTTTCAGGTTCTGGAAAATCGAGTTTAGCTTTTGATACGCTGTATGCAGAAGGGCAGCGACGCTATGTAGAAAGTCTTTCTTCTTATGCACGTCAGTTTTTAGGAAGATTGAACAAACCTAATGTCGATTATATAAAAGGAATCTCCCCTGCGATTGCGATAGAGCAAAAAGTGAACAGCACCAATCCTCGTTCTACTGTTGGAACCTCAACTGAAATTTACGATTATCTGAAATTATTATACGCTAGAATCGGAAGAACCTTCTCTCCTATTTCTGGAAATGAAGTAAAGAAAGACACCGTTTCTGATGTGATCAATCATGTTAAAAATTTAGAAGAAAATACAAAAATGCTTTTACTAGCAACCGTATACATTCCACAAGAAAGAAGCGTAAGTAAGACTCTAGATATCTTAATCCAACAAGGGTATGCACGTGTAAAATATAAAAACGAAGTCATTAGAATTGATGATTTTCTGGACATTATTTCTTCTTCTAATGATGATATAGGACATAAATTCGAATTGGTTGTAGATAGAGTTGTTGTAAAACATGATGAAGATTTTTACAATCGATTAGCAGATGCTATTCAAGTTGCCTTTTTCGAAGGGAAAGGGATTTGTTCTCTCGAAAACTTAACAACCAATACCGTCCTTAAATTCAGTAATTCATTTGAATTGGATGGGATCCTGTTTTTAGAACCAAACACACATTTATTCAGTTTCAACAATCCATATGGCGCTTGTCCTACTTGTGAAGGTTATGGTAATGTGATTGGGATTGATAAAGACTTGGTGATTGCCAATACTGGGCTATCTATATTTGACAATGCAATTGTGCCTTGGAAAACGGAGTCCTTTGCTAGATATAAAGATGATTTAGTTGACAATGCCTATAAATTTGATTTTCCGATTCACCGTCCTTATTTCGAATTGACTGATGCTCAGAAAGAATTGCTTTGGAATGGAAATTCTTATTTTGAAGGACTACATAGTTTCTTTAAGTTTCTGGAAACAAAAAGTTATAAAATACAATATCGTGTGATGTTGTCTCGCTACCGTGGTAAAACAAAATGTCAATCCTGTAGCGGAAAACGCCTTCGAAAAGAGACAGATTATATCACCGTTAGTAATAAAACGATTTCTGAATTGGTGGATTTTCCTTTGGACGAATTGTCTCTTTTCTTTAAAAATATCAAACTTACAGAAAGCGAAAATATCATTGCGAAACGCTTATTGACCGAAATCAACAATCGCTTACAATTTCTGACAAATGTCGGCTTGAATTACCTAACTTTAAATAGAACATCAAACACACTTTCTGGTGGTGAAAGCCAACGAATCAATCTTGCGACTTCACTCGGAAGTAGCCTTGTAGGATCTATGTATATTCTTGATGAACCAAGTATAGGATTACATCCAAAAGATACAGAAAGACTGATTACGGTATTGAAAGAATTGAGAGATTTAGGAAATACGGTGATTGTAGTGGAACATGATGAAGATATTATGAAGGCTGCAGATGTAATTATAGATATAGGTCCTGAAGCAGGAACATTAGGTGGAGAAATTGTCGCCGAAGGAACTTATAAAGAAATTTTAAAATCCAATTCTTTAACAGCACAATACCTTAACGGAACTAAAGAAATTGAAGTTCCTACTATTAGACGGTCTATCAAAAAAAAGGTGGAAGTTATTGGCGCAAGACAGAACAATCTTAAAAACATTGATGTCACGTTTCCTTTAAACACCTTGACAGTTATTACTGGTGTTTCTGGAAGTGGTAAGAGTACATTAGTCAAAAAAATATTATATCCTGCATTGCAGAAAAAGATTGGAGGATACGGTGAGAAAGCAGGTCAGTTTACCGATGTGAAAGGAGATTTTGACTTGATAGAACATCTAGAGTTCATCGATCAGAATCCTATAGGTCGTTCAAGTAGGTCAAATCCTGTTACGTATATCAAAGTATATGACGATATAAGGAGTTTATATGCCAACCATAAACTATCGTTAATCCGAAATTACAAGCCCAAACATTTTTCTTTCAATGTAGATGCTGGACGTTGTGAAACCTGCAAAGGTGATGGAGAAGTAACCATTGAAATGCAATTCATGGCTGATGTTCACTTAGAGTGTGATGTATGTCATGGAAAACGATTCAAGAAAGAAATTCTAGAAATTAAATACGAAGAGAAATCCATCAATGACATTTTAAATATGACAATTGATGATGCTATTTCTTTTTTCAAAGATCAAAACCAAGCCAAAATTGCTAGAAAACTACAACCTTTACAAGATGTAGGATTGGGATATGTAACTTTAGGACAATCCTCCTCTACCCTTTCTGGTGGTGAAGCACAGCGTATTAAGTTAGCCTCGTTCTTAGTAAAAGGTGCTCGACAGAGTAAATCTCTATTTATTTTTGACGAACCAACAACAGGACTGCACTTTCACGATATTAAAAAATTACTCGATTCATTCAATGCGTTAATTAAAAATGGCCATTCTATTATTGTTATTGAACATAATATCGAATTGATAAAATGTGCGGATTATATTATTGACCTAGGAAAAGAAGGTGGGAAGAAAGGTGGAGAACTCATCTTTCAAGGGACACCAGAAGAATTGGTTAAAAACAAAGAAAGTTTTACGGCAAGTTACTTGGCAGAGAAGTTGTAGTAGGTTTTTTACTTACTATTATCTATTATAAATATGAAACATAGCGATAGCGTAAATAACTATATGTTAAGTTATCTGGTCATTTACTCAATTTTAATATCCGAAACGCACCTTGAATTACCAATACAAAAACGATGGTTCCAATAATTAAATCAGGCTTATTAGAACTCAACCAGTCTATATGAGACCTATGCGAAGTTAACAAAAATTTATTTTTCATAAAACTAAGTATTTACCCTTATTTAAAACTGCTCTGGAATTTCATAGTCAAATTCTCCTAAATTTACCTTAAATCAATTCCTATACCTATAGCGATTGTAGAAAATAGGTATACAATTTATGAAAGTCACTTGCTTCTAGGTAGAAGTTTAGGCTCCCTTCGATATGGTTTAAATTGAGCGTAGTCGAAATACTCAGGACAAGCTTGTCGTTTTTTAAATTCTTACAAGCAAAAAAAGCCCTTCATTTCTGAAAGACTTTTGCTTTTTGGGTGGAAGATGGGGCTCGAACCCACGACCCTCGGTACCACAAACCGATGCTCTAACCAACTGAGCTACAACCACCATGTAACTTGCGGATGCAAATGTACTCTTTTTCTGAATTTTTTTCCTAATTTTTTTACTAAAAAATTTAAATTAAATCATCCAAACTCTTAACAGCAACATACCTTTCCACAGTAAATCCTTCAGCATATTCAGTTCCAATAAGTCTTCCTAAGTCTTTCGCACGATATTTTATACTATCTATAAAGTTTTTACTAGTAATTGGTGAGATTGGTTCTTTGCTATTAGGGTCATAGAATTGTGAAGAAAAAGCCTTTACAGCATCCATTTTAATATCTATAAACCCAGT
Organism: Flavobacteriaceae bacterium; assembly: GCA_034111625.1. Taxonomy (GTDB): domain Bacteria; phylum Bacteroidota; class Bacteroidia; order Flavobacteriales; family Flavobacteriaceae; genus Urechidicola. Next base: position 16,965 of record JAWUWX010000008.1, on the reverse strand, counting down.
TACATCGACAACAAAATCGGGCTTTAGATTTTCCCACTGAATATAATGATATACTCTTTTTGGTCGCCATTCTTGTTGAATTTCTCCATTATAGACAGTTTCAACCTTTATCAATCCAGAGAGAAAACAAGCATCAGAAACTAGTTTGCTTCCTTTTCCATGGTCTATATGTCTATCTTGAACTGCATTACACAGCACAATTTCTGGCTGATATTTGCGAATCATCTTTATAACCTCTAGTTGATGTTTCATATCATTTGTAAAAAAACCATCCGAAAATTTTAAATTCTCTCTTACTTGCACTCCAAGTATTTTTGCCGAATCTGCTGACTCTTGATCTCTTATTTTTGCAGAACCACGTGTCCCAAGTTCACCGCGAGTTAAATCAACAATTCCCACTTTCTTTCCGAGTGAAATTTCTTTTGCTATTGTTGCTCCACAACCTAGTTCAACATCATCAGGATGCGCTCCAATTGTAAGAATGTCTAATTTCATATATATCCGTTTATAGCAAAGATAGTAAAAATTCAACCTTAAGAAATAATGTCAATATTATAAACAAATGGTGCGTCTATATAAATGAATGGTAAGTTTTTCTTTAAAATATTTGGTTGGTAACTTTTAATGACTTAGGTTTGTTTGAGAATTTAGTTTTATTTAACCCTAATCCCCATAAAATATGAAAACTAGAAACATACTTTCATTGCTATTTTTAGCATTTTCAACTTTAACTTTTGCTGCAACAATTTCTAATTCTGAAAAGAACGCTTTAATTGATTTATATGAATCAACTAATGGTGATCAATGGAATCAAAAATGGGATTTAAATCAACCAATTGAAAATTGGTATGGAGTTACTGTAGAAGATGGTAAAATTATTGAATTAGATTTAAGTTTTAATAATCTGAATGGATCGTTACCTAATTCTATAGGTAAATTGTCAGATTTACAAAAACTAAATTTACATATGAATTCTATTAAAGGAGAAATTCCAAATAGTATTGGGAGAATTGCAAACCTAAAAGAATTAAACATCTCATTTAATAAAATAAGTGGAGAAATTCCTGAAAGTATTTATAAATTAACATCTATTGAAAGTATTGTGTTATTTATGAATGGAATTGAAGGTGAAATTTCGGAAAATATTGGAAACTTAACTAAGTTAAAAGAGTTTTCTTTATATAGCAACAATTTAAGTGGAACTATTCCAAGTAGTATTGGAGAATTGAAAAACTTAAAAACTTTTCACGTAAGTAGTAATCAACTTGAAGGTCAGTTACCAATAGAAATTACAAAATTAGTTAATCTTGAAACACTTAGTGTATTCGATAATAAAATGACTGGAACTTTACCAATGGAAATTGCTAATCTTTCTAAACTTGAAGAGTTATCGTTGGCAAATAATTCATTTGAAGGATTAATTCCAGTATCAATTTCTAAAATGAAAAACTTAACAACATTGATGTTAAATAACAATCAATTCGAAACTAAAATTGACATAAATATTATTAATATGCCATCATTAAAAGATTTTAAATTTAATCCAATCCCAAATGGACCTAAAGAGAATGCAATCGTGTTCGAATAATTTATCTTTGTTGTTATAAAAAAGCCACATGAGAATATCATGTGGCTTTTTTGTTAAAAAATTAAAAACGTTATTCTTTAATCCAATTTACAATTGAAGCATCATCAGGAAGCGTGTTTGGACTAACCACACTTACCAATTTCCCATCTGCACCTATCAAGTACTTTTGAAAATTCCAACTCACTTCTGAGTCTTTAAGACCATTTCTGTTTTCTTGCGTCAAGAACTGGTACAAATCATCCATGTCACTACCTTTTACGGAAACTTTACTCATCATAGGAAATGTAACTCCAAAATTCTCTTTGCAAAAAGAGGCTATTTCCATATTAGTTCCAGGTTCTTGCTGCCCAAAGTTATTAGCAGGGAACCCTATGATTTCAAAATTCTCTCCACCATAAAGGTCATAAACTTCTTGCAATTGCTTGTATTGTGGAGTTAATCCACATTTAGACGCTGTGTTCACAATCAATAACTTTTTACCTTTTAAGGAAGAAAAATCAAAATCATTTCCAGCTAAATCTTTTACTTTAAATTGATAGATACTTTCTGCTACTTTCATGTTATTTTCTGATTTAGTCTTTTGACTTTCGATTTTTACTACTTTAGTTTCTGTTTTACAATTAATCATACATATTGCAAGACAAATAAGTATACTTGTTTTTTTCATAATATTATATTAAATTAAATTTCTTTCAAATTTACAAAAAACATAAATCATCAAGCATACTTATTAATATTGATTATCTTCGCTATATGATTAAAGTGACAATCCTTGGAAATGGAAACCTTGCAACGCATTTAACACGTGTGTTTATTAAAAAAAAAGAGATTGATTTAGTTCAGGTGTATAGTCGCAACATTGAAAAGATGAAGCATTTGTCTGAAAAAGTTAGTATCACTGACAACTTATTAGATTTAAAAGATGCCGATGTATATATTATTGCAATCTCTGACAATTCAATTGCTGAGTTTTCAAGTCAACTAAATTTAAAAGGGAAATTTGTGGTCCATACTTCAGGTAGTATTACAATGGATACCTTAAAAGGAGATTTCAGCAGAGGTGTTTTTTATCCTTTACAAACTTTTACAAAAGGAAAAAAAATAAAATTTAAGTCAATTCCTATCTGTATTGAAGCTAGCAATGAAGACGATCTGATCATCCTTGAAAAATTGGCTAGAGAAATTTCTAATGATGTAAGACGTATTACTTCATTAGAACGAGAAAAATTACATTTGGCAGCAGTGTTTGTTAATAATTTTGTCAATCATATGTATCAAAAAGCAAATGAAATATGTGATGATAACTATCTTCCATTTGACATACTCTATCCTTTAATTAAAGAAACTGCTAAGAAAATTGAAAGCATTTCTCCAATGGATGCTCAGACTGGACCTGCAAAAAGAAACGATTCTAAAACAATTGAAAAACATCTAGAGCAATTAAATAGTAGTCAGAAAGAGATTTACACAACACTTACAAAATCAATTACCAATTCATTTACAACAAAATAAAATGGAGAAAAGTTATAAAGAAATCATGCCACAGATCACAACATTCATCTTTGATGTAGATGGAGTTCTTACAGATGGAAATATACATGTGTTTGAGAACGGAGAATTAGTACGGCAAATGAATATTAAAGACGGTTATGCACTTAAAACTGCTGTAGATGCTGGATTTAAAGTCTGTATTATTTCTGGAGGAAGTAATGAAGGTGTAAGAACAAGACTAGAAAAACTTGGATTAAAAGACATTTATCTTGGTGCTCATAATAAGATGGAGCAATACCACGAAATCCTTGATCTATATAATCTTAATCCAGAGAATATACTGTATATGGGAGATGATATTCCTGATTATCCAGTAATGGAAAAGGTTGGTCTTCCTTGTTGCCCAAAAGATGCTGCTCCTGAAATTCAGAATATTTCAAAGTATGTATCTCAAAAAAATGGTGGGAAAGGTTGTGCTCGTGATGTTATTGAGCAAGTACTAAAAGTACAAGGTAAGTGGAATGGGAAGTTTGATGCGAAATATGACTAAACTAAATATTATAAATAGCACATTCGAAGATATTGATACCATATTTTCACTTTACAAAATTGCTACAGGCTATCAAAAAGATAGATTCCCTGATAATATATGGCCAGAATTTGAGAGAAGTTTGGTAGAGACCGAAATCACTGAGAATAGACAATGGAAATTATTGATAGATAACGAAATTGCGTGCGTATGGGCAATAACTTTTAGTGATCCACAAATATGGGAAGAACGAAATAACGATCCTGCAATTTACATTCATAGAATTGCAACTAACCCAAAATTCAGAGGACAAAAATTCGTTACGGAAATTGTAGAATGGGCACGTGAGTATGCGATTTCGCAAAACAAGTCATTTATCAGAATGGATACTTGTGGTGATAATAAAGTTTTAATTAACCATTATGTAAATTGTGGTTTTGACTTTCTAGGCATAAATAAAATTGCCAGTTCAGAAGGACTTCCAAGTCATTATCACGATGCTGATGTATGCTTATTTGAAATAAAACTTTAGTTCTTTTTTTTAAGCATTGGTACAAATCGAAAATCTCCAAACTCATGCTTTTCAAACTCCTTTTCTCCTTTTCTCACGAATAATGTCATAATCTGTGTTTCTTCACCTACAGGAATAACTAGTCTCCCTCCTATTTTCAGTTGGCTCAATAAAGGCTTTGGTACAAGTGGCGCTCCAGCAGTTACTATAATCCCATCAAAAGGAGCTTGCTCCTCTAGTCCTATATATCCATCACCAAAAATTAATGCTTTAGGCTTATAATTGAGTTTAGGTAAAAAAAGTTTGGTTTTACGATACAATTCCTGTTGGCGCTCTATTGAATATACTTTGGCTTTCATTTCAAGTAATACAGCAGTCTGATAACCAGAACCTGTTCCTATTTCTAAAACTTTGGAATTTGGTTTTAATTTCAGTAATTCAGATTGAAAGGCAACTGTATAAGGTTGAGAGATCGTCTGATTGGCAGCAATAGGAAATGCCTTATCTTGATATGCAAAGTCACCAAAACTTGAATCCATAAATAAATGTCTTGGAATCTTCTGAACTGCAAAAAGCACATTCTCATCAGTTATCCCTTTTTCCTTAAGAACTTTAACCAATCTATTTCGTAATCCTTGATGTTTTGATGTATCCTTCAATTGAATTAAAATTTGAAAGGCTAAAAATAGCAATTAATCAACAAAAGATTATTATTTTTGGAAAAACTTAAATTATGCTCAAAGTCGGAGTTTTAGGTGCTGGACACTTAGGAAAAATACATTTAAAATTATTAAATCAATCTTCAAAATATGAACTTATTGGATTTTACGATCCTTTTAGGGAAAATGCGGAGAAAGTAGCCAAGGAATTTGGATATAAATTATTTGATTCAATCACTGAATTAATAGATGCTGTTGATGTTGTTGATATTGTAACACCTACTCTATCTCATTTTGATTGTGCTAGAGAAGCTATTGAAGGAGGTAAACACATTTTTATTGAAAAACCTATCACCAATACGCTTGAAGAAGCGGAAGCTATTAGAGTACTTGCTAGCCAGAATCACGTTAAAGGACAAGTAGGACATGTTGAGCGCTTCAACCCTGCGTTTAAAGCTGCCAAAGATGTAATTGACAACCCAATGTTTATTGAATGTCATAGATTGGCTGAATTTAATCCTAGAGGAACTGATGTTCCTGTAGTACTCGATTTAATGATTCATGATATTGATATTATATTAAGTGTTGTAGATTCTGAAATTAAAGAGATTAAATCAAGTGGTATTTCTGTAATCTCAGAAACTCCAGATATTGCGAATGCAAGAATCGAATTTGAAAACGGATGTACTGCGAATCTTACAGCAAGTAGGATTTCATTAAAAAATATGCGCAAGTCCCGTTTCTTTCAAAAAGATGCATACATAGCAGTTGATTTCCTTGATAAGAAAAGTGAAGTTGTAAAAATGAAAGATGTTCCTGAAAAACCGGACGAATTTGCAATGATTTTACAAAATGCTGAAGGTGTTAAAAAACAAATCTATTTTGAAAATCCAAAAGTAGAATCAAATAATGCTATTCTTGACGAATTAGAAACTTTTGCCGATGCGATTGAGAATGATACAACTCCTATAGTTTCTCTTTCAGATGGAACAAAGGCTTTACGTGTAGCACAACAAATTATTGATAATTTTTAGTCAAAAAAATAAAATTTTAAATAATAATGGAAAACATCGCAGTTATTGGAGCTGGAACTATGGGAAACGGTATTGCTCATACATTTGCTCAAAGCGGATTTAACGTACAACTTATAGATATTTCAGAAAACTCATTAGCAAAAGCCATTATAACTATTACCAAAAACTTGGATAGAATGGTTGCTAAAGAAAGAATTTCTGAAGATGATAAAAAGAATACGTTGGCCAATATTTCAACGTATACAAGTGTTAAGGAAGGTGTGAAAAATGCGAGTTTAGTAGTGGAAGCAGCGACTGAAAATATTGATTTAAAACTTTCCATTTTTAAAGAATTGGATGCTGTATGTCCAGACGAAACTATTCTTGCAACCAATACCTCCTCTATTTCTATCACTCAGATAGCGGCTGTAACCGAAAGACCTGAACAAGTAATCGGAATGCATTTCATGAATCCAGTTCCTATTATGAAATTGGTGGAGATAATCAGAGGGTATAATACGTCTGATGAAGTTACTTCATTGATTATGGACCTATCGAAAAAACTAGGTAAAACTCCTGTGGAAGTAAATGACTATCCAGGATTTGTTGCCAATAGAATTTTAATGCCAATGATCAATGAGTCCATTGAAACTTTATACAATGGTGTCGCTGGTGTTTCTGAAATTGATACTGTAATGAAATTAGGAATGGCGCATCCTATGGGACCATTACAATTGGCTGATTTTATAGGGTTGGATGTATGCCTTTCTATTCTAAACGTTATGTATGACGGTTTTAAAAATCCAAAATATGCACCTTGTCCTCTATTGGTGAATATGGTGAGAGCTGGAAAACTAGGTGTAAAATCAGAAGAAGGTTTTTATGATTATTCTGAAAATAGAAAAGCAGAAAAGGTAGCAAAGCAGTTTTCATAAACTTATTTATTACAAAATTAAAAATGCCCAAATAATTTCATTTGGGCATTTTCTTTGGATAAAAAATAAAAATTACTAACTAAATATTACTCATCTTCATTCTTGATTATATCTTTCTTAATCAACATCTACTTCTGATTCAGGACCTTTATCAGCCTTATTCCATATTTTTAATTCATCATCTGCAGTAATACCAGATAAAATCTCAATATTTACACCATCAGACAATCCGATTTTAATCTCTTTCTTTTCAAATTCGTTGTCACCCGTTTTAACTTCAACATACGGCTCTTCTGATTTTTTATCAAATTGTATTAACGCTTCTCTAATTGACATTACACTATCTCTTCTCTCCAATATAATTTCAGCATTGGCACTATAACCTGCTCTTACAAAATATTCATCGTCTAAAGTTACATCAGCTTTAATTTTAAACTGTACTGCACCACCAAGTTCTGTACCCTTTGGAGCAATAAAATTTAACATTGCTGGAAACTTTTTATCATCTATAGCTCCTAACGAAATTAAAATTTCAGAACCTCCTTTTAACTTTCCTACATCCGCTTCGTCAACCTGACCTTCAAAAATCATTTTACTCATATCTGCAATAGAAGCAATCGTTGTTCCATCATTAAAGTTATTACTTTCAATTACTTGATATCCTTCTTTCACAGGGATTTCTAGAATCATTCCTGAAGTAGTCGCTCTAATATTAGTATTTGCTGTCCCTGAAGAACTAGAAGAACCTTTACGGATAATCTGATAATTGTTCTGCCCATTAAGTAAGTTTTGTTTTGCTTGATTGTATGCCAATTCTGCATTTTCAAATTCTTGACGTGCAATTACACCTTTTTCGAATAAAACTTTATTTCTATCGTATCCAATTTTAGCATTACCGACACTTAATTTTAAATTACTCACATTACCTCTAGCGCTTATAAGGTTTTGTTCATTAGGAACAACTCTCACAGTTGCTATTAAATCCCCTTTCTTTACAAGAACACCTTCTTCTAAATATATCTTATCAATAATTCCAGAAATTTGAGGCTTTATTTCAACTTCTTCAAGAGGTAATACCTTTCCAGTAGCAACTGTTTTATCAACAATTGTTGCTTTAAAAGCCTTTTCAGTTTTAAATACTTCTGTTGTCTTTTTATTATTCTTAACAAAGTATAATAGTACTGCAATAAATGCAATTCCAATAATTGAAAATATAATTGTTTTTTTCATCTGACTATTTATTATAATTAATTGATTAATTTTATTTTTATGTTTGATTTTATTCGTCTCTTAACGCTTCTATTGGTCTTATTTTAACAGCTTTACTCGCTGGAATCAATCCAATCAACGTTCCTAAAAATACTAGCGTAAATAATGCAGCCAAAATTGTAGTGATATTTACTGAGGAATTTATCAAGGCTGAATCTGGACCACTGAGTAACGTGTTCAATAAATAAAGAACTCCTCCTCCTCCAATAATTCCTAAAATTCCTGCTAAAAGTGATAACGTTACAGATTCCATGATTATTTGAGTTTTAATCTCCCAAGGTTTTGCTCCGAGTGCTCTACGGATTCCTATTTCTTGGGTACGTTCTTTAACGGTTATCAACAATATGTTTCCAATCGCAAATATCCCTGCTATTAATGTTGAAAGCCCAACAAATATTGTTAAAAACTGCATTCCGGTTAAAAATCCTGTTACTTGACCAAATACTTCTCCCATATTAAAACTTCCAAAAGCTCTACTATCTTCAGGATGTACATCATGCAAGTTCTTCAATAATAATTTTACATCTGCTTCAACCTGACTGATATCATATTCAGGTTTAGCAGTAATCATCATCCAACCTATATTATTCCCTTGATTGTATATTTTTTGAAATGTTGTAAACGGCACATGAATATTCTCTCTAGGTCCGCCACCCATATTAGAACTTTTAAAAACTCCAATAACCTTGTAGTTGATTTTATTAATTGCTATAAACTCTCCAATAGGATACTCTTCTATTTCAAATAAATCTTCATAAACGTCTTGAGAGATAACAGCAACTTTTCTACTTAAATCAATATCATTATCGTTTATAAATCTCCCATAAATCAAATTTTTCTTTTGAACTTCATCCAGTAATGGATAATCACCTGTAACACTATAATTTCCATCTAAAAAATTTCTAACAACAGCTCCTTGATTTTGATTTCTAGGAACCACATGTTCTATCCCTTCTATTTGTTCTTTTATAACTTCTGTATCAGACAATTTTAATCGCATAGGCCTACCTTCCTGAAAACCTCCAAATGGCATTCCAGTTGCCTGACCCCATACAAAAACACTGTTAGTTGCAAGGTCACCAATCTCTTTATTAAATTTATTTTCAACTCCTTTTGCAGCTCCTAATAATACTACTAATAAAAAGATCCCCCACATCACACCAATCATAGTAATAATCGTACGCAACACATTCTTACGAAGTACTCCGTAAATTTCTTGCCATGTGTCTTTATCAAAAATTGTTTTCATTAATTCTAAATTATTTTTTATGAAATAACTATTCGTCTCTTAAGGCTACAATTGGTTTAATCTTAGCCGCTCTTTTGGCAGGTAAATATCCCGCAATAACTCCTGAAATCATCAGTAAAATAGTTGCCATAATTACAATTCCAGTATCTACACTAGGATCCTTAATAAAATATTTAGCAAGAGTTGGACCCATCCACTTGACCACTCCTGTTCCAATCAATAATCCTAAATAACCGGCGATAGTTGTAATAAACAGTGCCTCAAACATAATCATCATAATTATCGAACTTGGCTTAGCACCCAATGCTTTTCGTATTCCTAATTCCTTCGTTCTTTCCTTGACGATATACACCATGATATTACTGATTCCAACAATACCTGCAATTAATGTTCCTATACTGATCAATATAACAATCATATCTAACGCTGTAGAAACTTGACCTGTACCTTGTACACCTTCTGCTCTATTAGTATTACGGATCGCTCTCTGATCATTCGGATCAACATCATGCTTGTCTTTTAAATCTCTTACCATTCTATTTCCAAATGCGATTGCTTCAGCAGTACTTAACTTTGGATTATATAAAAGATTGATTTGGTGTACATCTTCGTTATTACCATATATATTTTGAAAAGTTGTAATCGGCATATAATTCAATCGCTCTTCATTATCTCCTCCTGGATCTGTAAAAACTCCTACGACTTTATAAGCCAATCCACCTACATCAATATATTTTCCTACGGCACTGATACCTTCAGGAAATAAATCTCGTTCCGTCATTCTACCTATGGCAATGACTTTAGCTTTTTTCTTTATATCAAGTTCGTTTATAAAACGTCCTTTAAATGGAGTTGCCTTTTCTATAAACTGAATTCCTGGATCCACTGCGATTAATTCATAATCATCTCTCTGATTTTTATACTTAAAATCTACACGTGTTCTATTTCTTCTAATTAATGAAGTAATTTTATCTCCATAATTTTTTGCAACATATTGAACGTCTTCATTGGTAAATTCAATTTGTCGTCCACTTTGAAAACCACGATATGCCTTTGTAGTTCTATTAGGTTGAATAAACATAGCATTTTCTGCATCTTTACTAAAAAAACCTGCAAAAGTGTTTTTTAATCCATTACCCATACCCAATAAAATGGTAAAAAGAAGTATGGCAAACGTAATCGTAAATCCAGATAAGATAGTACGCAACTTATTCTTACCCATACTTTGAAATATTTCTCTCCAACGATCTATATCAAACATACTTATGCTTTTATTGTTTTATTAACTTTTTCATCACTTATGATTATACCATCTTTTAAACGAACTATTCTATTTGTCTGTGCCGCAATTTCTTCCTCGTGTGTAATTACAAATACGGTCATTCCTTCGCGATTGATTTCTTTCAACATTTCCATTACCGAATCAGAAGTTGTTGAATCCAAAGCTCCTGTAGGTTCATCTGCAAGCACAACTTTGGGCTTTGTCACAAGAGCTCTAGCAATGGCAACACGTTGTTTTTGTCCACCAGACAATTCACTTGGCAAATGATTTGCCCATTCCTTAAGACCTACTTTCTCCAAATATTGTAAAGCAATTTTTAAACGTTCTTTTCTTCCTACTCCTTTATAATATAAAGGTAAGGCAACATTTTCTAATGCGTTTTTATATGAAATCAAATTAAACGATTGAAAAACAAACCCTAAGAATTTATTTCTTAATACAGCCGCTTTCTTCTCATCTAGTTTTTCAATTTTCTGATTGTTCAAATAATATTCTCCTTCGTCATGCTCATCCAAAAGTCCTACAATATTTAATAAAGTAGATTTTCCAGAACCAGAAGAACCCATGATTGAAACAAATTCGCCTTCCTTAATATGAAGGTCTAAACCCTTTAATACATGAAGAGAATCTTTTCCCATAGGATAAGATTTGTGTAGATTTTTTATTTCTATCATTTGGTTTGTTAGTTTATTAATATCTTAAACAAAATTAATAATATGCTTTTGAACAATTATTAAGATTATGTTAAAAGGCGAATTAAATCCAATTTCGTAATTTTACCCTGTGAAAAATAATAGTCCACAACCTTTATTACTTTTTGATGGTGTCTGTAACTTATGCAACTCATCTGTTCAATATGTTATTAAGCATGATAAAAAACAAAAGTTCAAATTCGCTTCTTTACAATCAGACGCTGCTAAGGAAATTTTGTTACAGTATGAAGTGAAAAATTCTGAATTAGATTCGATTATTTTAATTCATAAGGATACGTTATTTGACAAATCTTCAGCAATACTTAGACTTCTTAAGATTATGGGAGGTTTTCACACACTTGCATTTATTCTGATTATTATTCCAAAATCAATCAGAGACGCTGTGTATGATTATGTTGCAAGAAATAGATATAAATGGTATGGCAAAAAGGACTCTTGCATGATTCCAACCATAGAACTTAAAAATAGATTTTTATAAATGAATACAATTCGTTGTGTAATTTTTGACATGGATGGAGTTATCATAAATACAGAACCGCTACATAAAAAAGCCTACTATAAAACATTTGAGTTTTTAAACCTTTCAGTAACTGATGAATTATACTATTCATTTACTGGTTCATCTACAATTAATATAATGCAGAAATTGGTTTCACATTATAATTTAAATGAGAGTCCAGCCGAATTGGTATTGATAAAGAGAGCCTTTTTTAATGATTTATTTAAAAATGATCCTGATTTACAATTGATAGAAGGTGCAGAAGATTGTATCAAGTATTTTTTTACGAATGGATTGACATTAGTGCTCGCATCATCTGCTTCTCATAGCACGATTAATCGTGTATTTGAACGATTCAACTTGGATAAATATTTTATTGACAAACTCAGTGGTGCAGACTTGGAAAAATCAAAACCTGATCCAGAGATTTTTGAGAATGCAGCAACATTGGCAGGAATTCCTAGAGAAAATTGTATTGTAATTGAAGATTCAGACAATGGTGTATTGGCAGCAAATAGAGCCAATATTTATTGTGTAGGCTACCGCAGTGAACATTCCAAAAGGCAAACTTTAGCGACTGCCGATATGGTGATTGATTCATTTGAAGAATTGAAAAAACTCCCTATCTAATTAATTGAAGAATTGTTAAAATACCTAGAAGCGTTTACAATTGATAAAATAGAAAGACATACCAGATATTTAATTTTCTATTGGTAATTCATGTAAACTTCCCCATTCTGTCCATGAACCATCATAAACTGACGCCTTTTTATATCCTGAGAGTTCTGCTCCTAGAGCCACTATACATGCTGTAACTCCAGATCCACAAGAGAAGATAATTTTGTCTTCCTTAGCAAGGATTTCCTGAAACTTAGTTTGTAAATACTCTCTTTCTTTCAATTTCCCATCAACCAATAAATCATTGTAATGCAGGTTTAAAGATGTCGGAATATGTCCACTCCTCAATCCCTCTCTTGGCTCAGGTTTCGTTCCCAGAAAACGATCTTCAGAACGTACATCTATAATAACATTCGATTTATCAGAAATAGCATGTAATACATCTACTTTATTAGAGAAATAATCTGGATTATAGTTTGCTTTGAAATCTCCTCGATTACCTTGAAATTTCGCTTCTGTTTCTGTTGGAAAATCATTGGATATCCATTCTGGAAATCCTCCATCCAATACCGCAATATTACCATGTCCCATCGACTTGAACATCCACCATACTCTAGGACTGGTGTAAATCCCAATCGTGTCATACACTACTATTGCTGACTCCTTATTAATCCCTAATAATTGCCCTTTTTCTTGAAATTTACCAGCAGATAACATTGTATTGGGAAAGGAAGAGGATGTGTCAGAAAAAGTATTTTTTATGTCAAAAAAACGGGCATTAGGAATATACTTATTAGGGTTTTCAAATTCATTTTTATCCAAAGTTATTTTCTTCATTGTAGCATCCAGAATCACTAAATTCGGTTGCGCTAAATTTTGTAATAGCCAATCTACAGAGACTATAGGTGTATGAATTTTAAGCATCGTCAACAGTTTTTATTAATTTAGAATAGTATCCGCATTTTACATATTTATACATCAACGTAAGGCTCCTTTTCTGGTTTAATGCCCTCCCATGGAAATCATAAACAAATATTCATAATCCTGAATTTGGTTAATTATTTTACTAAACTTTGATTATAACAGAACTCCAAATCTAAAATATAATAACGATAGTTTTCTTTCTAATATTCTTTTTTTTAGTTTAAAAAAAAATTATTAAAAATAAATGTGGCTTTTGCATCATACATTGTGTCACACAAGTGATAACTAAACATCATAATTATTTAAAAACATGAAAAATGAGCGGAATTTTAGATTTACTAAGTAGTCCTATTGGAAAAACAATTATTTCATGGGTCACTGAATCTAATGGACAAGATAAAAATAAAACAGAAAGTGTTATGACAATGGTATTCCCTGTTTTAATGAGTGCAATGCAGCATAATGCTTCAAATTCTCAAGGTACTGGAAGAAAAAAGATGGTTTAGGAGGGCTCTTCTGAAAGAGATAATCTTACAATCTTATAAATATTAAAAAAAGGATGAACATTATTCAGTCTTTTTTTATTGGAAATTGTATTTTTGTAGCTTTATTAAAATTATGGCAAACTTAAAAGAACGTTGGGGGATTACATCAAATTGGCAAATACTAATTATTCTATTCGTTTTTAGTATTACAGGCTCTTCTTCTTTAATTGTTGCCAAGCCTATCATTAAATTTTTAGGAATTACGAAAGAGAGTTTACACATTATTCTGTATTGGATCCTTTATGTGTTGATCAGTTTTGTTTTTTATCAAATAATTCTTGTATTCTTTGGTTGGGTATTTGGTCAATTTAAGTTCTTCTGGAACATGGAGAAAAAAATGCTTAAACGTATGGGTTTTAGCAAGTTTATAAAAGATTAATTTCTTTCTAAGCATCAACATCCGTTTCTCTTTTTCTTTTTATCAATTACATATGTGTAAAACCACATAATTGTGAACGTAGGAATTATGTCAAGAAATGGCATTGCTTCTTCTATAAATGTAATTGCGGCAGCGATCTTCCCTTTTCTACCCTTATACATTGTCGTCATTAGATATGCTGAAAGCGGCGCCCACACGATATCAAACAATGGAAATATGAAGGATAGATAACCTATCGCGTCGAGTACTATCCCTATTGTTAAGTTCTTATATTTATTTACAATCATTTACAATTTTATGTCTAGTAAATATATAGCAAATAAAAATGGCAATTATTTTTTCTTGAGTCTGTCTTTGTACTGTTTTTGAAATTTTTCCAATTTGGGATTGATCACAACTTGACAATACCCTTGTGTTTTATTATTGTTATAATAGTCTTGATGATACTCTTCAGCAATATAAAACACATCAAATTCTGTAACTTCAGTTACAATTTTATCAGCAAATACTTGGGCTTTATCCAATTCATTTATCATCACATTCGATGCTTGTTTCTGATCATCATTGTGATAAAAAACTGCTGATCGGTATTGTGTTCCACGATCTGCTCCTTGGCGGTTTAATGTTGTAGGATTATGTGTGTTAAAAAATATATCTAGTAACGCTACAAAATCAATTTTTGCTGGCTCATAAGAAATATGAATCACTTCAGCATGTCCCGACCTTCCTGAAGTTACTTCACGATAAGAAGGATTCTTAATATGTCCTCCTGAATATCCAGATTCCACCATTATAACGCCTTCTAGTTGTTCGAAAATTACTTCCGTACACCAGAAACATCCACCGCCAAAAGTTGCGTACTCAATGTTTTCGTTTGCAATTTTAATTTCTTTCTTATTAGATGTTTTTTTTATTTTCTGTGCTTGCGTAGTACAAGAAAATAAAAAAACGCCTAGTACAATAAAACTTATGTTTTTCATATTTTATTCTTTCAATTTTCAGTCGTAAAAATTCAAGACCATTACAGACTCGCTCTATAAATATTCAAATATATAATATAAAATCAGATGATTACAAAAAACGGATGATAGGAACAAAATGTTTTTTGCTAAGAAAATAACCAAGAATAAACGTTATATTTGTTTTGCTATGAATTCCTTACCTATTAAAACTTATATACTTTTAAAAAAGATAGTGCACCATAAAGAGGTACAACTCGTCCTATTCTTTCAGTACGATCAAGTTCTTATTAATAAGATTAAAAAAATACCAGGATTTAAATGGAGTAAGTCCTTAAGAGGATGGTGTATTTTATATACTAATGAGAATATCAATTTATTTAAAAAAAAATTTACCAAAGAGGCGTTTGATTTAAAATACCATGATTCCATTTATCAAAAAATTAAGTTAAAACCTGTCAAAAAACCACGTGTAATTTCCGATAATAATAAATCAGTTCTTAGAGCATTTGTAAAATATTTAAAAGGAAGACAATATAGTGAAAGCACCATTAAAACTTATTTCACTTTTACGGCAGACTTTATTGAATATATTAAGGATAAGCCACTTGACGAATTAAACAATCGTGATGTAGAAAAGTTTGCTGAAGATGTGATGGTACCTAGGAAATATAGTGTGAGTACGTATCGACAGATGATCAGTGCTGTCAAATTATTTAAAGAATTCTACCCTTCCTGTTCTATTGAAAATATTAAACTAAAGCGACCAAAAAAGAGCAGGATCTTGCCAAGTATATTATCACAAGAAGAAATTTTAAACTTATTGAGAAACACTAAAAATCTTAAACATAGAGCAATATTGGCACTTATATATTCTTGTGGACTGCGAATAAGTGAGTTGATAAACCTTGAATTGAAGGATATACATGTTGATAGAAGACAATTGCTATTAAAAAATTCAAAGGGAAGAAAAGATCGTTATGTGATTTTAGCCGAAAGTTTTTTGCCTTTATTGTCAAATTATTATTTCAGTTATAAACCAAAAATATATTTTGTAGAAGGACAGAAAGGTGGAAAATACAGTACTGCAAGCATACGCCAATTTTTAAAAAAATCTTGTAAGGCTGCCAATATTAATAAACGAGTTACACCACATACATTAAGGCATAGTTATGCAACTCATTTATTGGAGAACGGAATAGGATTAAGATATATTCAAGAGTTATTGGGACATTCCAAACCTGAGACCACAATGATTTATACGCATGTAGCAAAAAAAGATTTATTACAAATAAAAAGTCCATTGGATATGGCTTTAAAAAAAATATTAGAAACGGATAAAAACAACACAAATGTTTTTTTATCCGGAAAATAAGAACGGATAAACGTTATATTTGTTTTGATATAACCAGTTAGCAACAAGTTGAAAAGCAACAAATGAATAATATAGATTGGATTGGTTTTATTGGAGTTTTTCAAATACTATTAGCATACATACTTAATGTAATTGGCAAAATAAAAAGCACTGATTTGACTTTTATTTTACTGAACCTTATTGGTGCAAGTATGGCTTGTTTTGCTTCAATACTTATGGAATACATTCCATTTATAATACTTGAAGGAGTTTGGGCTATTGTATCTTTAATTTCGCTTATAAAATATAAAACAAAACATTAAATGTCTGGAGAAATAAATTTATCTGAATTAATAAAAGGAATGACACCAAAACTAATTGATGGCGAGTATGTGTTTTCGACAATAAAAGATCTTAGTATAATTGACAGAAAAGACACTATTTGTGA
>JAWUWX010000007.1:0-125353 GCA_034111625.1 Flavobacteriaceae bacterium | reverse complement strand
TTACTCGCTAGTGCAGATGAACGAGATACTCGTGGATTAATTTCAATCGCAATAATATCTTCTTTTTCATCTGGCGAAACTGCAAACTGAACATTACACCCTCCTGCAAAATCTCCAATAGAACGCATCATATGAATTGCCATATCACGCATTCTTTGATATGTAGTATCACTCAATGTCATTGCAGGTGCAACTGTAATAGAATCTCCAGTATGTATTCCCATTGGATCCATATTCTCAATTGCACAAATGATAACTACATTATCATTTTTATCTCTCAATAATTCTAATTCATACTCTTTCCATCCCAATAAAGCTTTATCAATCATCACCTCATGAATTGGTGAAATCTCTAAACCTCTACTCAACATTTCGTCAAACTCTTCAGGCTTATAAACAATTCCTGCTCCTGCTCCCCCTAAAGTAAAAGAAGCTCTAATTACTAATGGAAATCCAAATTCTTGTGCAATCTCTTTTCCTTTTAAGAATGATGTTGCTGTTGCTTGAGGAGCCATTGGAATACCAATTTTAAGCATCAGTTTTCTAAACTTCTCTCTATCTTCTGTAATCTCAATTGCAGCAATATCAACACCAATCAACTTTACATTAAAATCATCCCAAATCCCTTTGTCCTGGGCTTCTATACATAAGTTTAACGCTGTCTGTCCTCCCATAGTTGGTAAAACAGCATCTACTTGATGAATTCGTAAAATCTCTATAATAGATTTTGTAGTTAATGGTTTTAGATACACATGATCCGCAGTTGTCGGATCAGTCATGATAGTTGCAGGATTAGAATTGATAAGTACCACTTCAATTCCTTCTTCTCGAAGTGAACGAATTGCTTGAGTTCCAGCATAATCAAATTCACATGCTTGTCCTATCACAATAGGTCCTGAACCTATAATTAAAACTGATTTTATTGAATTGTTTTTTGGCATTGTATTCTATTAATTTCTGATATTGTAAATATTATAATTTTGATTCTACTAATAAAGATTAGTTATTAAAACTTATTAAAAGACATAAAAAAAGGTGTTACTGATAAACAGTAACACCTTGTATATGAATTTTATAGATTCATTATTTTTTTGGTCGAGGGTCAGAAGAAACACTTATTCTCTTTCTACCTTTGGCTCTTCTTCTTGCCAATACTTTTCTACCATTAGCAGATGCCATTCTTTCTCTGAAACCATGTTTGTTTCTTTTCTTTCTCTTTGAGGGTTGGTACGTTCTTTTCGGCATTACTTATATATTTTTTATGTCTTTTTAAACTTTTTGTTACTTTATATCGAAAAATCTATTCGCTAAAAGTGGGGCAAATATACAAATCCTTTTACTTCTGGCAAGTCTATTTTTTAAAAAAAATAAAAATTATTTTAAGAGTTATTTATATCGATAAAACATACTTAAATATAATAGGTATTCATGGATTGACTTTAATACATTCAATCCTCATTCCAATAACTAATACTTTAGTAAATCCTGTAAAAAGAACTATTCAGACTTTATTTGTTGTAAGAGAAGTAATGGGCTCATTATGGCTTTTCTGGGTTGCTCCTATTAATAGGAACTATACTTGCTAGAATTGTCTATAAATATTTATCTCCAGAAGACTAATATTCTGTTTTCTAATAGCTGAAGAATCTTTTAAAATTTATTTAGGTTTTAAAAGGGTTCTTTTTTTGTCAGTATAAATAGAGTTAGTACTTTTGCTCAAACCTAAAGTCAATGAAAAAAACCAAATACGTTTTTGTAACAGGAGGCGTAACTTCATCACTCGGAAAAGGCATTATCGCTGCTTCTTTAGCAAAATTATTACAAGTAAGAGGCTATTCCGTAACCATCCAAAAATTGGATCCGTACATCAATATTGATCCAGGAACTTTAAACCCTTACGAGCATGGAGAATGTTTTGTAACAAATGATGGTGCTGAAACTGATTTAGATTTAGGTCATTACGAACGTTTTTTAAACATCCCTACTTCTCAAGCCAACAATGTCACTACTGGACGAATATATCAATCGGTAATCGATAAAGAAAGGCGTGGAGAGTTTCTAGGAAAAACTGTTCAGATTATTCCTCATATTACTGACGAAATTAAAAACCGTATTCAAATTTTAGGAAATACAGGTGAATACGATATTGTAATCACAGAAATTGGTGGAACTGTGGGTGATATTGAATCATTACCTTATGTAGAAGCTGTCAGACAATTATTATGGGAGATGGGAAAAGAAAATGCCATTTCAATCCATTTAACTTTGATCCCATATCTTGCTGCCGCTGGAGAGTTAAAGACGAAACCAACTCAACATTCGGTAAAAATATTAATGCAAAGTGGTGTGAGTCCAGATATATTAGTCTGTCGTACTGAGCACAAACTGAATGAAAGTATTAGAAAAAAATTAGCATTATTCTGTAATGTTCAAGAAGATTCTATAATAGAATCTATTGATGCAGAGACTATATATGATGTTCCATTATTAATGATGGAAGAAAAATTGGACGAAGTCGTTTTGAAAAAAATGAATCTACCATTTGATGGGAAATATGAATTAACTGGATGGAATAATTTCTTAAAAAAACATAAAAACCCTAAAAGCACTGTTGAAATAGGCCTTATTGGAAAATATGTTGAATTACAAGACGCCTATAAATCCATTTCTGAGGCTTTTATTCACGCAGGTGCAACTAATGAAGTTAAGGTCAATGTTAATTGGATACATTCAGAAAGTCTAAGTGCTAAGAATGTTGCAGAAAAACTTGATCATTTGAATGGAATTTTAGTAGCTCCAGGATTTGGTGACAGAGGGATTGAAGGAAAAATTGATGCTATAAAATATGCTCGGGAACATAAAATTCCATTTTTAGGAATCTGTCTAGGAATGCAAATGGCAGTAATTGAGTTTGCTAGAAACGTATTAGGATTGACCGATGCATATTCAAATGAAATGAACCCGAATACTCCGCATCCAGTGATTAATTTAATGGAAGAGCAAAAATCTATCGTAGATATGGGAGGAACTATGCGTCTTGGAGCATGGGATTGTGAATTAGCAGATAATTCTAAAATCGCAAAGATATATCAACAAAAAAATATTCAAGAGCGTCACAGACATCGTTATGAATTTAACAATGATTATTTAGATCAGATTGTAAGTGCTGGAATGATTGCTACAGGAAAAAACCCTGAAACCAACTTGGTAGAAGTAATCGAAATTCCTGAACATCCTTGGTTTATCGGAGTACAATACCATCCAGAATATAAGAGTACAGTATTAAAACCACATCCATTATTTGTAGATTTTGTAAAAGCGGCTTTGGAACACTCTTTGAACTAATTACTCTAGTATTTATATTTTTTATTTCATTTTAAAATTCTATTTGAACTAACCAAGATATATTACTGAAATTCAACAATCTAAATACTCAAACCAAATCAAACATTAATAAATAGATTTTATTACTTTTGTCGCGCTTTAAGTGACAGCCACATAAAGTTTATGACAAGATGACATTTTAAAATATGGAACAAAAAAAATTCGACCCAAATACTTTTATAGGGTTTTTATTACTTGGAGCAATCGCATTATGGTGGATGTATTCGAATCAACCTACACCTGAACAACTTGAAAAAGTAAAAACTGAAAGAATTCAAGATTCTATCAATAACATTCAACAATCAGTTTTTACAACGACTCCACAATTAGAAACTATTGAAGTTCTTTCTGACTCATTAAAAACTTTAAATGCACAAAATCAATTAGGTGCATTTGCAAGTTCTGCTTCAGTATCCTCAGATGATGTAACAATTATTGAAAATGACCTGTTAAAACTTACTATCTCAAATAAAGGAGGACAGATTGTTGAAGCGCTTTTAAAAGAATATAAAACCTACGATTCAATTCCTGTAAAACTGATTAAAGACAACAACGCTTTATTCAATATCAATTTTGGAACTTCAGGAAATAGAATTTTAAATACTAAAGACCTTAATTTTCAGCCTTCTATTACCACAAATAACAGCAACCAAGTTCTTACAATGAAATTGGCTGTAGATAGAAATCGTTATTTAGAATATCGTTATGAAATCAAGCCTGATGATTACATGATCGATTTTTCAATTCGCTCACAAGGACTAGGTGATGTCTTCAATACATCTCATCCTGTGAACCTTCAATGGGATTTAACGAGTTATAGAAACGAGAAAAGCATTCGTTCAGAAAGTATGTATACATGGTATTACTACAAGACTGATGGAGATGTTACTTATTTAAGTCAAGATGATGATGAAACAGAAAAAGAAGTAAGTTGGGTAGGATATAAACAACATTTCTTTTCTTCTATCTTAATGTCGGACACTCCATTTAAAAGTGCCAATCTGATTTCTGAAAAATTATATAAAGACGTAGATAAAGATTCTATTTTTACTAATAAGTTTTCAATCAATGCTCCTTTAGAATTAAAAAGTGGCGAATTGAATTATTTAATGAATTGGTATTTCGGACCAACAGATTATACTACTTTAAAAATATATGAAGGAACGGATATTGAAGAAGTTGCAGATATGGGTTGGGGAATATTCGGTTGGATTAACAAGCATATTTTCCGTCATATATTCAATTTTCTTTCTGGATTCTCATGGAATTTTGGATTGATAATAATCCTAATGACAATTGCTGTACGTATCTTAATGTCACCATTGGTATATAAATCATACGTTTCTAGCGCTAAGATGAAAGTCATACGTCCAGAAATGGAAGTAATCAACAAGAAACTTCCTGGAAAAGAAAATGCAATGAAGCGTCAACAAGAAACCATGGCGATTCAACGAAAAGCAGGAGTAAGTATGATGTCTGGATGTATTCCCGCATTATTGCAAATGCCTGTTTTCTTTGCACTATTTAAGTTTTTCCCTTCTAATATTGCTCTAAGACAGAAAAGTTTCCTTTGGGCAGATGATCTATCATCTTATGATAATATATTCAATTTAGGGTTCAACATTCCATTTTATGGTAGTCACGTGAGTTTGTTTCCAATATTAGCATCTGTTGCTATTTTCTTCTACATGAAGATGAATCAAAGCCAACAAGCGAATATGCAGCCTCCTGCACAAGAAGGAATGCCTGATATGCAGAAAATGATGAAAATGATGATCTACTTCTCTCCTATTATGATGTTGTTTTTCTTCAATCAATATGCAAGTAGTTTAAGTTTGTATTATTTTGTTTCAAATTTATTGACAATCGGAATCATGCTAGTGATTAAAAACTATGTGATTGATGAAGACAAGATTCTCCTTCAGATAGAGGAAAATAAAAAACGTCCTGAAAAGAAAAAAAGTAAGTTTCGTCAACGAATGGACGATGCAATGAAACAAGCACAAGTTCAACAAGAAGCAGGAAAGAAAGGGAAGAAAAAATAATTTTCTTTTTTATCAAATATTCAAACTCTCAAAATTAATTTTTTGGGAGTTTTTTATTTTAAAAATAATGACTTTAAAAACCCCAAACCATAACCCAAAAATTGGGTAAAAGAAGTAATTATACTCAAAAAGGCTACTTTTAATCCATTTCTAAAAAAAGAATCAATTAAGAGAATCATAAAATAAATGAAATATACTTTTATAAATAAAGTATAACCAAAAATGGCAAGGATAATACTAATGTCAAATCCTATTATAAACAAACAAGGAAACCAATACGTTAACTTAGAAGTAGAAGGATACTTTCGATTTAAGATAGGTCTTGCAGTACCGAAATTAAAAGTTTGATTAAAAAATTCGCTCAGCGTAGTTCTGCGCTTGTGATATACAAATGCCTTTTCAATAAATTGCGTTTTATATCCTTTTTCCCACAATCGAAAGGTCAAGTCAATATCTTCTCCATATTTCATATCCGAATAACCTTTCGTCTTTTCAAAAGAGGTCTTTGACAGTCCCATATTAAAACTTCGAGGTTGAAACTTTTCAATAGACTGTTTCTTTCCACGTATCCCTCCTGTAGTCAAGACTGAAGTCATAGAATAGTTTATCGCCTTCTGCATTGCTGTAAAAGAGGCATGAGCAGCATCTGCTCCGCCATAGGCATCTGTAAAATTATGTAAGAGTGCATTCTCAACTTCTTCTAGATAATGTGGAGGCAATATAACATCTGAGTCCAAAATGATAAAATAGTTTCCTGTCGCATTTTGCATTCCATAATTACGACTCAATCCTGATCCACTATTCTCTTTGAAAAAATAATTGACAGAAAGTGTATCTTGATATTTTTCAATAACAGATTCACAAGTATCTGTAGATCCATCCTCAACAATTACAACTTCGAAATCATTTTTAAACAATTGAACTGACAGACTATGCATTAATTCATCAATCTCACTTGGACGATTGAATACAGGAATTATAATGGAAAAATGTAATTTCATCAAAACAAATATAAATAAAAAAGCACCCATAAATATGGATGCTTCTATAATATTAATGTGAATATATTATTCTTCAATAAACTTATCCATCACTTGGTCACTTACTCCCATATTAGAGAAACCTCCGTCGTGGAATAAATTCTGAAGTGTGACCATCTTCGTCAAGTCAGAAAATAAAGAAATCGTATAATTTGCACATTCAAGCGCTGTTGCATTTCCTAAAGGAGACATTTTTTCAGCATAGGCAAAAAACCCTTCAAATCCTTTTACACCACTTCCTGCAGTTGTAGGAGTAGGAGATTGAGAAATTGTATTTACACGAACTTTATGATCTCTACCAAAGAAATATCCAAAACTTCTAGCGATAGATTCTAAATATGCTTTATTATCTGCCATATCATTATAATCTGGAAAAACACGTTGTGCAGCCATATAAGTCAATGCAACAACACTTCCCCATTCATTCATAGCATTGCTATTGTACAATACATTCATTGTTTTATGAAAAGATAATGCAGAAATATCAAATCCTTTATGAGTAAAATCATAATTGGAATCTGTATAGTGTTTTCCTTTACGCACATTTACAGACATTCCAATTGAATGCAATACAAAGTCTAATTTTCCACCAAGAATCTCTTGTGCTTTGTCAACCAAATTCTGTAAATCTTCCATAGAGGTAGCATCTGCTGGAATAACTTGTGAGCCTGTTTTTTCTGCTAATTCATTGATTGTTCCCATTCTCAATGCAATAGGTGCATTAGTCAAGACGAACTCTGCTCCTTCTTCATGAGCACGTTCAGCAACTTTCCAAGCGATTGAATTTGAGTCCAATGCACCGAAAATAATTCCTTTTTTACCTTTTAATAAGTTATACATAACTATATGTTTTTTGTTAGTTGATTTTTTATTTTAAATACAAAGTTAATCAATTAGTTTAACAACTCTCTTGCATGTGCTATTGCAGAATCAGAGAGTTTTTTTCCTCCTAGCATTTCTGCTAATTCTGTGATTCTTTCGTCCTGAGACAAGAGTCTTAATTGAGTTTCTATAACTCCGTTCATCTCTTCTTTATATACTTTATAATGATGATTTCCTTTGGCAGCAATCTGAGGTAAGTGCGTGATACTGATCACTTGCATTTGCGTACTCATTAATTGCATGATCTCTCCCATTTTATTAGATATTTCTCCAGAAACTCCTGTATCTATTTCATCAAATATTATAGTTGGTAAGTTGATATATTTTGACAAAATAAATTTGACAGACAACATAATTCGAGACAGTTCTCCTCCTGAAGCAATCTTTTTTAATTCTCCAAAACTAGTCCCTTTATTGGCAGAAAATAGTAATTCTAAGTCGTCTTTTCCATTATTTAAAAACGATTCTGATGGAGTTAAGTTTATCTGGAAACGCGTGTTTTCCATACCAAGACCTTTTAACAACCTTTCCAGTTTTTCTATAAACGTTGGAATAACAGCCTTTCTGTTTACATGTATTTTTTTAGCAGTTGTATTTAAGGTAATAACTGCTTTTTCGATTTGAGAACGCTTCTCTGAAATTGCTACGGATGCATTTTCAACGGCATACACTTCATCGGACAGCGATTCTTGAATATTTAATAATTCAGAAATGGAAGCAACTGAATGCTTCTTTAATACATCATAAATGAGTTGCAGCCTATCATTTAACTTTTCCAATTCAACAGGGTCAAAACTCACTGTTTCATTGGCTCTAGTAATCTCATCAGAAATATCTTTTAATTCTATTTCTATACTTCCTATACGGCTTTCAAGTTCATTATAAAGTGACGAAAAAGTGGCGATTTTACTTAATTTTGATTTGTATAACTTAAGCAATGAATCCAATCCAACCTCTTCATTATCAAATATTTGAATAGACTCATTTAAATTCAATTTTATTTCCTCAACATTATTCAACTTGTCCAATTCTTGCTCAATAGTTTCCTTTTCTCCTTCTTTAAAATTGGCAGATTCTAGTTCATTAAATAGGTGTAAATTATAATCATATTGTTCCTTGGATTCTTGTTGCGAATCTATCAATTGACTCAACTCTTGTTGAAGTGTGGTAAAAATTGAATGTTCTTCTTTATAACTTACAAGTAGTTTTTCATTTGATGCAAGTGCATCAATTATTTTAAATTGGAATTTTTTATTTGCAAGTTCTAGTGTCTGATGCTGAGAATGTATATCAACCAATTTCTCTCCAAGTAAATTTAATACAGAGAGTGTTGTAGGTGTGTCATTGATAAAAGCACGGGATTTACCATTTGGTAATATTTCTCTACGAATGATTGTCAATTTCTCGTAGTCTAAATCTTCATTGGTAAAAAAAGAATTTAATTGATAGCCTTGAATATTAAATTCTACTTCAATAATGCATTTCTGCTCTTTATTTTTTAAAAAAGTAACATCAGCACGTTTTCCTAAAACCAAACCTAAAGCGCCTAGTAAAATAGATTTACCAGCTCCTGTTTCTCCTGTAATTATGGAAAAATCCTTGTCAAACTTTACATTTAACTCTTCAATTAAAGCGTAATTATTTATTGAAAGTGCGGTGAGCATTAACTAGGTTTTTATGCGTTATGCTATTGAATTTTGTCCCATTTGGACATGTTTACTGGTGACATTTTAATCAAACTCTCTTTAAGTTTGTCAGCGTTAAATCTCGGGCCATCAGAAAAAATTTCTACAATTTCATCTGCTTTAGAATCCATAAAAGTACGTACCAAAAGTGAATTTGGTCTTCGGTTGTATATATCTCTTAACAATTGAATTGTTTCACTAATATTGTCTTTAGCATCCTTTTCATCGTCACTCATTATATCCAATCCATTTCTATGGTAATTATACAATGATGTTCTATAATTGTCATATGCTCCTGATAATATATCATTTATCAATCTGAATCTTGTAGGACCTCTATCCGTCTGATTCCAGCCTATATAACTGCTTTGTTGAGCTTGATTAACTACGCCTTCTGCTTGTTTATAATATTCAGTTCCTCCTTTATTGGTAAAAGAATCTGCATCCATTCCGAGAATGCTGTATACATAAAATGTAACGATAGAAACTAAATTGGATTCGAAGTTATTTTTATTGTACTGTAATATTTCAAATTCTGTATATTGAAATGAAAAATCATCATCCTTAAAATTAAATATTGGTGTAAAATAAGACGTATTATAAATAGGTCGAGTAGATTGAATTTGAATATTCCCTACAAATTCATTACTTGAAGGTTGATCAAGAATCGTCAATGTAAAAGCGCATTGAATTCTTTCTTGACTTTTAAAATTACTCTCTGTCCATTTTTTCTGATTGATATATTCCGTCAATGAACGCTCTAGAGTCTGATATACTTGTTTATTGGAACCTGAAACGTTATCCGAATTTATAGTTACAGTTGCATTGATCTCTTGTGCAGTCAACTGCATAGAGAATAATAAAACAACAAGTACTTGGATATATCTATTCATGGATTCGATTTACAATTTCATTGAAAATATCTTGAGCAACTTCTGACTTAGATTTTAGACTAAATTCGGAAATTTTTTCCGATTTATCAATGATTGTAACTTTATTTGTTGATTTTTTAAATCCAGCACCTTTATCTTGCAAGGAATTTAATACAATCAAATCTAAATTTTTACGCTTTAACTTACCTAACGCATTTTCCAGTTCATTATTAGTTTCTAATGCAAATCCTACTAAGAACTGTCCTGTTTTTATCTCTCCCAATGATGCAAGAATATCTTTGGTCTTCACCAATTCAATTGACATAATAGCATCATTTTTTTTTATTTTTTTTGTAGAAATATTTTTTGGTTTATAATCAGCAACTGCAGCAGATAAAATAGCAATATCTGACGTGCTAAAATGTTCGTGTGCTGCATCATACATATCTTGAGCACTTACAACATCAATTCTTTCAATTAATGAATGCTCAACTTTTTCATGAGAAACACCTGATACCAAGACAACATCCGCTCCTAGACTTGCGGCAGTCTTTGCCAATTCAAATCCCATTTTTCCTGACGAATGATTTCCAATAAAACGCACAGGATCAATTTCTTCGTAAGTAGGTCCAGCAGTGATTAATACTTTTTTACCTCGAAGAGGTAATTGAAACAAAATATCTGATTCTATAAATCCAAGGATATCTCCTGGTTCTGCCATTCTCCCTTCTCCTATCAATCCACTAGCAAGTTCTCCACTAGCAACAGGAATACATAGATTTCCAAAACTTTCAAGTTTTTCAATACTTGTAGTTGTTGATGGATGCTTGTACATATCTAGATCCATTGCTGGAGCAAAATACACTTTGCATTTGGCTGATAAATAGGTTGCAAGTAATAAATTGTCACTTGTACCATTTGACATTTTGGAAAGGGTATTCGCAGTGGCTGGAGCAATCACCATTAAATCTGCCCAAAGGCCAAGATCAACATGATTATTCCATAATTCATTCTCATCTTCTTTATCGTAGAAAGTTGAATGAACAGGGTTCTTAGAAAGAGTAGAAAGTGTTAATGGTGTTATAAAATCTTTGGCTGCAGGAGTCATTACAACACGTACTTGTGCTCCAGCTTTTATAAACAACCTTACTAAATGTGCAGTTTTATAAGCAGCAATTCCAGCAGTAACGCCAATAAGAATTTTTTTACCGCTTATAACTGACATCTATTTTTATTTTTCTTCTGGAGTTCTATGGTATGTTCCGTCATCTAACCATTCTTCTACAGCAATCGCAGTAGTTTTTGGTAAACGCTCATAAAATTTAGAAACTTCGATTTGCTCTTTATTTTCGAACACTTCTTCTAAACTATCATTGTGCGTAGCGAATTCTTCCAATTTTTCAAGTAATTCTGTTTTTAACTCACTATTGATTTGTGTCGCTCTTTTTGACATAATCACAATAGCTTCATATAAATTTCCAGTTTTACCCTCAATTTCCTTTTTATCATACGTAATCGTAGATACTTCAGCATTAGAATTTTTATAATCCATTTCTATTTATTTTCAGTTATTTCAACTTCTTTCTCGAAAGTTGTTAATTCTTCGTTAAGCTTCTTAAATAATTTTTCTGAATCTTCTAAATACTCAGACTTCGAAAAACTTTTCTTCAATCTATTATATACTTTAACAGCATCTTTTAATCGTTGTTCTTTTTTATACTGCACACTTTTCTTTCCCAATTCATAAGAAGCCATAAACTTATAAAATAAAGCCTGCTCTTTAAAAGAAGTTCCTATATAATCTGAAATTAAAATATCAAACGATGTAATCGCTGCTTGATAATCGTCAATATGATAATACTGCTTAGCAGTTTCAAAGGCTTTCTTTTCTAATTTATATCGCAACTCTTTAATCGTTTTATTGGCATCATCAATTTTATCAGAATTTGGATAAGCATCAATAAAACCTTGCATTGCTAACAACGCTTCTTTAGTTGAAGCCTGATCCAGACTGAAAATTGGAGAATCTAAATAATAACTATATGCTGATGAGTATGACGCATCTTCTTTCTTAGTACTTCTTGGATAGTTTTTAGTAAATCTATCAAAATAGTAAGCGGCTAATGAATATTGCTTCGTATTATAATAAGCATCACTTATCATATATTGAACTCTTTCCATCTGAGGTTTACCTCTATATGCTGGAGTTATTTTTTCAAATAACTGAATCGCCTTATTATATTTCCCAGTATCATACATTTCAGTAGCAAGTTTATACTGCTCTTCAACTGAACCTTTATTGAGTACTTTTTGGTAATCACTACAAGATGTGAATACGATAGCCAATATAAGTATGTATGTTATTTTTTTCATTTTTAGCATTTGGCAAAATTAGTTATTAATTATGGATTATTAAAATGATTTTTCACTTCACTTTTAATCTGCAAAAATAACGTGATTTCACAATCAAGACAATGTAGACATCTTAATTGTTTGTTAATTAATAATTTTGGATATAATTAGCGATTTTTTCTTCCAAATTACTGGTTGCTTCAACCAATGGCAATCGAACTTCGTTATTGCATATTCCTAGACAATTCAGTACTGATTTAATACCTGCAGGATTGTTTTCTTCAAATATATAACCGACAACATCCATCAACTTAAAATGAATTTCATAAGCTTCTTTTGCTTTTCCTTCTAATGCAAGGCGTATCATTTTAGAAAATTCTTTCGGAAGACCTTGGCCTATTACAGAAATAACTCCAGCACCACCAGCCAATATAACTCCAACAGCCAAATCATCATCACCAGAAATAATTAAAAAATCTTCTGGCTTGTCTTTCAATAATTCTAAATACTGTTGCGTATTATTTCCTGCTTCTTTAACCGCTATGATATTCTCAAAATCTCTTGCCAATCGTAAAGTAGTTTCTGGTAACATGTTTTTTGAAGTTCTTCCAGGTACATTATATAATATAATAGGCTTAGCACTAGCCATAGAAACTGCTTTAAAATGCTGATAAAAACCTTCTTGAGTTGGCTTACTGTAATATGGTACAACTGATAAAATTGCATCTATTGAACTTAAATCAGTTGATTTCAATTCATCGATAACTTCGGTAGTATTATTTCCTCCAATTCCTAAAACCAATGGAACACGACCACCATTAACCTCAACAATAGCCTTCACAATAATTTTCTTTTCTTCTTTCGTAATCGTACCACTTTCTCCAGTAGTTCCACTTATCACTAAATAATCTGTTCCATTCGAAATATTATATTCAACAAGTTTATTCAAGGCAACGTAATCGACACTTAAATCACTTTTAAATGGTGTCACTAAAGCAACTCCTGTACCAAAAAATTTCTGCATTATCTATTTGTTTAAAATATTTAAATATTTTTTCAATTCACTATTAAAAATAGCCGTATTAAATTCTTTTACATTAATCATTAAATCATATAATCTCTTATCGTTATTGGAATAAGCTACTTTGAATTTGGCGTTAGATATAGATGCTAAATAATCTATATATAAATTACCAATTGCATAATTCAACAACACATCGCTTTCTTTCCTTACTAATTTTTCAATTTTTTTACTTTTTATTTTTCCAAACCATCCAAAATCATCGCCTGAAAATTGGCTCTCTTCTCTTTGTCCTTTTTTAATCTTTTTGCAAAATTTTAATAACTCAATATTAGGCAATGGAATATTTAACTCATTAGCCAAAATTCCTTTTAAGTTTCCACTTTCTTCTTCACCTACCAAAATTAAAACCGAAGGAGACTTCTCTTTAAAATAAACTTCAGGAAATTGTCCATTATCGAGCAGTTTATTTTCGATCTTTTTCTTAATAAATATTTTCCTTACGGCTTGTAAAAGCATTGTACAATTTTATTTAGACAAAAATAGTTAAATTAGAACTGTAATTAAATAATAAATTTTAGAATTTGTAATTACTTTAAATGGTCTTCGTCTAAGAACAAAAAAAAATAACCATGAACAAGAAAATTCTATTGATTATACGTATTGGAATTGCATTAATATTAATACAAACGTTGTATTTTAAATTTACTGCACATCCTGATAGTGTTTATATTTTCTCACAAGTAGGACTAGAACCTATAGGAAGAATCGGAATTGGAGTTCTTGAATTAATCTCAGCAATTCTTATTTTATTTCCAAAAACTATTTGGGCAGGGGCTTTGCTCACATTTGGAATAATAAGCGGTGCAATAATAATGCACTTAACGCAAATAGGGATTGAAGTTCATAGTGATGGTGGAAAGTTATTTTATTTGGCATTAATAGTTTTTTTATTAGCATCAATTACTCTCTATGATCAACGCAGAAATATCCCTGTTTTAGGAGCCAAACTTTAACTTGCTTTTAACAATAAAATTACTATATTTAAAAATTGAAAAAAAAATTTAATTAAAAATAAAAAATGGGAAGACCAGCAACACGTCCAGCAAAATTAAAAGATGGTTTCTATATAGAAGTAAAAAATAAAGGAGATAGAAGTGGTATTAAAATAAGAAGAGACAACAGAGCAGCAATGCTTGATGCTGTTGAAGAATACCGTCGAATTAAGGACATCGTAATATTAGGCGAATGTAAAAGTGACAAGTGGCTTGAGCCTGCTAAAAAGGTTGTGTAACAACACCTAACACAAAAAATAATTAATTTTAACAAATAAAAGAAGCGAGTTTTTACTCGCTTTTTTGTGTCATAAACTTACATATTAAATACTGTGCTAGTATATAAGTTGCCATAATCAACAATGGGAAATATTTCTCATATTGAAGGAATTTCCCTAGAGCAATTATACTATCGGAAAGTATAAAAAACAATGCTCCTCCAAGTAAAACTAAGTTAGTCAGAGATTTTTCAGTCATATAATTTAACAGCGCAACCACTCCAAACGCAGAAATTGTTAATCCATAAACGATTACAGGAATTAACATTCCACCTAAATTATCTTTTAATAGGTACATCAATCCCGCAAATAGTATTGTAAATGGTAATAATGAAATTATCTTCTGAATACCCGTAGATTTTGTCAATAGTTTAACTACAATAACTATAAATAATATATGACCTATTAAAAAAGATACTAAGCCTAAAATAAAATTCAATTCAGTATTGAAAATCAAAAAAATATCTCCTAAAAAACAGAAGAATAAAGCGGCAAGATATATGTGGTTTTCGTTTTCAACTACAAACGAATAATAAATCATTAAAGACAATATAATCAAAGGCTTTGTAATAATCCTAAGATTTTCATTCCCTATTGAAATCCCAATGAGATGAAGTGCCGAGACAAGTACAAAAATACCTAAAACTAGTTTGCTGCTTTTCATGTGTTTATTTTTATTGTTTTTTAAAGGTCATGCTTTGACATAGTTTATATTGAGCAAAGTCGAAATGCAAGCATGCTCATTTCATATCATTAACCGTTACTTAGTTCAACAATTGAATAAATTCTTTTTCGGTAATCAACGGAATACCTAAATCATCAGCCTTAATTTTTTTACTTGGTCCCATATTATCTCCCGCAACTATATACGTAGTTTTTTTAGAAATTGAACTTGAAACTTTTCCACCATTATCCTCAATAGACTTTTTCAATTCGTTTCGACTCAATTGATAAAACACCCCAGAAACAACAAACACTTTTCCTTGAAGTTTATTAGTCTGATTGGCCTGAGACTCCATAGACATCTCAAGTTGAACACCATAATTCTTCAATCGTTCAATAAGTTGAATATTTCCTAAATCATTGGAAAAATCAAGAATACTTTGCGCTATTCTTTCTCCAATCTCATCAACATTTACCAATTCTTCAAATGAAGCGCTCATCAAAGAACTCATTGACTTATAATTTTTTGCTAATTTTTTAGCTACAGTTTCTCCTACAAATCGTATTCCTAAAGCAAATAGTACTTTTTCAAATGGTATCTGCTTAGACAATTCAATTCCAGCAACAATATTCTGTGCAGATTTTTCCGCCATTCGTTCCAATGGAATAATTTGCTCTTCTCTTAAATCATACAAGTCCGCATAATTAAAAACCAGTCCTTCATTAAATAATAACTCAACTGTTTCCGCTCCCAAGCCATCAATATTCATTGCCTTTCGGCTTATAAAATGTTGGATTCGACCCGTAATCTGAGTAGGACAACCGAATTCATTTGGACAATAATGTTTCGCATCACCTTCTTTTCTTACCAATTTAGTTGTGCAATCAGGACAATGAGTTGTATAATGTGTAGGTTGTGAATAAGAGGGCCGTTTATTTAAATCAACTCCTACTACTTTAGGTATAATCTCTCCTCCTTTTTCAACAAATACAGTGTCACCTTCTCTAATATCCAATCTCGAAAATTGATCAGCATTGTGCAACGAAGCACGCTTTACGATAGTTCCAGCCAATAAAACCGGCTCAAGATTGGCTACAGGAGTAATTGCACCTGTTCTTCCAACCTGATATGTGATTTTATGTAAAACGGTACTTTCTTGTTCGGCTTTAAACTTATATGCGATTGCCCATCTAGGTGCTTTGGCAGTGAAACCTAATTCATCTTGTTGATGTAAGTTATTTACTTTTACTACTATTCCATCAGTTTCATAAGGTAAATTGTGACGCTCTATATCCCAATAATTGATAAATTCAAAAACAGCATTAATACTCTCACAAACTGTAATCGCCTTAGGAACCTTAAATCCAATGTTTCTAGCGTTTTCTAAAGCCTTAAAATGAGTTTTAAAAGGTAAATTCTCTCCCACAACATGGTAAAGTAAGCAATCCAATGGGCGATTAGCCACTTCTGAACTATCTTGTAATTTTAGGCTTCCACTTGCTGTATTTCTAGGGTTTTTATATGGATCTTCTCCTGCTTCAACTCTATCAATATTCATTTTTTCAAAACCTTCTAAGGGTAAAATTATCTCACCTCTTATTTGAAACTCTTCAACATACTCTCCTTTTAATTGTAACGGAATAGATTTAATAGTTTTAATATTGGCCGTTACATCATCCCCTTGAAAACCATCACCACGAGTTACTGCACTTATTAATTTTCCATTTTGATACGTTAAGTTTATAGATGCTCCATCATACTTTAATTCGCACGTATAATCCAATTTTCCAATCCCTAAACTTTTCTGGATGCGTTTTTCCCAATCTTGTAGGTCCTCCAAAGAATATGAATTATCAAGAGAGTACATTCTATTCTTATGAGTAACTGTATTAAAGTTCTTGGTAATCTCCCCTCCTACACGTTGAGTAGGCGAACTGCCATCTTGAAATTGCGGATATTGCTCTTCTAGTTTCTGTAGTTCTTTCAATTTTACATCAAAATCAAAATCGGAAATTGTAGCATTATCAAGCACATAATAATTATAATTATGCTGTCTTAATTCTTCTCTTAAAAATTCTATTTTTTCAACTATTTCTTTACTCATTCTATAATCTAAATTCTCGCATAAAAATAAGGATTTAATATATAAATTGAACGATGATTTTATTAGAAGCTTGTTAACTAATAATATTTGCACAAATTCTTTTTTTTTACTCTAAAATATATGAATCCGTCTAGCAGGTCTGTTGTATTAAATTATTAGAAAAACCTTTTCTAAAATATTACTGTTCTCAGGAAACAAGTCGTCTTGACAAAGTTTTGAACTG
The DNA here is from genome assembly GCA_034111625.1 of Flavobacteriaceae bacterium. Taxonomy (GTDB): domain Bacteria; phylum Bacteroidota; class Bacteroidia; order Flavobacteriales; family Flavobacteriaceae; genus Urechidicola. The sequence continues at coordinate 107,748 of JAWUWX010000007.1, read as the reverse complement.
ATTAATCCAAACAAATCATAACTAAGAAAGGTTCATCAAAATGATGAAAGTGGAAATGATATTATCAATCATTATCTGATTCAGAAGTATAAACCGACATCTGAAAAAACAAAATCCAAAAGTTAGAATACGGCGAATTTCAAATTTGTGCTTTTAACCAATCCTTTGAAAGCGGAATAAAATTCTCAACGGAGTCTTTTAGAGAAGCTGGAGGAGTAAGTGTGACTTTAGAACTTCCTATTATAAGTGAGGGAAAAATAAAATATTGGATTGGAAAAATATATGATTTAGGCTTAACAGAAATACCAAATGAATGGTATAAAAATATTTACGGCCCTGTTGATGGAGAAGCAGGGTGTTATTATGAATTAAAACGGGGAAAGAATAAATTGGGTTATCGACATTTATTGTTGATGTTAAAATAACTTTATTCAACAATGGATTGAGTTAAAAAAATTAATCCGTATTAAACTAATTACTTATAAAAACCCTAATCCTTCTGATTTACTGTATAGTTTTTCCATTTCTCAAGGCATAATTTCATGTCCTCTGGAACTTCAGAGTCAAATTGCATAAACTTTCCAGAAGTAGGATGCGTAAAGCCAAGTGTCTTCGCATGCAGGGCTTGTCTTGGTAAAACCTTAAAACAATTATCGACAAACTGCTTGTACTTCGTAAACGTAGTCCCTTTTAATATTAAATTACCGCCATAACGCTCGTCATTAAATAAAGTGTGTCCTATATATTTACAATGTGCACGAATCTGATGTGTTCTTCCAGTTTCTAGTTTGCACTCAATAAGTGTAACATACGAAAAACGCTCAACAACTTTATAATGTGTAACAGCATGTTTTCCAAGATCTCCTTCAGGGAAAACAGCCATTTGTAATCGATTCTTTAAACTTCTTCCTACATTCCCTTCGATAGTACCAGAATCTTCATCAACATTTCCCCATACAATTGATAGGTAACGCCTTTCGGTTGTTCTATCAAAGAACTGTTTTGATAAATGTGCCATTGCGTGTTCCGTCTTCGCCACGACCAATAATCCACTTGTATCTTTATCGATTCTATGTACAAGTCCAGGACGCTCGTTAGAGTTTTTTGGCAAATTCTCAATATGATGAATCAAACCATTGACAAGTGTTCCTGAATAATTTCCATGTCCTGGATGCACAACCATTCCTGCCGCTTTATTAACAACAATCACATCATCATCTTCATAGATAATATCAATAGGAAGGTCTTCTGCTACCAATAAATTTTCGTGAGGAGGATATGCTAGTACTACACGTACTACATCATATCCTTTAACTTTATAATTGGACTTTACAGGAACTTCATTGACTAGTACATTGCCTGCTTTGGCAGCTTGTTGGATTTTATTTCGTGTAGCATTCTCAACAAAATTCATTAAAAATTTGTCAACTCGTAATGGTTCTTGACCAGAATGAGCAGTGTATTTAAAATGCTCGTATAATTCTTCGTTTTCAATTTCTTCTTCTTCTATCATCTTACTCAATTTACTTAAAGTTATAGTCGCTTTTAACCGCCATTTCCATCTCCTAATTTTAAATCTATGACAGAATTTTTCGGCAATCTACTTCCAGTTTCTAAAACTTTTCCATTATGGTATAATCCACGTACAACATCTTTAGCTATATCTGGAACATACTTTGGATTCTTTCCTGTTCTAAAACCAACAGCTCTTAATACGGCTTCAGCATTACGTTTGGACTTAGTTAAAACATTTGGAATTTCAATATCTTGATAGGTCGGTCGATTTATTTTTAAATATATTTTTCTGTTCTCTTTTACAAAATCTCCACTTTCTGGGTTTTGTTCAATAACTGAAAGAGGTGGATATTCTGGGTTATAATTTGTCGAATCAATTATAATATATTTCAAATCCAAATTATTCAATTGTTGTTCAACTTCTTCAATCGACAACTTAGAAAGGTCTGGTACTTGAATTTTTTGAGTGTGATTTGTAGATATTTTCAACCATTGCATTAATAAAAAGAGAAACATCGATAAGCCAACAATAGCATATAAAACTTGTTTTAAAAACGTTTTACTCTTTACAAAATTTAGTAAACTCATATCATTTATTAATTTCAACAAAGATATAAAACGTAATTGTATGTACTGAAATTATATTTTATATTATTAAAAAGTAAAAATTAACTAAACAACTGATTTCTATGCTAACTTTTTTAACTGCTCAGTAAATTCATCAGGATTACTTATATATTGAATATTAGAAGACACATATTTAGCATCGTAGTTTCCTGAAACAAAAAAAGCAGTATCAATTTTATGAACTTTAGAAGTGAACTTTGTAAAATACTTTTCTTTCTTTGGCGCTATAAACATTGTAAAAAAGGCTTTCGCCTTTGTCAATTCATATACTTTATCTAAGTTGACTACAGGTACGTTTTGGCCTAAATAATAAACTCTCCACCCTGATTTTTTAGCAATATATGATGCCAATATTAATCCTATTTCATGACTTTCATCTTCCGTCAAAAACAATATAATTCTTGGTGCTGAATCATCAGGATTATGCAATAAATCTATTGCAGAAATTATTTTTTGACGAATCAAATTAGACATAAAGTGCTCTTGCGAAGGAATCGTTTTATTGGTTGTCCATAACAACCCTACTTGATTTAAAAATGGATATATAAGACTTGTAATTGTAGTCAACAATCCGTTCTTCATAACATTTTCTTGAAAAATTTGCTCAAATGCATGTTCATCCATATCAATCATAGATAATATCAGCCTATTGATATAATCTTCAAACTTATCAGTATAATTGGATTTTAAATTTAAAATAAGTTCATTAAATTCATCTTCACTTAAATTATTTATTTTAGAAATTCGATAGTTATTATTCAATAAAATTGAAATATTTAATAATTTTCGAACTTCTGCATCTGAATAAAAACGAATATTCGTAGCAGTACGACTCGGTTTTAAAAAACTGTATCTTCTCTCCCACACTCTTAATGTATGTGATTTTATGCCAGTTAGGGTTTCAACCTGTGACATTGTATATGATCCCATGTCTATATATTGGATATTATTTCTTAGACAAATATACAATTTTATTCAATAAAGTAACTATACTCAAAATAATACGTTTTATTTTGTTCATATTTTTTTATAATAAACATGAACAATTTAATATTTTTATCTATATTTGTTTAATAGTTAACATAAAAAAATTGAACAATGAAAAACATTAAACAAAAGCTTACGAAAAAATTCCCATTTCTATTTTTAGTTATGGTACTAATCTCTAGCTCATTATTAGTTAGTTGTGATGATGATGATGATGACAATAATATAAATGAACCAACGTTAACAATTGTTGAAATTGCTGCAGGAGCTCCTGATTACTCTACTTTAGTTTCTATATTATCTTTACCTGAATTATCTGATTTATTAAGCGCAGCAAGTGATTCAAATTCAGAACTTACTGTATTTGCACCAAATAATACTGCATTTGGTAATTTATTAACTGCATTAGGAAAATCTAGTGTTAGTGAATTACCTATATCATTAGTAAGAGAAATTATTGAGTATCACATAGTAGGAGCAAAAGTCCTATCAACTGAATTAACTAATGGACCAGTAAATACACTTTTAACAAATGAATTTGTAACTGTAGATTTAACTAGTGGAGTTAAAATAAATAGTTCAAATGTTATTGCTGCAGATTTAGAAGCAACAAATGGAGTTATACATGGTATTGATGCCGTTTTATTACCATCATTTGTAACAAGTGCTTTAGGATCTATTTCCGAGACATTTATGTTTGATAATGATTACACAATATTAACTGAAGCACTAAGAACTGCAAATTTATTAAACACAGTTTCAACAACTCAAGGTTTAACTTTGTTTGCTCCAAGCAATGATGCATTTGTAGCTGCAGGAATTACTTCTTTAGATGGTTTAGATGCTGCTGCTTTATCTCCTATATTATTATACCACGTTTTAGGTGCAAAAGTATTATCCACTGAATTACCTGCTGATGGTGTTGCAACAACGTTGAGTGATAACCAAAATATCTATTTAGGATACTTAACTAACTCTGTGCTTATTAATGGGTTAACCCAAGTAACAGAAGTAGATATCGAAAAAAGTAATGGAGTAGTTCATAAAATTAATAGAACTTTAGTTCCACCAGCACCAACTGTAATTGATATTGCTGTTGCTTTATCTCAAGCGGAAAATCCAGAATTCACAGTTCTTGTAAGTCTATTAACCTCTCCTGCATATAGCGAAATTACTCAAGCCATTATCGATTCAGATAATATTACAGTATTTGCACCAACTGATGCAGCATTTAATGAGATATCTGCTACTATAGCTACATTAACAGAGGCACAAATAAGTGACGTTCTTTTATATCATGCTGTTGGAGCAAGAGTATTTAGTACAGGCTTATCTGATGGTCAAGTGGTAAGTATGCTAAACTCACAGGATATTACAGTAAACATTGGAACTGATGGTGTTTCTTTAACAGATACAACTGCTGAAGCAGCAAATGTTGTTGAAGTAAATATTCAAGGTAGCAATGGTGTCATCCATGTTATAGACAAAGTATTAATCCCTTCACTTTAATAGTTTTTTATTAGTAAAGTTATTGTTAGTTAGTTAGTTAGTTAGTTAGTTAGTTAGTTAACTATAATTGTCGATGGAGGAAGGTCTTCTGTCGGCAATTATTTATTTTTGTAAAAAATTATTAAATCAAAAAAATGAAATTAAAAAAGTATTTATTTTTTATTCTAGTAACCTTAAGCTTTGAGATACTTGCTCAAACTGGAACAATCAAAGGAAGAATATCCAATGAAATAAACAACAGTTCGATTGTAGGAGCTGCCATATTAATTGAAAATACTAATACTGGAACAACTTCAGATGAAGATGGAAATTATGTATTAAAAAACTTAACACCTGGAAATTACACCATAACTGTTAGTTTTTTAGGTTTTGAAAGTGCCATTTTTTACGATCTTAATGTTCCAACTAATAAATCCGTTTCATTAGATATAACATTGGTTGAACAAACGAGCAGTCTAGATGAGATTCAATTAAAAAGTTCGCCTTTTAAAAAATCGAAAGAATCTCCAATAAATCTTCAAAAAATAAGTGCTGAAGAAATTTATCGTAATCCTGGAGGAAATAGAGACATTTCTAAAGTAATACAAATATTACCTGGAGTTGGTTCGACAGTTTCTTTTAGAAATGATATTATAGTAAGAGGTGGCGCTCCAAATGAAAACCGTTTTTACCTTGATGGTATAGAAGTACCAAATATCAATCACTTTGCAACTCAAGGATCTTCAGGAGGTCCTGTAGGAATGATAAATGTAAACTTTATAAAAAATGTAGAATTCTATTCTGGTGCTTTTCCAGCAAATAGAGGAAACACATTAAGTTCAATTCTTGAATTTGAACAAATAACTGGAAACAAAGAAAAACTTACTGGAACTTTTTTGTTAGGCTCTTCTGATGCAGGAATAACATTAGACGGCCCTATGGGTGAAAAATCATCTTTTATATTATCAGTTAGAAGATCGTATTTGCAATATTTATTTAAACTAATAAAACTTCCGTTTTTACCTACCTATAATGATTTTCAATATAAGCAATCAATAGATATTAATGATAAAAACAAACTTACTATTATAGGCTTAGGCGCAATTGATGATTTTGAAATAAATACAGAAGCCAATGATGGAGTTACTGACCAAGAAGCAATCGATAGAAACAATTATATACTTGGAAATATTCCTATAAACTCTCAATGGAATTATACTATTGGAATCAATTGGAAACATTATTCTGAAAACAGTAACCAAACTTTTGTTTTAAGTAGAAATCACTTAAGTAATAGCGCAAATAAATATTTAAATAATGACGAACAACTAAGTAATTTACTTCTTGATTATGAATCTGAAGAAATTGAAACAAAATTCAGGTTTGAAAATACAAGTTGGAATAAAGGCTGGAAAATAAATTTTGGCGTTGGACTTGAAAATAGCACCTACAAGAATTCAACATTCAATAAAAGACAAATTAATAATACTGTTCAAACAATTGATTTTAATTCTAAAATTAACTTCAATAAATTTGCTGCATTTGGTCAAGTAAGTCGCTCTTTTTTTAATGACAACTTATCATTATCTGCTGGTTTTAGAACAGATTTTAATGATTATTCTAATGAAATGAATAACCCTTTAAAACAATTTTCTCCAAGGTTTTCTGCCTCATATGCTATAAATGAGAAACTAAATCTAGGTTTGAGTCTTGGAAAATACTTCCAACTTCCGCCTTATACTATTTTAGGATATAGAGACAATAATAATATCCTTATCAATAAAGAAAATAGGGTGACATACATAGAAAATAATCAAATTAGTACAGGTTTAGAATACAGACCTACCAAGTATTCTAAAATATCCCTTGAAAGTTTTTACAAAAAGTATGATAAGTATCCATTTTTACTTGATAAAAATATTTCACTTGCCAATCTTGGCGCTGATTTTGGTGTCATTGGAAACGAAGCTGCAAACTCAACTTCATCAGGAAAAAGTTACGGTATAGAATTGATGATGCAACAAAAATTAAGTAATAAAATTTATGGAATTTTATCATACACCTATGTGAGAAGTGAATTCAAAGACAGTAATAATAAATACGTTCCTTCATCATGGGACAATAAACATATTTTTAATATTGTTGTAGGAAAAAAATTAGCAAAAAACTGGGAAGTTGGCGCGAAGTTTAGACTTTTAGGTGGAGCTCCATACACTCCTTATGATGTTGAATTATCATCAACTAAAGAAATTTGGGATGTAAGTCAACAGGGTATAAATGATTGGAGTCGATTGAATACTGAAAGAAACCCAACTTCACATTCCTTAGATTTAAGAGTTGACAAGAAATGGTATTTTGATAAATGGTATTTAAATGCTTATTTAGATATACAAAATGCATATGGTGCAAAAATTGAAACTCAATCTTTCTTAGATGTAGTTAAAGATGGAAATGGAAATCCGGTTGAAAACACAACTGACAACCAGAGATATCATACATATTCTATAGAAAATGAATCTGGAAATGTTTTGCCTTCTATCGGTATTATGATTGGTTTTTAATAATTATTCAAAGTAGAGTTATTTCTTTTTGTATTTTTGTTTTAAAGCAAATTATCTAATGAAGAAAAACATTGCTGTTGTGATGGGAGGTTACTCATCAGAATATAAAATATCATTAAAAAGTGGGCAAGTTGTTTGTGACAACTTAGACAAAAATAAATACAACGTTTTTGCAGTTCATATTTTTAAAAATAGATGGGTTTTGGTACAAAACGAAACCGAATACCTTATTAATAAGCATGATTTTTCTGCAACAATAAATAATCAGAAAACGACTTTTGATTGTGTTTTCAATGCTATACATGGAAGTCCGGGAGAAGATGGACAATTAGTTTCATATTTTGAGTTATTGAACATTCCACATACTTCAGCTCCTTCATATCAAATGGGACTCACTTTTAATAAAAGAGATTGCCTAAGTGTTTTAAAACCTTATGGAATTAAAATGGCTACTTCTTATTATTTAAATCTTGGAGATACAATAAACGAACAAGAAATAATTGATACCGTTGGTTTACCCTGTTTTGTAAAAGCCAATAAAGCAGGAAGTAGTTTTGGAATTACCAAAGTGAATAAAAAACAAGATTTAAAACAAGCCATTCAAACTTCATTTAAAGAAGATGATGAAATAATTATTGAATCTTTTCTTGACGGAACCGAAGTTTCTGTTGGTGTTATCACTTATAGAGGAGAAGTAACAGTATTACCAATTACAGAAATAGTTTCTGAGAATGATTTCTTTGATTACGAAGCGAAATATCTTGGGGAGTCACAAGAAATTACTCCTGCAATAATAACTACAAAGGAAACAAAACGTGTGCATGAAGTTTCTAAAAAGGTATATGAAGTATTGAAAATGACTGGATTTTCTAGAAGTGAATACATCTTAATCGATGGCGAACCGCATATGATAGAAATAAATTCGGTTCCTGGATTAACAAACGAAAGCATTTTACCTCAACAAGCAAACAAAGCAGGAATAACTTTAGAAGATTTATTCGGGAATGCTATAGAAGAAGCATTGAAATAATTATTGTAAATTTATAAAATGAGAAGAGCAGTTTTCCCAGGATCTTTTGATCCAATTACATTAGGACATTACGATATTATTAAACGTGGCATAACACTTTTTGACGAAGTAATTGTTGCTATTGGTATTAACGCTGATAAAAAATACATGTTTTCCCTTGAAGAACGAATGGATTTTATAAAGGAGTCTTTTAAAGATGAGCCTAAAGTAAAAGTTGTTACTTATACTGGTTTAACAATTGATTTTTGCCAAAAAAATAATGTGAAATTTATTCTTCGTGGATTACGTAATCCTGCAGATTTTGAGTTTGAAAAAGCAATCGCACATACCAATAGGAAATTATCCAAGATTGAAACCGTATTCTTATTAACAGCAGCAAGAACTTCATATATCGCCTCTTCTATAGTCAGAGATGTTATTAGAAATGATGGAGATTATACTAAATTGGTTCCTAAACCTGTAAGGGTTAAATAGTTATAACTTATACTCCGAAAGCGGCTTTGTAAATGCCTCTGGATTTTCTGCCAAGTGATATCTAGGATCATCAATATCTTCGATAATTACTTCTCTGAACTTTGGACTAGACTTATACAACAAGACTTTACAATCCTCACTTAAATGCTTTAACTTAATTGATTTCCCTTCCGCTTCATATTTATTTACTAAACTAAATATTGCTTCTAATGCCGAATGATCACTAATTCTTGCTTCGACAAAATCAATTTCTACATTTTGAGGATCATTTTTAGCATCAAATTTTTCATTGAAAGCCGTTATAGAACCAAAGAATAAAGGACCCCAAATTTCATAAACTTTAGTACCATCCTCTTTCATACGCTTTCGTGCACGAATACGTCTTGCGCTTTCCCAAGCAAAAACCAATGCACTTACAATTACTCCAGCAATCACAGCCAGCGCCAAATCAAATATTACTGTCAATGCTGAAACCAATATCAATACGAAAACATCTGTTCCAGGTATTTTATTCATTATTCTAAAACTAGACCAAGCAAATGTACCAACAACAACCATAAACATTACTCCAACTAATGCAGCAATTGGGACTTGTTCAATCAATCCTGAAGCGAATAAAATAAATGCTAATAAGGTCAATGCAGCAACAACTCCTGAAAGTCTTGTTCTACCTCCTCCTTTTATATTAATTAATGATTGTCCAATCATTGCGCATCCACCCATTCCTCCGAAAAGTCCTGTTACAATATTTGCACCTCCTTGAGCCAAACATTCTTTATTTGAGTTCCCTCTAGTTTCTGTTAATTCGTCAATTAAATTTAATGTCATTAAAGATTCTATCAAACCAATTGCAGCCAATATTAATGCATAAGGCCCAATAAAAATTAAGGTTTCTAAATTGAAAGGAACTTTGCTAAATATATCAAATTGAAATGATGGTAATCCACCTTTTAAGCCATCTCCTCCTCCATCAGTAATAAAACTACCAACAGTCGCAACATCTAAATTTCCAAATATTACAATTGCAGATACAACCAATATTGCAACCAATGCTTCTGGTAATTTTTTAGTCAATTTAGGAAGTCCGAACATGATTGCCATAGTCAGCCCTACAAGTCCAACCATAATCCATAATTGAGAACCTTGCATCCATACTTTATCTCCCCCTATAGTTTCTTTAAACATTCCTAGTTGTGACAAGAATATCACAATCGCCAATCCGTTTACAAATCCCATCATTACAGGATGTGGAATCAATCTTACAAACTTTCCAAGTCTAAAAACTCCAGCAAGCATTTGAATAACTCCCATCAGAATGACAGTAGCAAAAAGATAATACAATCCTAATTGCTCTCCTTCAGCACCCATAGAATTTCCTTTGGCAACAAGAGCAACCATAACAACTGCTAAGGCTCCTGTTGCACCACTTATCATTCCTGGACGTCCACCAAAAATTGAAGTAATCAAACCAACCATAAATGCAGCATACAACCCAACTAATGGATCTACTCCTGCAACAAATGCAAATGCTACTGCTTCTGGAACCAGTGCCAATGCAACTGTTAAACCACTTAAAATGTCATTTTTAGCATTCGCTGTTCTCTTTCTAATAAAGTCTGTCATTATTCAATTTTTGAAGCGCCAAAAATAATCTTTTATTCATAATTGCCACTCAGATTCTTACATATTTTCAAATAGTAATTTTATATTACCATAGGTCTTTCCTAAAGCCTCTTTTACTTCTTCTTTATTTTTAAAAACTACATCTGTGATACCTTCTTCAATTTGTGGTTTTAAACTTCCACTATAAGTAGTACTCATTGAATACCAATAGGTTATTTTTAAAAATTCTCGATTTTTTCTTTGAAAAAGGTGATATGTTTTTTGTAGTTTTTTCTGAATTTTCAATCCCGTTATTCCACATTCTTCTTCTACCTCGCGAATGGCTGCTTCTTTTTTAGATTCTTCTTTCTCTATCTTCCCCTTTGGCAAATCCCATGTATCAAATCGGTAAATAAAAAGTATTTCATTTCTATTATTTTTCACCAATCCTCCTGCTGCTTTTTCTATTTTAAAAAACCATTTAAATTCAAGCCAAAGCAACTTTAAATCAGTACAATACAAGTACAACTGTTGAAACTTATTACTTTTAGCAATATCAAGTAGTTTTTCAATTGAAATTTCGTCCTTATGAAAAAAAGACTCAGATGAAGAGTTTACAGGACTGTCAGTCAAATAAATTGGAGTATCATTTATAAAAATTGTGTACATTCGCGGTATGATAATGAACAAAGATACTGCAAAAAAAACTGCTGAATTATTACTTAAAATAAAGGCTATTAAATTACAACCTACTGAACCATTTACATGGGCTTCAGGATGGAAATCTCCTATTTATTGTGACAATAGAGCGACTTTATCTTTTCCACAGATCCGTACATTTATTAGACAAGAGATGGCAACTCTAATCATAGAAAAGTATGGAAAACCTGATGTAATTGCTGGTGTAGCAACTGGTGCAATTGCAATTGGTGTTTTGGTTGCAGAAGAGCTAGGTGTACCGTTTGTATATGTGAGGCCAGAAGCCAAGAAACATGGAAGACAGAATCAAGTCGAAGGTGTGCTTGAAAGCGGTTCAAATGTTGTTGTGATAGAAGATTTAATCAGTACAGGGAAAAGTAGTCTGAATGCAGTGAAAGCATTGAAAGAAGCAAATGCTACTGTGAAAGGAATGATTGCAATTTTTTCATATGGATTTGCAATAGCAGATGAAAATTTCAAAAAAGACAATATAGATTTAACAACCTTAAGTAATTATGAATCATTATTAGAACAGGCAGTTGACACAAATTATATATCTGAGAAAGAATTAAAAACTCTTAATGATTGGAGAGAGAATCCAAGTGTGTGGAATCAATAAAAAGTATTCATTTCAAATAAAAACCAATGAAGTTAGAAACAAATAGTGTAACTGTAAAGAAATCTCAAAAAGAATTATTTCAATTCTTATCCAATCTTGAAAATTTTGAGCAGTTAATGCCAGAGAATATCGAAAAATTTGAAGTAGATGGTGATTCTTTTATTTTCGGATTAAAAGGAATGCCAGAAATTCGATTGGTTTTAAAAGAACAAACTGAATTTAATCAAATTGTTTTGGGAGCTGCAAGCAGTAAGCTTCCTTTTACTTTATCTGTAAATATTGAAGAAATTGATGAGAGTTCTGCTCAAGCAAAACTTGATTTTGAAGGAAAATTCAATGCAATGATGTCAATGATGATTAAAAGTCCTTTAAAAAAATTCATCAACACACTATCTGAAAACATTGAGAAGTTATAATATTTCACAACTCAATTATTAATTCGTCATAAGCCAAAAATACATTTTCTGGCAATGATTTTTCAACTTCATTATGAAACCCTAACTTATGGCTTATATGAGTAATATAAGTTCGCTCAGGCTTCAATTCATCAATAATCTCAAGCGCTTCACTAAGACTTAAATGAGAATAATGAGGTTCTATACGTAAGGCACTTATCACTAATACTTTTAAACCTATCAATTTTTTCATTTCAATTCCACTGATTGTTTTTACATCCGTTAAATAAGCGAAATCATTAAATCTATACCCAAATATTGGTAGTTTTCCATGTAGAACCTTAATCGGAATAACGCCTATTCCTCCTATTTGAAAACTCTTATTTTCAATAGTGTTCAAAGATACACTTGGTGCTCCAGGGTATTTATCTTTAGTTTCAAAAATGTAACCGAATCTTTCCTTAATATTATCAAGCACTCTTTTATCACCATAGAATGGTACTTCTCCTATTTGAAAACTAAAAGGTCTAATATCATCAATTCCTGCAACATGATCTGCATGCTCATGCGTAAAAAGAATGCCATCAATTTTGGATACATTTGCCCTGAGTATTTGGTAGCGAAAATCAGGCCCACAATCTATTACGTAAGTATAATCTTCCCACTCAACTAAAATTGACACTCTTAATCGTTTATCTCGTTTATCAATTGATAAACATACTGGATGCGTACTATTTATAACTGGAATGCCTTGTGAAGTTCCTGTGCCTAAAAAAGTTATTTTCAAATTTTATCTTTTTTAAATTAAACTGTTAATTATCTATGACAAACTTAAGAATTTATTATTTTTGTTGTACCATTTAAAATTAAAATCAATGTCTTCAGTTACGAAAGGTGATAAAAAGATGTCTAGTGTTCCATCTGCTAAAAGAAAATCACTTAGAATTAATTTAAACGAAAATATTTACGGAACATTTGCTGAAATAGGTGCAGGACAGGAAACTGCTCGACACTTCTTTCGTGCTGGTGGTGCTTCTGGAACTATTGCGAAAGCGATGAGTGCTTATGACAAGGATTTTTCTGATGCAATTTATGGCATTGAAGATGACAAGCGTTATGTTACTGAAACTCGTTTAAAAACGATGCTGACTCATGAAGTCCATCTTATTGAAGATCGTATCAGTCGAGATGAAAGGCCTGAAACATTATTTTTCTCTTATGCTAATACTGTAGCAACTATTGATTTTGCTAAAAAATTTAAAGGTCATGGATGGGTTGGTATGAAATTCCAATTAAGTCCTCTTGAAGATTATAATGAAATTGTAATGCACATTCGGTTTAAAGAGAATGACGCCAAATTGCAACAAGAAACGTTAGGAATGTTAGGTGTAAATTTAATCTACGGAGCATTTTACTTACATGACAGTCCAAAAGATTTATTAGCTTCTTTCTACGATAATCTTGATAAGGATCAGATAGAAATTGATATGATTAATTTTTCAGGTCCACGATTTGCTTATGTAGACAATCGACTGATGAGTTTGCAATTGGTAAAAAACGGAATGACCAATGCCGTAATGTTCGGTCCTGACGGAAATAATTTATTACCAGCACAACAGCTTTATAAAAAGAACATTTTAACTCTTCGTGGTAGCTTCAGACCAGTAACTAAGGTTAATATGGATATTTACCAACGTGCGACTGAATTATTCTTTGCAGAAAGTAAAGTTGATAAAAAAAACGCTAAAATTATTTTTGAAATCACTCTTTCAAATCTCTCGGCTGAAGGAAAAATCAACGAACGTGATTTCTTGGATAGAGCAGAATTACTTAGTTCACTTGGACAATATGTAATGATTTCCAATTTCTCTGAATACTACAAACTTGTAGAATATTACTCAGAATTCACTAAAGAACGTATGGGATTAGCCATGGGTGTTTATAATTTGATACAAATATTTGATGAGAAATACTACCGTAATTTAAGTGGTGGAATATTAGAAGCCTTTGGAAAATTATTCTTTAAAGATTTAAAAATCTACTTGTACCCATTAAGAGATGAAGAAACAGACGAAATCATTACTAGTGAAAACTTAAAAGTACATCCTAGAATGAAGGAGTTATATAAATTCTTCAAGTACAATGGAAAAGTGGTAGATATTGAAAATTTTGATCCCGAAATTCTTACAATATTTTCAAGAAAAGTACTTAAAATGATAAATGATGAAGATCAAGGATGGGAAGAAATGTTACCTACAGGTATTGCTGAAATTATTAAAGACGAACGATTATTTGGATATTCAAAACGAAGATCATTAGATATTAAAAAATAATTTTTCTCGTAATTAAACCTTTTGTACTTTTAAACGTCTAATTAGAAAACCATTTAGGTGATTGACGAACAAGCGCTAGTAAGACAACTTAAAGATAAAACGACTCAAGAACAAGCGTTTCGAATATTGATATCTCAATATAAAGAACGGTTGTATTGGCATGTCCGAAAAATCGTAATTTCTCATGACGATGCTGATGATGTACTGCAAAACACCTTTATCAAGATATATAGAAGTATTGACAAATTCAATTCAGAAAGTAAAATATATTCTTGGATGTATCGTATTGCAACCAATGAAGCAATTACATTTATCAACAAGAAGGCCAAAGAAAAGAAAATAGATATTTCTGAGTACAATCTGAATATGATACATACGCTCCAGGAAGATTCTCTTTACGACGGAAACGAAATACAACTTGTATTACAACAAGCAATCGCAACATTACCAAAAAAACAACAATTGGTTTTTAATATGAAATATTTTGACGAAATAAAGTACAGTGATATGTCAGAAATGTTAGAAACAAGTGTCGGTGCTTTAAAAGCATCCTACTTTCATGCTGTAAAAAAGATAGAAAAAATTATAAAATCACATTAAACCATTGAGTATTAATAGAGTCTTAAGAACAAATGACTGATAAAGAATTAAAAAATATCGCTCCACTTTTATACCAATTGAAAAAAATGGGTAGTGGTTTTTCTGTACCAAAAAATTATTTTGAAACGGTAGAAACTACAATAGGGTTTGATATTTTTAGTGCTAATAAAGAGCAAGTATTTAAAACTCCTGAAAATTATTTTAAAACTATTGAAGATAGTGTTTTAAATCATATACATAAAACTGATGCTGCATTTTCGATTCCTGAAGGCTATTTTGACACAATTGAAGACAACGTTTTAGGAAAAATTAATAAGGAGCATAAAGTTATCAGTCTGAAGAATAGAATTGTAAAACAGTTTATTCCATTTATTGCTGCTGCTTCATTATTACTATTTATTTCATTGCAGTTTTTTAACACTCATGATACTGATTTATTTGTGAGTCTTGAAACGTCCGAAATAGAGAACTGGATTGAAAATGATGAATTGGGACTGAACTCCTACGAGATCGCCTCTCTTTACGACGATATTGATATAGAAAATTTAGATATCAATTCATTATACGATGATGATGAAATGTTGAATTACCTCAATGAGGTTGATGTTGAATCTTTAATCTTAACAAATTAAAAATGAAGAACATGAAAAAATATATACTCTTATTT
This sequence comes from Flavobacteriaceae bacterium, assembly GCA_034111625.1. Taxonomy (GTDB): domain Bacteria; phylum Bacteroidota; class Bacteroidia; order Flavobacteriales; family Flavobacteriaceae; genus Urechidicola. The sequence continues at coordinate 92,151 of JAWUWX010000007.1, read as the reverse complement.
TTAACGCTAACGTTTTTCATTAGCATTAATTCTTATTCGCAAGAACATGGAGGAAAAAATCGATTTAAAACTCTAAAAATCGGATTTATTACCGAAAAGCTAGACCTTACAATTAAAGAAGCAGAAAGTTTTTGGCCTATTTATAATAAGTATCAAGATCAAATTCATTTACTGAGGTTATCTGAAAAATCAAAATTATTAAAAAATATCAAAGAAAGAGGAGGATTAGAAAGTTTATCTGATATAGAGGCGGAAATATTACTGAATAACGTTATTGATATCAATAAACAGATTCATGAAAATGAACAAAATATGTTTTCAGATTTAAAAGGAGTTTTGTATGCTAAAAAGTTACTAAAACTATATCGTGCAGAAAAAGATTTCAATCGTAAGATCCTTGAACAGTATAAAAAACGACGACAAGGAAGCCGTCGAATTGATTAAAAAAAACGGAAGCAATTTACTTCCGTTTTTTTTTATGAGTACATTTTCTTTCTCAATTCTTTCACCTTAGGATCTTTTAAATATTCATCAAAAGTTGAGAGTCTATCAATCACACCTTTTGGCGTGATTTCTATTATTCTTGTAGCAACGGTTTGAGCAAACTCATGATCATGAGTAGTAAACAATACAGTTCCTTTAAAGTTCTTTAATGAATTGTTAAAGGCTTGAATAGATTCAAGGTCCAAGTGATTGGTAGGTTCATCAAGCATCAATACATTGGCTCTTAACATCATCATTCTCGATAACATACAACGCACTTTTTCTCCACCTGAAAGTACATTACATTTTTTTAACGCTTCTTCTCCACTGAAAATCATTTTACCTAAGAAGCCACGCAAGAATACTTCTTCACGTTCCTCTTCAGTCTTAGCATATTGACGTAACCAATCTACTAAATCTAATTCAGCATTTTGAAAAAATTCAGCATTTTCAAGTGGTAAATACGATTGTGATGTGGTAACACCCCAAGAAAACTTACCGGAATCGGCTTTAGAATCTCCATTAATAACCGCATAGAATTCAGTTACAGCACGAGAATTCTTAGAAATCACAGCAACTTTATCTCCTTTATTCAGACTAAAATGGATATCGTTAAATAGCACTTCTCCATCAAGGGATTTAGTTAATCCTTCAACATTTAAAATCTGGTCTCCTGCTTCACGATCTCTATCAAAAATAATTGCAGGATAACGACGACTAGAAGGTCTTATATCTGCAACATTTAACTTATCAATCATCTTTTTACGTGAAGTCGCTTGTTTTGACTTAGCCATATTAGCAGAAAAACGACGGATAAACTCTTCCAACTCTTTCTTCTTGTCTTCGGCTTTTTTATTCTGTTGAGCACGTTGTTTTGCTGCCAATTGACTACTCTCGTACCAAAACGTATAATTTCCTGAGTAATGATTTATTTTATTATAATCAATATCAGATATATGAGTACACACTGCATCTAAAAAGTGACGGTCATGCGATACAACAATTACAGTATTGTCAAAATTTGCCAAGAAATTCTCTAACCATTCGATCGTTTCAAAATCCAAATCATTGGTTGGCTCATCCATAACCAATACATCAGGTTTTCCAAAAAGCGCTTGAGCAATTAACACTCTCACTTTCGCCTTACCATCTAAATCACCCATTAAAGTATAATGCTGATCATCTTTTATTCCCAATGATGATAACATTGTTGCAGCATCACTTTCTGCTGTCCATCCTCCCATTTCTTCGAATTGCTCACCAAGTTCTCCTGCTTTTATTCCATCAGCATCAGAAAAATCAGGTTTTGCATAAACAGCATCCAATTCTTTTTTAAGTTCATATACTGGCTTATTACCCATTAAAACAGACTCTAATACTGGATATTCATCAAATGCAAAGTGATCTTGAGATAAAACAGACATTCTCTTTCCAGTCTCTAAATGTACGTGTCCAGAAGTAGGATCCATTTTTCCTGCAATAATCTTTAAAAAAGTAGATTTTCCCGCTCCATTTGCGCCGATAATTCCATAACAATTTCCTTGTGTAAACTGAGTATTTACATCATCAAACAAAATTCTTTTCCCAAATTGTACAGATAAATTTGATACTGAAAGCATATGTTTTGTTGTGTTTATTAATTTTTGGCAAAATTATGAAAAATAACAGACTTCTACTCAATAAAATGAGACTGATTTTAAATTCAAATATGCATTACTCAATCAATTGTTAAAATAATCTAACTTCATGCATTTTAACATCTGTTTAACAAGAGTACTATGGTATTTTTGTATGTTTGTATGTAGGATTTTAAACAAAAATTGTTCAAAATAAAAATGAAGCAACTCATAACAATATTGATAGTTATTTTTACTTTTATTAGTTGTAATACTTCAGATAAAAGTAAAAAAAATACGTATTTTGGTGGGCAAATTATCAATCCAAAAAGTAATAATATCATCTTAATGAAAGATGAAAAAGTACTAGATACTTTATGGTTGAATTCTGACAATTCTTTTTTGGCAGAATTTGATTCGATTAGCGAAGGGTTATATACTTTCAAACATGGATCCTATAAAAAAGGGTTTGAATTTCAATATGTTTACATTGAACCTACAGATAGTATTATAATTCGTTTAAATACTTGGGACTTTGATGAGTCCTTAGTTTTTAATGGGATAGGTGCTGAAAAAAACAACTTTTTAATTTCCTCTTTTTTAAAAAACGAAAAAGACAATTATAATTTTCATTTATTTTCAGATTTTAAAAGTGCTGTTTTTGAAAAAAAATTAGACTCAGTACAGAAAATTAATTTAGGACAATACACTCAGTTAAAAAATTCTGGAATAGAATTGTCAGAAGGTTTTGAAAAACTGGCAGACGTTTCGGTAAATTACCCAATTTACCGACGTAAAGAAATGTATCCATATATTCATAAGAACAGAATACATCTTGATTCATTTCCTGAAGTTTCTAAATCTTATTATGATTACAGAAAGGATATCAATCTTAATAATGAGAGTTTACTTTCTTTTTTTACATATCATAATTATGTAAGTAGCCAATTGTATAATCTGGCATATTCCAAAAATTATTCTGATGAAGAAAATAATTTAACGACAAATCTTTTAAATACTATTATTGAAAAAATTACAATTGAGAAATTTAAAAACGAATTATTATATCAAGCCATTTATAATGATTTTAGAGAGAATCAGACCTCTTGTTCTATTAATAAAAAGGCATTAGAAATATTTATTGCGAATTCTACCGATAAGTACCAAATTGATAGAATTCAAAAATTGGCTGCTGACTGCGAAAGTATAAAGGCACAGAAGCCTCTAGAAAATTTCGAACTAATATCATTGAATAATTCAAGGACAAATATTAAATCGGTTATAAAAAATAAAAAAACTGTGATTTATTTCTGGTCTCCTGAAATGATGAGTCAAGACATTCTTATAAAAAGAGTGAAAAAATTGCAAAAAAATCACCCTTCATTACTTTTTGTAGGAATCAATATTCATCCTAATAAAGACTCAAAGGTTAACAAGGCATTAGAGAACCAATATATTCTTACTGAACATAGCAGTGCTAAAAAATACATTACAAGTTTACAACCTAGAACGATATTGATTAATGATGACGGAATTATTTCCAATAGCTTCACATTCTTATCTTCTCCATTTCTAGAGAGGCAGTTGAAAAAACTTGAAAGTAAAAAGCGATTAATCTCTGACTTTTCCAGTTAAAAAATTCACTTTTGGATTCATTGGATTTCCTGACGAACGTCTGAAAGAAACCAACTGACCTGAATGCCATACAGCATCTTCTATAGGTCCGTTTATTAAATCCCAAAAGGGATATTCACTTGAACCATTCTTTGAAACAAACTTAATTTTAAGTTCCTCTAAATCTTTTATTTCTTTTAGAATACCACTTGCTTTCTTAAAGTTCTCAAGGGTCTGAGTTCTTTTCTCTATATAAGATAATTCTGAACGTTCTATTGTAAAATCTGTCGGCACTTCACTGACTGTATTTACTATTATTTTTGAAAGCTCATAAACGTGATCTATCGTTTCTAACACTGTTCTGGCACCTTCACTTGGTCTATATACTAAATCCTCTTCTCTTAAATCCTCTGTTGACCATCTATATCGAAACCCCAATCCATCAATCATTCTTGCTGATACGGTTCCCACTGTATATGTTTTATAATATTCTGGAACTTCATAATAAGGTAGATCATCCATAGATTTTTCTTCTTGAGCAACTATTTGGATTACAAATGCAATTAGCATAAAAAATAGAGATACATTTTTCATGAAATATAGGTTTTTATTAACCTCAAATTTACAACTTATGAATCAACTATTACACGTATAAAAAAAATTATTTCGGCTTTAAATTATTATTTAGTTCTATTAATAATACGTAAAACGTTTTACTTTAGAAATATGTTTTGCCAATCTGATCACTTGATGACTATATCCATATTCATTATCATACCATATATATAATACAACTGTCTTTCCATCTTCAGTTGAAATAGTCGCATTACTGTCATAAATTGCTGGAGCAGATGACCCAACGATATCTGAAGAAACCAATTCATTATCCAATGAATACTTTATTTGCTCTACAAGATCACCTTCTAAAGCATATTCTTTCATTATAGAATTTATAGTATCCAAACTTGCTGATTTTTTTAATTGCAAATTCAATATTGCCAATGATCCGTTAGGGACAGGAACTCTGATCGCATTGGAAGTTAATTTTCCCTCCAGAGATGGTAAGGCTTTAGAAACTGCTTTTCCTGCTCCAGTTTCAGTAATAACCATGTTTAATGCTGCTGCTCTACCTCGACGGTATTTGCTATGCATATTATCAACCAAATTCTGATCATTAGTATATGCATGAATCGTTTCAAGATGTCCATTTATTACTCCAAAATTATCTTCAATAACTTTTAAAATAGGTGTAATAGCATTGGTAGTACAAGAAGCTGCAGAAAATATATCTGTAGTTTCTGAGGTATGCTCAAGATGATTCACGCCATAAACGATATTAGGAATCCCTTTTCCTGGAGCGGTTAATAAAACTTTATCAACACCAGTAGCAACCAAGTGACGGCTCAAAGCCTCTTTATCTCTAAAAGCACCTGTATTATCAATTACCAAAGCATCACTTATTCCATATTGTGTATAATCAATCTCCTCTGGAGCATTTGCAGAAATAATATGTACAGTTGTACCATTAATTACCAATGCCTTTTTTTCCACATCAATACGTACTGTCCCAGAAAAATCACCATGTACAGAATCACTTTTTAACAGTGAAGCTCTTTTTTCTAAAACAGTTTCATCGATTTTTCCTCTAGTAACAATAGCTCTTAAACGCATTTGCTGACCCTTTCCAGTCTTACTCATTAATTCTCTTGCAACCAACCTTCCTATTCTACCAAAACCATAAAGAATCACATCTTTAGGCTTTATTAAGTCTGTATTATGTGCATCTTTTAATTTTACACTTAAAAACTTATAAATATTATCAGAACTATCCATCTGATATTCATAAACCAATTTTCCTATGTCAAGTTTAGATGGAGGTAAATTCAATTGCTTAATCGTCCTTGTAATTTCAACTGCATCAAAAATTGATATTGATTTACCAACAAATTCTGTAGCGTACTCCAGTAAGTTTAATATTTCACTTACATTTCTATCAATCAATTGGTTTCTAAACATCACCAATTCTATAGTATTATCATACCATAAATCACTAATCAACTTAATAAATTCAACAGAAGCTCTTCTCCTATCTGTCTGGAAAGTTAATTCTTGCTCGTATGTTTTTTCATCCATTGTTTTTGAATTAAAAATTTATAAATTTCCTGCAAACTTATGAAAACTAAAACGTTTTCGTAGACTTATATTAATAAAAAAAACCGATACATATTGTATCGGCTTTAAGTATTGAAGCGCATAACTTTTTATTGATAAATATAACGCTCTCTGACTCCATTTTCACTAAGAACTTCAAGTACAAGTCTGCTTTGAGAATTTAAATTATTCACAAGAGAACTTACATCTTCTACTGTATTAATTACTTGTCCATTAATTCCTGTAATAATCTGACCTCTTTTTAATCCTAGATACTCTAGTTTTGGATTATTAATGCCCGATATTTTAACTCCTTGTTTCAATTTATGGATCTTTAATTCTGAAGAACTTAACGGTTCCAAGTTCAATCCTAAACGGTTTACAGTAGTTGTTTCGTTTTTATATAATTCTACAGGAATGACACTTTGGCTTCCGTTTCGTATAATCGTAAAATCTATAACATCGCCAGGTCTTTTGGAACTTAAAAAACCGCTTAAGTCTGCAAATGTAGATACCTCAACATTATTGGCTTTTACAATAATATCATTAATTTTAATACCAGCCTTTTTCGCTCCACTTTCTTCCAATACATTGGTAATTATCACTCCTTCAGTATTCGTCACATTAAAATCTTTATTGACATTCCCGTCCAATTCTCTATAATTAATTCCAATAAAGGCACGTTGAACATTACCAAATTCCATAATATCTTCGATTACTTTTTTTGCAATATTAGAAGGAACTGCAAACGAATATCCTATATATGAACCCGTTGTTGAAGTAATCATAGTATTAATACCTATCAATTCTCCATGAGTATTCACTAGTGCTCCTCCACTATTTCCAGAGTTCACTACAGCATCAGTTTGAATATAAGATTCTGTAGTATTATTTTTACTTAATAAGTCTCTTCCTTTAGCACTTATAATTCCAGCAGTAACAGTAGCTGTTAAATTATATGGATTTCCAACTGCCAAGACCCATTCTCCGACTCTCACGTTATCAGAATCTCCAAATGTAATATATGGAAGGTCAATTGCATCAATTTTTACCAATGCGATATCATTGGTAACATCAGTACCGATAAGTTCCGCTTTATATGATTTTTTATCATTCAATGTAATCTCTATATCACTGGCTCCATTTATTACATGATTATTAGTAATAATATATCCGTCAGATGAAACTATAACGCCACTTCCAAACCCTATCTGAACTCGTTGTTTTCCTAGACTAGAACCATAAAACATTTTTTCAAGAGAATTTCTCGAAGTCGAAATTGACTTATTCTTAACGTGTACAACGGTACTCAATGTTTTTTCTGAAGCTTCTGTAAAATCTGTTGCTTCTGTAATCGACATTGGAGAATTCGTAAAACCGGTCTGAAAATTATGCAAACTCTCATCGATCCCTTGTTCATAAACAACATCTTTTTTCTCAATAAAAAGTTTATAAGCACCTAGAGTCATCGCTCCTCCTAATGCTGAAACTAAAACTAAACTTAAAACTTTTTTCATCTTATTTCTGTTTGGATTTATTATTTAACACTCAAAATTATAAATTTATTGCCATCATAAAAACAGATTAACGCAATTTTAACAAAAAAAAATGTTCATAATTACAAACCTCATCAAAAATTAACAAAAGTTGTAAAACTATTAAAAAAAGACAAAAAAAAGCCACCAATAAAATTGGTGGCTTTTCTACATTTACTTAATTAGGTTAACCCTTAAGTATTAATTATTTGTAGTAATAACTAGTACTCTTCTGTTAATCTTTCTACCCTCACTAGTATTATTGTCAAATCCTGGGTTCAATTCACCTCTTCCTGCAGAAACTAATCTATCAGAGTCTACATTTCCTGTAGATGTAAGGTAATTTAAAACAGCATTAGCTCTTTGTTCAGATAACACTTGATTCCTAGCAGTAGACCCAGTATTGTCAGTATGACCTTCAATAAGGAATTTTGCTTTAGAATAATCATTCATTATAACTGCAATTTCATCCAAATTGGAAGTAATTCCATTTTGGAAACTAGATTTACCCGTTTGGAATAAAATCTTTTTAGCATAATCGTCAATTAAATTAGTGGAATCTTGATCAATTAATGGACAACCATCATTATCAGCTGAACCAACTAAATCAATACACTTATCATCTTTATCTAGGACACCATCGCCATCAGTATCAGGCCAAGGACATCCGTTATTTTCTTTAGGTCCAGCAATACCTGGACATAAATCATCTTCATCAAGATCTAGTACACCATCATTATCAAAATCTGGACAACCCCAAGTTTCACTTGGACCTGCATTAAAAGGACAACGGTCAATATCATCAGTAACACCGTCACCGTCTGTATCAACTGGTTCTGGTTCTACAAAAGGACATCCATCTACTTCACCAGCAACATCAGGACAAGCATCATCTTTATCAAGTACACCATCACCATCAAGATCACGATCTCTTTTTCCAAAGTTAAAACCTAAACTAATTGAAGGCTGTACAAAAAATGAAGCAGAAAAATTATCAGCTTCTAATACTGGTAAACCAGGTCTAGGTAATGTTGAACTATACGCATAATTATATGCCATAGGTACAATTCTTACTCCCATAAAAAGTTCTTCAGTAAAGTAATAATCTACACCAGCCACAGCTTGTATACCAAAAGAATTAGTCTCAGTATGTCCAACACCTAAATCTCTAATATCACCATCTACAGTAATTGTAGGATCATACATTGATCTTCTCGCATAGTTATATGGTACAGAAACTCCTATAAAGGGAAATAATTTCTTACTTTCTGTTTTGAACAAATATTGTGCACCAACGGTTACATTTACATCAATGTTTTCATCAGCAATTACTGCAGAATATTCTGGTAAATCACCAGCAGCAGGAATACCTAACTGTGAAGGAGTATTACTTAAAATAGTACCTCCAGTTAATGTTAATGCCCATCTATTACTTAGATAGTATCCCATTTCAACACCTATCATATTAACAGGATTATGATTAGGAGAAACTAACGCACTAGGCGTGTTTGCACCAACAGTACCATTATCAGTAGGATTATTCAAACGATTCAAATAGGATCCTTTTCCAAGAAGTAATCTCCCAGTAAAATCACCTTTCCTTGGTCCAAATAAGTTGTCAACAGAACCTTCTATAGAGTCTTCAGAAGTCTCTACAGTTGAGTTTACATCCTGTCCGTAAACACTTACAAACGCAAGTGAAACGAATAAAACTAAACTTAAAATTATATTTTTTTTCATTGTTTTGGTTCTTTAAGGTTTAAAATTAATTTTTAAAAGAACTTGGAAACTACCTTGCTCCCAAGTTCTTTTAGTTTTTTCTTCTTAAAGAAATATTAACCGGCTAAAGCAGCTAACATTAAATCCCAGTACTCAGCAGCTAGTGTGTTATAAGCTAAAATTTGGTCTTCTATAACAACTAATTCATTTTGTAATTGTGTAATTACAGATTGAGCAGCAGCTTCATCAATAGAACCTAAAGCTATAAGAACTTCTTGAGACTCAATCGCACTATTACTAGCAGAAATACCCATTAACATATCGTCTAATGTTTCCTGAAGATCTGCATTATCAAAATTAATTGCATCAAGAACCAATTCAATCATATCATATTCCATATCCAATGCATCCAATTGTGCCTGCATAGATTGTAACTCATTGATCATAGCAAATATTTCAGTCACATCAGCACCAACAGTCAAAAGAAGATCCTCCAAAGCAGCTTGAGCAGCATCAAATTGAGCTTGATATTCAGTAAGAACTGCTTGCATCTCTGCTAAAGAAGTTTTTTCCTTAAGAAGCTCATGCTCTATATCATCAATGACTTGTTGCAGACAATCAGCATCACATATTAAAGCATCAGCTAATGCATCTTCAGCAACTTCTACAGCAGTTTCAGCAGCATCTACAGCAGCGTCAGCAGCAGTTTCAGCAGCGACTACAGCAGCGTCAGCAGCAGCGTCAGCAGCGTCTACAGCAGCGACTCCAGTGGTTCCAGCAGTAACTACAGCAGCGTTAGCAGTAACTACAGCAGCGTCAGCAGTAGCTTCAGCAGCGTTAGCAGTAACTACAGCAGCGTTAGCAGTAACTACAGCAGCGTCAGCAGTAACTACAGCAGCGTCAGCAACGTCGAGAACTCCTTGTGCAAGAACTATTGCAGCTCCATTATCTTCAAAGATTGCAACTTGTGCATTATACTCCGTATTTGCATCAACAAGATTTTGATCAACTACACCTTCAGCAGCTAATGCAGTATCATAGTCTGCTTGAGCTGTCTCTAGAATAGCATCAGCATCTAATTTTTTTGTAGTTGCAGTAGTAAATCTATCTACGTTTGACGGAGCAGTTAAATCATCAAGTTCAACATTCCAGTAATTACCTTCGTCATCACCACCACCAGTAACCATGGAACCCCATGAATTAAAAGTATAGTTTCCAACAACTGGAGCTACAGTTCCATCAGTATATACAGGACCTACAAACATTACATCAGCAGCATCCGATTGAGGAGTTGTAACAACTGTTAATACTTCTCTATAAGAATCCGGGAAAGTATCACTATGATCTCCTAATTCACCATCAGCACCAGCATAATCTTGTGTATACGTAGTTCCAGTAGGATCAGCATCAAATAATGATCTTGCAAGATCATATTCAACTACTGCAGATGCCTGAGCAGCTGTTTCAGCAGTAAGAACAAGTAATTCTACAGCAGCACCATCATTGGCAGCAGCAGCATTTGTAGCAGTAACTAATGCTGAAGCAGCATCATTTACAGCATTTTCTTGAGCATCCCATTCAGCTTGTCTAGCATCTTTTGCAATTAAAGCGTCTGCAGCAGTAACTACAGCAGCGTTAGCAGTAACTACAGCAGCGCTAGCAACATCAGCAGCAGCGTCAGCAGCAGCGTCAGCAACAGCAGCAGCAGCGACAGCAGCGTCAGCAGCAGTTTGAGCAGCCTCTACAGCAGCGTCCGCAGCAGCCACAGCAGCGTCTACAGCAACGCCAGTAGCGTCTACATCAGCGGCTACAGCAGCGACTCCATCGACTCCAGCAGTAACTACAGCAGCTTCTGCAGTATCTATATCAGCTTGTAGGCCAGTCAAATATGTAGGATTATCTGCAAGAGCCAGTTCTGCTTCAGCAACATCTTCTTCTAAAGACACAATGTCTTCTTCTATAGTTTCAACAATCGCTTGAGTCATATTAAGATCAGCTTCTGCATCATGATAAGTTTCGTCTAATTCACCCATACCCATAATTGCTCCCATTAATGGATTCAATTCAGATTCTAAAACAGCCATGTCCACTTCCAATGCATCGTAAGCTGCATTATTTTCCTCAAGCGATACTTGCAATTCAGAAGATAAAGATGCAGAAGTTGAAGGATCTGCAATAACAGATGCTAAAGTTGCAGCAGCTGCTTCTTGAGACGCTAAATCAGCTTGTAGGCCAGTCAATATATCTTGTTGTTGTGCTAGGTAGTACTCCCAGGTAACATTACCTGCGGTCTGAATTAACAACTGAGCAACTTCAATGTCGCTCTGTTTCATCATTGCTAAACCTTCCTGAATAATTGCAGCATTTTTAGCAGACATATAACTATTAAAGTAACCACTAGCTAAAGAAACGTAAGCGTCATCAATAGCAGCCTGTAAACTAACCATATCAGCTTCCCATTCTAATTGCGCCAATTCTAATTCAGCTAAAGCTTCTTCAAGATAAATTGCATTCATAGCAATTTGTAATGATAAATACTCCTCATCCTCTGAAAGACTTTGAGCAGCAGCAGCAACTTGAATTTGAGTCATGGCAGCTTGTGAAAGAACATCTTGTGCAGATTCAGCAGAATCATCGGCTGCAGCACTTAAAGCAGCAGCAGCATAAGCATCTTGTAAATTCGCTAATGCTATTTGATAAGTCGCTTTCGCATCATTTAAACTCGCTTGACTTGATAAAAGCAAGGCTTGATTTTGATAGATCGCAGCAACTGCTGGATCTATTTCTTCATCTATACAGGAAGTCAATCCAGTACTCGATATAATTACTGCCAAGAACAGTAATGCTAAAGTTTTCATTTTTTTCATTTTTTCAATTGATTAAATATTAATTAATAGTTTATTGCTTGCAAAACGCAATCACAAAATTAAAAAATAATTCCTATTTGACAAGTATATTTATAATTATATGTAAAATATTCTAACATTGCGTAGGTTTATTACGTCTATAATATAACTTATGTTTATGATTATCAGTATGTTATGTATTAATTTAAATAACTTTCTTTTTGCAATTTAATATGATTATTATACATGAATAAAGCCCTTAATATGGGCGTTTTTACGAGTATTAGTTGCTTTTAACAAGTAATTATACCTATTATACATGAATAATATCCTTAATATCTACATTTTAATGAGTATGGGTTGCTTTTAACAATTAATAGTAGTTGGCTTTTACAAGTATATAGCACCTTTATCAGGATCAAGTATGGGTAGTTCTAATGAATTGTATAACTTTAATAACCTATATGGCTTGTTTTGACTTGTATGACCTGTATTAATTATTTGACATACTTGACTTATATGAATTAAACTTCATTTAAGCAGATCCTTAATCATACATATTATACATTGAAATGATTTAGCCTTTTTTTTTAAAACAGAAATGCTGTCAATAACTGATTTAAATCAAGTAAAGTAATCAAAAATAACCCATCATGCCCGGCTTACTAAACAAAGGCAAGGCATATTACTAGAACAAAACAAGGATTTTCTACAACCGTTCCGTGGGTAGAGATTCTAAATACCATTCTTTTCAAACCATAGACCGGTGTTCATTGACATTAACTACAAATGCGGGCATTGTTCGAACACCATCCTTTAACTTGAGATGCAGCACAAGGATCCAATGCTTGGATGTATAGTTATCGCTCCTTGTTAACCGGTTCCATAAAACAATACAGAGGCGGATAAAGTTTAACAATCTCGCAACATCGTAATTGCTTTCAAAAAATTCACTAAAACAAAATTATAAAAGTTTAAATCACCTCATTATATAATAAGGTATACTAGTCTTAGATTAATTATATAAATAAAAATACACCTTATATATATGTGTGTGCTATAAATTACCGTAACACTATTTAAAAGTAAACCATTTAGTTATTTAAAACTTTCAACTACCTTTTATCTAACCATAAGGATTTAGAAGTATTGTAAAAATTTAACAATAAAAAATTCCACCGAATAATGTACATTTGCACTAATGGATATTTCATTTTTTAAATACCAAGGAACAGGAAACGATTTTGTTATTATTGATAACAGAAATAAGGAGTTTCCAATAGACAATACTCAATTGATTCATCAATTATGTGATCGGAAATTTGGTATTGGTGCTGATGGATTAATATTGTTAGAAAATTCAGACACTACTGATTTTAAAATGGTCTATTTCAATGCCGATGGCAATCAAAGTAGCATGTGTGGAAATGGCGGTCGTTGTATTGTTGCATTTGCCAAATATTTAAATATCATTGATACCAAAACTTCCTTCATAGCAATTGATGGAATTCATCAGGCAACAATTGATGGTAATAGGGTGAATTTACAAATGTCTGATATTGAAAATATAGAAGTTCAAGATTCACATATATTCTTAAATACAGGCTCACCTCATCATATTGAGTTTGTCGAAAGTGTATCTGAAGTAGACGTTAAAAACCTAGGAAGAGAAATAAGGAATGGCGCTCCATATTTTCAAGAAGGAACAAATGTCAATTTTGTAGAACAAGTAAATCCCAACACCTTTAAAGTGCGAACCTTCGAACGTGGCGTTGAAGATGAAACATTGAGTTGCGGTACAGGAGTAACCGCTGTGGCAATCGCCTCCAATCATATAGAGAAAACGAATGATGAAACAATTAACATCGAAACACTAGGCGGAAAATTATCCGTTAATTTTATAAAAGAGAATACTATTTTTAAAAATGTTTTCTTAAATGGGCCCACACAATTAGTTTTTCAAGGAACTTTTATACTTTAATGATAACACTTACAGGAGAACATATCAATTTAAGAGCCCTTGAGCCAACAGACTTAACTTTTCTTTATCAAATTGAGAATGATGAATTAAATTGGGCAATAAGTAATACTCAAAAACCTTTTTCCAAATTTCTCTTAAAACAATATCTTGAAAATGCGCAACAAGATATATATGTAGCAAAACAACTACGTCTTTTAATTACTGGAAGTGAAAATAATATTTTCATTGGATTAATCGACTTATTCGATTATGAACCGAAACATCGTCGTGCAGGAATCGGTATTTTAATTCATCCAGAATATCAGAATAAAGGATATGCATCTGAAGCCTTAAAGCAATTGGCAAATTACGCTTTCACACATCTAGATGTACATCAATTGTACGCCAACATTACCGAAGATAACCTTAAAAGTATTGCGCTGTTTGAAAAATTAAACTTTCAGAAAGTTGGGATAAAAAAAGACTGGATCTATACAAGTGGAATTTACAAAAACGAATTATTATATCAATTGATACATGAATAAGAAAAGGCTTTTTCTCATTATTTCCTCTCTGATCTTACTGATAGGTGGAATTATATTATTTAATTTTTATACTAAAATTTATGCACTCAACACCTCCAAAAAAGCTATAATTTTCATTCCTTCAGATAGTAACTTTGATTCAGTTCTAAATGAGGTTTCACCATTATTAAAAAACAAAAACTCATTTGAATGGGTTGCTGAAAAGAAAAACTATCCGAATGTAATTAAAGCAGGAAGGTATGTTATTAAAGAAGGCATGAGTAATAATGATCTAGTAAATATGCTCAGAAGCGGAAATCAAACACCTATAAAGTTATCTTTTAACAATCAAGAAACAATTGAAAAATTGGCTGGTAGAATTTCACAACAGATTGAGCCAGACTCAACAACTATTCTAAAAGCACTTAAAGACGAGCAATTTTTAAAAGATAATAATTTCAATAAAGAAACTGTATTAGGAATGTATATTCCTAATAGTTATGAGTTCTACTGGAATACTTCGGCAGAAGAATTCCGTAAAAAAATGTTGAAAGCATATCATTCTTTTTGGACTCCTTCTAGAAAAGCACTGGCAAAAAAACAACATCTTACTGTAAATCAGGTAATTACATTGGCTTCTATTGTTCAAAAAGAAACTGCTACAACTACCGAAAGACCAAGAGTTGCAGGATTATATTTAAATAGGTTAAATAACAAATGGCCATTACAGGCAGATCCAACGATAATATTTGTTTTAAAACAAAGATTAGGTCAAGAAGTAATTATTAAACGTGTATTACTCAAAGATCTAAAAATTGACTCAAAGTACAATACATATAAGAATACTGGACTACCTCCTGGACCAATTAGTATGCCAGACATTTCCTCGATTAATGCTGTTTTAAACCCAGAAAAGCACGAATATTTTTATATGTGTGCTGACATAGAAGATATGGGTAAACATGCTTTTTCAAAAAATCTCAGTCAACATAACAGAAATGCCACAAAATACCAACAATGGCTTAATAAACAAGGTGTAAACCGATAATACAATTATACAAACTTCTTAATTATAGTGATCGTTTACCATTATAAACCTCCATTTTACAATTCATTGTTAAAATCGAACCATTCATTAATTTTCTCCTTACAGTTGTCTATTTCATGAAAAGTAATTGAATATAGGTTGTACATTTGATAAGAAATTGTTCCCACATTCCAATTTAAAATTTATCGAATTTAGGGTTCTTATCTATAAAAATTTATATAGTTTTAAAATGAAAAAAATAACCTTAACAACAGTTTTATTAATTTTATTGACATCTATTTCTGGATTAGCTCAAAATGAGAAAAACAGTTTAAATATTACTGAAATTATAGTTTTAAATTTTGAGCAAGACGCAAAAGTAAATCAAGATTTAAAAATTAACTTTGAGGTTATTAATTCAACAGAAGATAATAAAGTCAGTGTAATTGTAAAATACGAAACTTTTAAATCTTCTTCTAGAAGATCTAGAGTGAAGAATATTATTAATTTCTTGAGAAATTCAGAAAAAAAACAAGGTTCTTCAATTGCGTTATGTTAATTACTTGTTGATTCAAATTTATCCTATTTCTATTCCACTAAAAAATATTATATAAGTCTTCCCTAAAAAAGGAATGTCTTTTTTAAATAATTAAATCAACCCTGAACAAGTATCGATTCTAGGTTTTTGTTATTCACGAAGTTAGATTTGTTCATCTACAATACTCAAAACTTTCTCTTTTACTAGTATAAGGTTTAATTAAACCTACTACTAATAGATTTTCTCCTTACATATATTAATTTATACTTCATGGTAGTACTTCACATTCTATATTAGCAGAATAATCGTTACCACTACATGAAAACAAGTCAAATAGACAATCTATTACATTTTAACATTAGCAATGCTATTTACATAGGCATTTGTTTGAATATTTTTATTTTGATTACATATAATGAAATTAAAACATAAATTTTTAACAGATTTTATATCTTTAGTAAAATAAAACTGAGTAATAATTAGCATTTGAAACCGATAATTATATTTATTATAAAAATAAATAAATAAATAAAAGTTTCATTGTTAGATAAATATTAGTGATTAATATTGCACTCCGAAATATGAGAAGGTTCACATTATAGAATTATAATAAAAAACCATTAAGTATGAAAAAAGTATTTTTAGTAATTGGATTAGTTTTAATTACTGTTATTAGTTCCGGATTTTCAGAATCAACTAAAAGCAAGAAAGTATATAATGAGAACTCTTTCCGCACTTTAGAGATAGTAACCGTTCCTTCACTTACAGAAATCAGGAATAACATTACAGCGCCATTTACAGGGAAGTCATATGTCGGGTTTAAAGAGGCTGTCGGATTTAAAGAATCTAGAAATAGATATCATATAATAAATACGCTTGGATATTTAGGAAAATATCAGTTTGGGAAATCAACTTTAAGAAGATTGAAGGTTTATAATGCAGAAAAATTCTTAAAAAACCCCGAACAACAAGAAAGAGCATTTAAAGCTCTATGTTCATTAAATAAATACATTTTAAGAAAAGATATTCGAAGAAGTGTTGGTAATAAAATAAATGGAGTTGTAATCACTGAGTCAGGTATATTGGCTGCTGCACATTTAGGTGGTGCAGGTAACGTGAAAAAATTCTTAAGAAGCAATGGCGATACTAATTTTAGCGACGCTTATGGCTCTTCAATTAAATATTATATGAAAAGATTTTCTGGGTTTGACGTTTCTTCCATTGAAGCTGACAGAAACCCATTGATTTGAATTGGTTAATTTTTTGGTTAGTAATAAAAAAACTCAAGACATCTGTTTTGAGTTTTTTTTATGTCTTATGAATAATAAATATTGTAGGTCTTTTATGTAAATCTGGATTTTCTTTCGCCCACTTTTCTATTGGTAAAGTTTTAATATATTCTGAAGACAAGGTAATATCACATGCTATTGACAAACTAGTACCGCTGGATAATACTGATTTTAAATCGATCATCATCTTCTCGTTCCTATAAGGTGTCTCAATAAATATCTGAGATTGATTTTTATCAAAAGATAATTTTTCTAACTGCTTAATTGCTTTTTTTCTATCCGACTTTTCAATAGGAAGGTATCCATTAAAAGCAAAACTCTGACCATTCATTCCAGAAGCCATCATTGCAAGAATAATAGAGGATGGTCCTACCAATGGTATTACTTGAATGTTTTTTTTATGCGCAAGTTTTACAACTTCAGCTCCAGGATCTGCTATTGCTGGAACCCCAGCTTCAGACAACAATCCAACAGATATTCCTTGATCACATACATCAAGATATCTACTTACTTCAAGAGCTTCAGCATACTTGTCAATTGACATTAAAATAAGTGAAGGTTGTGATTTTTTTGGAGTGATTTTTTTAATGAAACTCCTTGCTGTTTTTTGATTCTCAACAATAAAGTGATCTAATTGTTCTACAACTTTCTTAACTGATAAAGGCAAAACCTCAAGAGGTTCATTATCTCCTAAAGTAGTTGGTATTAAATATAGTTTTCCCTTTTGAGACATTAAGTTATTTTTTTTACAATTTCATCACATACTTGATCTAGCATATCATACACAACTCTAAATCCATGTTCACCACCATTGTATGGATCTGGAACATCTAAATCTTCATTTGGAAACAATTCGTTTAAAATAATCTTAACTTTTTGCTTATCACTTTCATTTCTCGCCAAATTCAAAATAGTACGAAAATTTAAAGAATCCATAGCATATATAATATCAAAATCATCAAAATCTGAAATTACAAATTTCCTCCCTCTTTGATTAGTAATATCAATATTATGCTTTTTAGCAATCTCAACGGATCTCAAATCAGGAGGGTTTCCTATATGATAACTAGAGGTACCTGCAGAATCTACGGACACGCCTTTTAAGAAAGTTTTTGTTTTTAAAATTCCTTCGGCCAATGGTGATCGACAAATATTGCCTAGACATACCATCAATACTTTTGTCATAACAAGAAAATTTAATACGTAAGTTTCTTCGTTAAATCCTCAACATATTTACGGAATTGCTTGTCTGTCTCTGTTAAGTTATCTACAGTCTTACAAGCATGTAATACTGTTGCATGATCACGTTTTCCTATCTGAGAACCGATACTTGCAAGTGAAGCCTTGGTCATTTTCTTTGCAAAAAACATTGCCAATTGTCTTGCTTGTACAATATGTCTTTTCCTAGTCTTAGATTGTAACGTCGCAACATCTAAATCAAAATAACTAGAAACTACTTTTTGGATTTGATCAATTGACACTTCTCTTTTCGTGTTTTTAACAAATTTATCTACAATCTGTTTGGTCAAAGAAAGTGTGAATTCTTTTCTATTAAATGAAGCTTGTGCAATCATAGAAACTAAGACACCTTCTAACTCACGAACATTGGTTTTAATATGTTTAGCAATATACTCTACAATTTCTTCAGGCATATCTACGCCGTCTCTGAAAAGTTTATTTTGTAAAATAGAAATTCTTGTTTCGTAATCTGGCGCCTGTAATTCAGCTGACAATCCCCATTTAAATCTTGACAACAATCGTTGTTCGATATCTTGCATATCAACAGGTGCTTTATCAGAAGTAATAATTACTTGCCTTCCATTTTGATGTAGATGATTGAAAATATGGAAAAATACGTCTTGAGTACCTGTTTTACCAGATAAGAATTGTACATCATCTATAATTAATACATCTATCATTTGATAAAAATGAATAAAATCATTTCTGGTATTGGACTTTATAGAATCTATAAACTGCTGTGTAAATCTTTCAGAAGAAATATACAACACAGTCTTATCAGGGTATTTATCTTTGATTTCAACACCTATAGCGTGCGCTAAATGTGTTTTTCCTAATCCAACCCCTCCATATATCATTAATGGATTAAAAGACGTTCCTCCAGGCTTATTCGCGACAGCCATACTTGCTGAACGTGCTAATCGATTCGAATCTCCTTCAATAAAACTATCAAAATTATAATTTGGATTTAATTGCGATTCAATCTTAACCTTCTGAATTCCAGGAATTACAAAAGGGTTTTTTAATTCACGCTTATTAATTTCCAAAGGAACTGTAATTCCTTGAGGATTTAAAGGGTTTCTATTAGAACTAGGGATTTTAACAGTATGAGGTGTACTACTACTATATGCATTCTCCATTCTCACATCATAAATCAATTTAGCATCTTTTCCTAACTCTCTAACCAAAGCAACACGCAATAATTTTATATAGTGTTCTTCTAGCCATTCATAGAAAAACTTACTAGGTACTTGAATTGTAAGAGAGTTCTCAGAAGTTTTAATTGGCTTAATAGGCTCAAACCATGTTTTGTAAGCTTGTGGCTTTATATTATCCTTAATAAAAGACAAACATTCATTCCAAACTGAGGTAGCAGTTTTTGTCATTCTTAGTCGTTGGTGTTTCTGGTTAATGGGATTGCTAAAAACATAATTGGAGATCTATTCTTTCAGCCTTACAAAAGTGTGCATAATTATTAGTATAAAAAAATTATTTAGCTATTGATTCTTAATTATTTTATACGTATACTCAACAAAAATAAAAAAGATAATATATGCTAACATTTACTCAAGAATTCCGTGTAAGATATGGAGAGACTGACCAAATGAGTTATGTTTATTACGGAATTTACGCTCAATATTTTGAGATGGGGAGAGTAGAATGGTTACGCAATCTTGGAGTATCCTACAAGAGCATGGAAGACAACGGTATTATGCTTCCAGTTTTAAATTTAAATGTAAACTATTTAAAACCAGCAAAGTATGATGCATTACTTAAACTTAAAACTACATTAATAAAAAAACCTGGTGTAAAAATTGAATTTAATTTTGAAATTTTTAATCAAGAAAATGAACTTCTAACAACAGGATATACAAGTTTGGTCTTTATTGATATGAAAAAAAACAAACCTATTCGCTGCCCTGAATATTTACAAGAAATAATAAATCCTTTATTTGATCAATAAACATCGTAAATCTTCAAATGCTTTTTTAGTTCCTTCAGCCTCTTTTTTTCTTACCGAAAACTCAAATACACAATTTAACTCCATTTGTTGACGTATAATTGTGAGTTTTCTTTCTTTAATTATTCGCATCACTTTATCCATATGCTCATAATCAAATGTCAGTTTAAAATTAATATCAATTGTCTTTTTTACAATTTTAACTTCATCAAGCACATATTTAGCCGAAGTCTTATAGGCATTTATCAATCCACCTACTCCAAGCTTGGTCCCTCCAAAGTAACGTACTACTACAACTAGAACATTTGTAACTTCAAATGATAATAATTGACCGTAAATAGGTTGTCCTGCGCTATTATTCGGCTCTCCATCATCATTGGCACGAAAACGAATCTCCTCTTCCTCCATCCCTATCCTCCAAGCATAACACCAATGGCGTGCTTTATGATGCTGAGACTTCAACTCTTCTATATAAGGCTTAACTTGATCTTCATTAGAAATAGGAAAAACATATCCAATAAATTTACTTCCTCTATCTTTAAACACTTCACCTTCCAATGAATTGACAACAGTCCTATAAGTATCTATTTGACTCAAATCAAGGGTTTTATTATTTTCAAGATATCAGAACCTATGTTCTCCATAGAAACCAATTCTCCTTCAATTTCAGGCGCAGAAATACCTTTATTAAAAACAGTATCTCCTATAAATATTCTTGCTTCATCCCATAAGTTCTCACTAATAAAACTTTGCAAAGTTTGGGCTCCTCCTTCTATAATAACTGATTGGATATTATTATTAAAAAGTACTTGACATATTTGACCTGGAACATTTTTAGAATAATCAATATATTCAACCTGTACATTTTCTTTTTCTTCAAATAGAGACTTAGAACTCGTAAAAATAATCGTCATAGCTTTTCCGTCAAATACATGATAATCATGAGGAATTCGCATAGAATTATCTAACACCAATCGTACAGGGTTTTCACCTGTCCATTTCCGAACATCCAATTTTGGATTATCAGCAATAACAGTATTAGTTCCAACTAGAATCGATTGCTCCTCACTCCTCCATTTATGAACCAATTGCTGTGAGTACTTATTAGAAATCCAATTTGGTTTTTTCTCAGAATTTTCAAATCGAATACCATCTATAAATCCATCTCTAGTTTCTGCCCATTTTAAAACAATATAAGGGCGCTTATAAGTATGAAACGTAAAAAATCGTTTATTAACTTCTCGACATTCGACTTCAAGAACTCCCACTGTAACCTGACAGCCATTAGCTTGTAAATGTTTTATGCCTTTTCCAGAGACAAGACTATTATCATCAATTACACCTATAACTACTTTAGGAATAGCGTACTCAGATATTAAATTGGCGCAAGGGGGCGTTTTACCATAATGTGAACATGGTTCAAGGCTCACATATAGAACTGACTCTTTAAGTAATTTTTTATTTTTTATAGATCCTATTGCATTTACTTCAGCATGATCACTTCCGTAAGGACTTGTGTATCCTTCTCCTATTATTCTTCCTTTATATACAATAACACATCCAACCATCGGATTAGGCCTAGTAGTTCCCAATCCTTTTTTTGCCAATTCAATGCAGCGTTTTATGTATTTTTCATGTATCTTCACAACACAAAAATAAGACTTTAAATTGAGTAAGAACAACTATACAATTCGAGAGATTCAACAGAATGACAATCAACAAATTGCCAAAGTAATAAGAGAAGTGCTGATAGAAATGGGTGTTCCCAAAGTAGGTACTGCATATGAAGACGCTGCACTTGATATGATGTTCGAAACATATAAAAACAACTCTTCAACTTATTATGTGCTTACTAGAGTAGATAAAATAATAGGAGGAGCAGGAATCGCTCAATTAAAAAACTCTACAGAGAACATCTGCGAATTACAAAAAATGTATTTCTCTTCTGAAGCCAGAGGAAAAGGATTAGGGTCTCAAATGATGGAAACTTGTTTGCAAAAATCGAAAGAGTTAGGTTATGAAAAATGCTATTTAGAAACGTTGCCTTATATGAATGATGCAAGAAAACTATATGAAAAAGTAGGATTTCAATCTTTAGACAGACCATTAGGAGACACCGGACATTATAGTTGTAATATGTGGATGATCAAAACTTTATGATGACAGTTACCTCTTTAAAAAACACATTTAAAATTCATTTAAAGAATTTATATCCAATATCAGAAATCGAAAATTTCTTTTTCCAATTAATTGAACATAAAATTGGCTTAAAAAGAATAGACCTTGCTTTAGATCCAAATCAAGAACTAACTTCTGATAATGAACTCTATTTTTCTGATGCACTTACTCAGTTAAAAAAAGAAATACCGCTTCAATATATTATAGGCGAAACTGAATTTTACGGATTACCTTTCAATGTTAATAAAAACGTGTTGATTCCTAGATCAGAAACTGAAGAACTGGTGAGTTGGATTATAGCAGATGCAAAACATCATTCTGAAAAAATTAAAATATTGGATATTGGAACTGGAAGTGGATGTATTGCTATATCGCTTGCGAAAAATATTCCAAATGCAGAAGTCTGGGCATTAGACATCTCTAATAAAGCAATAAAGACCGCTCAAGAAAACGCACTTTTAAACAGGGTGAAAATTCAATTTATCAATAAAAACATCTTAATTTTAGACAAAATAAATATTGAATTTGATATTATTGTAAGCAATCCTCCTTATGTGAGAGAACTTGAAAAGATTGAAATAAAGAATAATGTTTTAGACAACGAGCCACATTTGGCATTGTTTGTCAAAGATCAAAACCCTTTACTTTTTTACGATAAAATCTGTGATTTTTCCAAAAACAATTTAGTTTCTCAAGGAAGTCTGTTTTTTGAAATCAACCAATATTTAGGAAAAGAAACTAGAGGTTTATTAGAAGAAAAAGGGCTGAGCAATATAGAACTAAGAAAAGATGTTTTTAACAATGATAGAATGATTAAAGCAATCAATAGTTAATTTAAAAATTTAATTTCTTTCAAATTAAACTCTTTTATATTTTCGTTTTCCAATTCTACTCTCAATTTTCCATCTGCAGAAGTACCAACAATTTTACCTAAAAACTGCCTGTCTTTTAAAACATCTCTATACATAGAAGGCTTTTCATATTTATACAAACATTTTAAATATTGTTCATCAATACTTTCAAACTTATTTTCTTCAATCAACTTGCAATACAATTTAATTGAATCAATCAGTTTTTTTAGTAGTAAATCCAAATCATACTCTTGATCGGTGATCATCTTTAAAGAAGTTGCATTTGGTAAATTGACAAATAGCTCTTGATTTACATTTAAACCTATTCCAACAATAGAATGTTGTATTTCTGACCTTTTGACTGAGTTTTCAATTAGAACACCACACACTTTTTTACTTGCTGTCAATATGTCGTTAGGCCATTTTATTGCAACTGAAACCTTAACTAAAGAATTTACAACCTCATAAATTGCCAATGAAATCACTTTACTAATATAAAATTGCTTACTTATCCCCAATGAAGAATATTTAACTAATATGCTTAATGTTAGGTTTTTACCGCTTTCAGAATCCCATTTATAATTCATTTGACCTCTACCCTTTGATTGGTTTTCAGAGTAGACAACTGTGTAGTTTTCTACTTCATTATTATGACACATTTCTTTTAAAAATGTATTGGTCGATTCAGTGGCATTAAGTTTGATTATCATCATAGTAATATTAAATATAATCATTATTTTTATGTAGTATTTACTCATAAAAAAATAATAACTTTGTCACAAAACTAAATAATTTTTAATGGCTAAAAAAAAGGTAAGTGAAGATGAGCTTATAACTGTTATCATAAAAGGAATTGAAGAAATAAAAGGTATTGATATTCAGCTATTTGATTTGAGAGAAATTGAAAACACCGTGACAAATTACTTTGTAATATGTACTGGAAACTCAAACACACAAGTAAAAGCTATATCTCAATCTGTACAGAAAATGGTAAGTAAAGAACTTAAAGATAAGCCATGGCATATAGAAGGAGAAGGAAATGCAGAGTGGAGTTTAATGGACTATGTTAATGTTCTAGTTCATATTTTCCAAAAAGACATTCGCGAATATTACGACATTGAAAGCCTTTGGGGAGATGCTAAAATCACCACAATTACAACTAATGTTAAATAACATACATTTTACAACACTATAGATGAGTACTAAAGAAAATAAAGATAAAAAAGACCTCGGGAAATTTCCAAAATTTAATTCTTACTGGATTTACGCAATCGTACTTGCAATACTTCTTGGGTTTCAATTAATCAAAGGAGTAAGTAATATCACTGATGATCTTTCAAAGAATGATTTCAAGACTATGTTAATGGATAATGATATTAAAGATATTATTATCGTCAATCAAGATGTTGCCCATATCACTTTAAAAGAGGACGTTCTTCAAAAAAATAGATATAAAGACATCGGAAAACCTTCGCTTTTAAAAGATGCAAATGCTCCACATTACATATATGATTTTGGTGATTTACAGAATTTTGAAGACGAATTAAGCTCTAAAAAGTCAGAATTAGACTTAGATTTTGATACCAAAAGTAAAAAACAGGCCAATATTATGGCTGAAATAATCGGTTGGTTACCTTTTATATTACTTATTGGACTATGGATTTTCTTCATGAGAAGAATGTCTGGAGGAGGATCTGGAGGTGGTGGTAGTCAGATTTTTAATATTGGAAAATCAAAAGCAAAACTATTTGACAAAGATCAAAAAGTCAATACTACTTTTAAAGATGTTGCTGGATTGGTAGGCGCAAAAGAGGAAGTTCAAGAAATTGTTGATTTCTTGAAAAACCCAGGAAAATATACTGCTCTTGGAGGGAAAATTCCAAAAGGAGCCTTACTTGTTGGACCTCCAGGAACAGGAAAAACTTTATTGGCTAAAGCTGTTGCAGGAGAAGCTGATGTTCCTTTCTTCTCACTTTCTGGTTCAGATTTCGTTGAGATGTTCGTAGGTGTAGGTGCTTCTCGTGTAAGAGATTTATTTAAACAAGCAGCCCAGAAATCTCCATCGATAATATTTATTGATGAAATTGATGCTATAGGTCGGTCAAGAGGAAAAAGTAATATGACTGGCGGAAATGACGAACGTGAGAATACGCTGAATCAATTACTTACAGAAATGGATGGATTTGGTACTGATGTAAATGTAATTGTTATTGCAGCAACCAATAGAGCAGATGTATTGGACAAAGCATTGATGAGAGCAGGAAGATTTGATAGACAGATATATGTCGACTTACCCGATTTAAACGAACGTAAAGAAATATTTGCAGTACATATCAAGCCTTTAAAACTTGCTAAAGATGTTAAATTAGATTTCCTTTCTCAACAAACTCCCGGATTTTCTGGGGCTGATATTGCAAATTTATGTAACGAGGCAGCATTGATTGCTGCGAGAAAAAGTAAAAAGGCAGTTCATCATCAAGATTTTTTAGATGCCGTTGATAGAATTGTAGGTGGACTTGAAAAGAAAAATAAAATTATCACTGTTTCTGAAAAGAAAACGATTGCTTATCATGAAGCTGGACATGCAACTGCAAGTTGGTTTTTAGAACATGCCGCTCCATTGGTAAAAGTCACAATAGTTCCTCGCGGACAATCTCTAGGTGCTGCTTGGTATCTTCCTGAAGAAAGAATGATTGTAAGAACTGAACAAATGCTTGATGAAATGTGCGCTACTCTTGCTGGACGTGCTGCTGAGAAATTAATTTTTAACAAGATTTCTACTGGAGCATTAAATGATCTTGAAAAAATAACTCGACAAGCAAGAGCGATGGTAACTGTGTATGGATTGAATGAAAAAATTGGAAATATAACATATTATGATTCTTCAGGTCAGAGTGATTACGGTTTTTCTAAGCCTTACAGTGAAGAAACTGCCAAGTTAATCGATCAAGAAATTTCAATTATTATTGAAAAACAATATAAAAGAGCTATTAAAATTCTAACTACCCATAAAGAAAAATTGACTGAATTGGCTGAGTTACTTCTAGAGAAAGAAGTGATCTTTAAAGAAAATTTAGAAACTATTTTCGGGAAGAGGCCTTTTACCAAAGAAGCTGAAGTTAAGATTGAAAAAAAATCTAAAGTTTCAAAAAAGAAAGAAGATAATTCAACTGAAGTTGAATAAGTTCGTATAATAAAAAATCTATATTGAATTTTTTTAATGAATTTTTTAAAAAAAATATTTAAAACATCTGATGAATCATCCAATGATAATGATGATCAAGAAAAAGTATCATTATCATTGGATGATTCATTTGTACATAATTTTATCAAGCGAGGCGGAAAGTTCTTGTACTGTTTAAAAAAAGAAGATGTGACTAAGAATCTTCTAAACATTATTGAAGAAAACAATTGGGATTCGTTAACATTTAATAATAAAGATTTACACACATATATTGCTTCAATTAATATAAAAACTGAATCTAAATTTAACACTAACACTCCTTTATTCACAACTTGCGAGTATTTAATTTCTGAAAATGGAAGTTTATTGTTTTCATCAAATCAAATCAAAGAAAAGCGAGTTTCAACTCTTACGAATGATTTTATAGTATTGGCTACCACAAGTCAGATTGTGAAAAATATGGGAGAAAGTTTAACGGGTATAAAGGTTAAATATTCTGGCAAAGATTTACCTACAAACATAAGCCCTATAAAAAATTATACAACTCACTCCAATATCGACGAAAACTTCTTGAATTATGGTACTAATAATTCTAAAAACCTATATTTGCTTCTATTAGAAGATTTATAAAAATGAATAATTTTTTTACTCGAATAGTTTCAGGTGTCGTATATATTTTTTTCCTTATAAGTTCAATTTTATATAGCAAGATTAGCTTTTTAGCACTTTTTTTTGTTATGATGTTGTTGTGTTTGTATGAATTCATGAAAATGATTCAGTTAAAAAGTGTATTCCCATACATCATCGGGATTTTAACCTATATATTTGGCAATATCTTAAGTGTTGAGGATGTGCCTTCTAAGGTCATATTTCAATATGCTGGCGTCCTTTTATTTCTAACTATATTCTGCTCATTCGGCTGGATTTTATTAGCAAAAAAAGAAGAGATTGTAAGCCATCTTGGAAAAATATTTCTAAGTGTAATTTATATTATAGTTCCATTTGTATTAATGGTTCAGATTCCATTTATAAACGCTGATGATTCTTATGCTAAGAATACGATCTTAGGTGTTTTTATATTGATATGGACTAATGATTCATTCGCTTATTTAATTGGAAAGAACTTTGGCAAAATAAAACTATTAGAGCGTATTTCGCCAAACAAAACAGTTGAAGGATTTATTGGAGGTATGGTCGCTTGTTTCGTTATGAGTTATTTTATTGCGCAATATTTTACAACACTTTCACTTACTCAATGGATTGTATTAGCAGCACTGGTAAGTGTTTTTGGAGTTTTAGGAGATTTAATTGAATCAATGTTTAAGCGTCAAGGAGGAATAAAAGACAGTAGTAATTTAATTCCTGGCCATGGAGGCTTTTTAGATCGTTTTGATAGTGTTATCTTTGCTGCTCCATTTATTTTTATTTATTTACAAATCGTATAAATATGTTCCATAAAGAAGGTTATAAAATCATTTTAAT
The DNA here is from genome assembly GCA_034111625.1 of Flavobacteriaceae bacterium. Lineage (GTDB taxonomy): Bacteria > Bacteroidota > Bacteroidia > Flavobacteriales > Flavobacteriaceae > Urechidicola. The sequence goes on along the minus strand of JAWUWX010000007.1, from coordinate 63,955 downwards.
AGCAGTTCTACTTCTATTAATTTCAATTTTGGCTATTGATAGATTGATAGAAATTGTATGGTTACGAAAAAGTATATCTATGGTTTTCATAGGGTTATTTATCTTAATCTTACAATTTTTCAGAAACCCAAAAAGAGCAACTGATCTTAATGAAAATAATGTCATTTCACCTGTTGATGGTAAAGTTGTTGTGATAGAAGAAGTATATGAGCCTGAATTTTTTAAGGACAAGAGATTACAAGTCTCTATTTTTATGTCACCATTAAATGTCCACGTTACACGATACCCTATAAGTGGAAAAGTAGTTTTTAGCAAATACCATCCAGGAAAATATTTAGTGGCTTGGCATCCCAAGGCTTCAGAAGAAAATGAGCGTACGACTAATGTTATTGAAAATAAAACTATAGGTAAAATTTTGTACCGTCAGATTGCTGGAGCAATGGCTAGAAGGATTGTGAACTATGCAATAGTTGATGAAATTGTTGAGCAAGGTACTGACGCAGGTTTTATAAAATTTGGTTCTAGAGTTGATTTATTTCTTCCGCTTGATGCAAAGATTAATGTTGTATTAAATCAAAAAGTAAAAGGAGGTCAACAAGTAATTGCATTTTTATAATTTCTTTTTCATAACTTTGAGTAGTAATTATTCTAATGAAAAAAAAACTAAACACTAAGTTCGATCAAGCATATAAACTTGCTTCAGAAACTAAAGATAAACTTCCTCCTGACGTAATGCTACAATTCTATGCATATTACAAGCAAGCTACTAAAGGAAACAACTATTATCAATCTAATAATGGCAATGAAGATTTAAGAAATGCTTTTAAATTAAATGCATGGTTTCAATTAGGCCATTTGTCTGAAGAAGATGCCAAGAAAGAATATATAAAATTGGTAAAGAAATATTTAAAACCCAAAAATAAGTAAACGTTAAAAAGATGAAAAAGATAACCCTGATTACAGCACTTGCTCTATTAAGCATAACGACTATATCTTGTAAGACAGATATAAAAAAAGAAGGAAATAGCAGCACTGAAAAATCATATTCAGTGGAACCTCGTACTACTAAAATAAGTTTTACCGCTTATAAAACAACAGAAAAAATAGGTGTTGAAGGTCAATTTACTAAGGTAAACTTTAACAATATTAAAAAAAGTATTACTCCTAGAGAAGCTCTAAACGGAACTGAATTTTCTATTCCTATTTCAAGTCTTTTTACCAATAATGAAGATAGAGATTCTAAAATTATGAAACTTTTTTTCGGAGTGATGGATAACACAGAACTTCTTTCAGGAAATATAGAACTTACTTCTGATGCTGAAGGAATCGCAACAATAAAGATGAACAATATTACGAAGTCTTTTCCTGTAAAATATACTTTAAATGGGAAAATGGCATCATTTACAGGTGTTTTAAATGTTGAAGATTGGAATGCTCAAGCAGCACTTGAAAGCTTAAATATTGCATGTTTTGACTTGCATAAAGGCGCAGATGGAATCAGTAAAACATGGTCAGAAGTGAAAATCGACATTATCACTTATCTTAAAGTTCAATAAAATAAAAAACTCTCAAATAATTTGAGAGTTTTTTATTTTAGTAATTTAACTTCTTTAAGATATTCAACTTGCCTTTAAGCACCTCTAAATTTTCTTTATGATCACTTATATTTTTCAGGACACCCTTTAATAAAGGATTGTCAGATTTAGCATTAGAGAAAAAACTAATATTATTTTCCAATTGTTGAATCTCTCGCACTGATTCATCTATCTTTTTTCTAATCTGTATTTGCTCTCCATCTAGTTTTCGTACATTATTCTGAGCAACTAAACCTTCCATTTGATTTTCAAACTTGATCATCTCTTTTTCTTTAGGATCAATAGATAATAAAGAAAAAAGTTTGTCAAGAACTTTTGAAAACTTAGACTCAATATGTCTTAAATTAAGAGGTACATTTCCAAGACCACGCCATTGTTCAATATAACCTTTAATTGTATCTAAATCAAATTTACTATCATCTGCCGATGTATTCTCTTTTATAAATTCTAGCAATTCCTTCTTCTTAGTAAACACTTCTTGCTCCTCTTTACTTCCTACATCTTTAAATTCATGATATCTGTCAAAATAATGGTTACAGGCACTTTTAAACTGATTCCATATTTTATCAGAATGCTTTCTAGGAACGTGCCCTATTTTTTTCCAATCTGACTGAATACTCTTCATAGTTTCCGTCACATTTTCCCAATCGTCACTATCTTTTAAAGAGTCTGCCTTTTCAATAAGTTTTAATTTTTTCTCCAAATTACCACTCTGCTCTCCCTTTGATTTTTTATAGAAATCATTCTTATTTTGATTGAATTCTCTAGTCGCCTCTTTAAAACTTTGCCAGATAGGTTCACTTTCAGATTTTGGAACATTTCCTACTTTAAAAAATAGATCTCGCAATTCATCAACAATTTTCATACTCTTTTGCCAGTCACTATGAGAGCTGTTTTTACTAGTATCAACACTCTTTATAAGTTCAACAATCTCAATCTTATTAGCAATATTCTCTTGATACTTGCTCTTCATGCTCCTAAAATTATCATGACGTTTATCATGAATTTTTTTAGTAGCTGCACTGAAATCGTTCCATATTTTTTCACGAAAATCTTTAGAAACTGGTCCTACTTCTTCTTTCCACATTTTATGCAGCAACTGCAATTGCTTAAAGGCATAATTGATATCATAATGTTCAGCAAGTTCTTCCGCTCTAGTGACAAGTTTTAATTTTTCTTCAAGATTATGTTTAAAATCAAGATCTCTTAAATCGTTACTTAAATGTAGTAAGTCATAAAAACGTTCTACATGATGATGATATGTCCTCCAAGTATTATTGTATTTATCTCTAGAAATAGGCCCAATAGACTTCCATCTATCTTGAATCTCACGAAACTGACTATACATTGTCTTAGCATCTCCATTTTGAATCAATTCTTTCAATTGATCAATAATACTTAATTTTAATTCGAGATTATTATTCAGTTGAACGTCTAAGTTTTTATAATAACCTGAACGCTTATCCTTAAAATCTTTCATTAAATCATTATACTCGACTTTTATTGGATTGGAATATTTAAAATCTATGCTCTCTCCTCCTTCTGCAAGAAATGCTGACTTCTTCTCAGCAAGTAAAGTTGAAAACTTCTTGTTAAATGAATTTTTAATTCTATTAACTTGATCATTAATTTTTTGGATGGGTTGATCCTCTATAAGTTTTTTTAACTCTTGCACTAAAGGCTCTAAATCTAATTCATCATAATTAACAGCTACTTCTTCATCATTATGTTCACCTTCTGAAGCATGAGCTATTTGATTATCTATTTCTTCAATAACTGCTTCTTGAGAAATAGTGTCTTCATCAGACTTTTCTTTTTGAGCAGGCAAGGAAATTGATGATTCAATTTTTTCTACTTTTTCTTCAGTCTTCTCTTTTTCAACTATCAAGGGAGTTGATGCTTCAATTTTTTCTGCTTTTTCCTCAGAGTTCTGAAGGTTTTCGTTTTTAGCGTCTAACATTTTTAATAATGTTTAAGGGTCCGTAATAATTAGTCAATCAAAAAAATAAAAACTTACAATCAATCATAAGTTAGTACTTTGTAATATATAGATACAAATTTAAGTAAAAAGTTGCGTAATTAATCTATTGAGACGACGCATTCCATATTTCCCATGACTTTTCAGCTTGTAATTTCAGCATTTCAGAACCATTTTTAATCATAGCCCCTTTATCTCTACCTTGCTTAAGAAAAATAGTTTCTTCGGGATTATAAATTAAATCATATAATAAATGCTTTTTTGTCAAATAACTATATGGAATGTCGGGAGTTAATTCAATATTTGGAAAGGTCCCTAATGGAGTACAATTAATAATTAAATGAGACTCATTTAAAATAGTTTCATTTAAAGAATCATAAGTGAGTTGGTCCGCATTAGGAGATCTCGAAACAAATTTATATTCGATATTTAATTTCTCAAGAACATATGCTACAGCTTTTGACGCTCCTCCTGTACCAAGAATCAATGCTTGTTTATGATGGCTCTCCAACAATTTTACCAAAGATTTTTCAAATCCATAAGCATCCGTATTATGACCTATTAACTCATTGTCTTCAGTAATCTTAATGGTATTGACGGCTCCAATTTTTTCTGCGACTTCATCAATTTCAGACAAGTACTTCATTATAGATTCCTTATATGGAATCGTTACATTCAATCCTTGGTAATCATCCTCTTTTTGATACAATAAAAATGGAAATTCTTCAATTTCAGGAATATCAAAATTCCGATAAGAGTGTTCCTTTAAATTTAATTCTATAAATTTTTTAGTAAAATAATCACGTGAAAAAGAATAAGATATATCTTTACCTACCAACCCATATTTTTTACGGTTACTCATTTAATCTAATTTATTTTGACGTTTAGAATACATATCCAACAGCAACAGCAATCCAAAACCTATGATGATAAACAGTATCGCAATCCATGTTTCTTTTAGATGATAATCAGGAAAATATCGCTGGTAATTTTCTAAAATTCTATCTCCATTAAAATCTTTCAAAAAGGCTCCATTTTCAGACTTAAATACCTCCTTTTTCCAGGGCCATACAATTCCTAAAGAACCAGTAATAAAACCAATAATAACTGCAGTAACTATATGATTCCATTTTTTTAAAACATATCCTAAAATATGAGATGTCACGACCAGTCCAAATGCAGATCCTCCAGTAAAAATTATAATTATTTTTAAATATTTAATACGAACTTGATCTTGTAAGAAATCCCAATTCCAAGAAAAAATATCAACAACAGTTTTGTACAGCATCGTTACAGAATCTACCAATAATAATACATAATTCCCTAATAGAATAAGTATAAAAGATCCTGAAAGTCCAGGCAAAGTCATACCAGAAACACCAACGATTCCACAGAAAAATACAAACCATAAATTTGTATTTTCTTTAGCAGGGCTCATTAGACTTATTGATATCCCAATCACAACACCGATTAATGTAAATAACACATTTGTTTTAGACCATTTAAAACCTTTACCTATATAATAAATCGATCCGATAATCATTCCAAAAAATGCGCTCCATACATAGAGTTCATAATTCCGAATTAAATAATCCAACAATATAGAAATACTAAAATAGCTGAACATACTTCCGCCCATTACAAGTAGTAAAAAGGGAGCATTAACATAATTAAAAAACGCCTTAAATCTACCGTTAAAAAATAATTTAAATGCCTTCGTATTTATTTTTTGAAATGAATAAATCAGTTCTTCATAGAAATCTAAAACAAATGCAACGGTTCCCCCAGAAACTCCTGGAACTTTATTTGCAGCACCCATAGATAACCCTTTAAAAAAGAGTAGTGTATTGTCTATAAAACTACGTTTTTTACTCATTCTTTACGGCCATTTTCTCTAAAAAAAATATGCTAAAAAACCCTATTATTGCTAGTATTACTGCATATAATAATTGAGGATCTCCTTCAAATGTAAATGGAGAAACACTCTGCTCATTTACTGGTACTTGAAGACCTTGAGAATTCATTCGCCAAGTTAAAGTTTCTTTCCAAGGCCAAATTTTATTTAAAGACCCTAAGACAAATCCAGTCAATATTGCCAAAGTCATATTTTTATAATGGGCAAACAACCATTTCAATATTCTTGAAAAAGTTAATAACCCAACAATTGCTCCCGCTCCAATGATAGCAATTAATTTAATATCTTTATTATCAACGGCTTCTAAAGCTGATTTATAAGCACCAAGAAGCACCAATATAAAAGCACCTGAAATTCCGGGCAATATCATCGCACAAATTGCTAATGCGCCTGCAAAAAATAAATAAATTGGTGATGTTTCTGCTGATACTAATGGCTCTAATGTTGTAATCCAATATGCTATAAAAGCACTTAAAACTAGTAAAAAAAAGGTGAGAAATTTCCACTGAACTATTTGCTTTCCAATATAGAGTATACTTGCTAAAACGAGTCCAAAGAAAAATGACCATACCAAAATAGGTTTAGTATCTAACAACCATGAAATCAATTTTACTAATGATAAAATACTAATTCCAATTCCAACAACAAGTGATATTAAAAAATTTCCGTTTATGGCTTTCCAAAAACTTTTTACACCTTCTGATTTTAATATTTTTAAAGACTTGAAACTTAATGAACTAATCGAAGTTAACAATTCCTCATAAATCCCAGAAATAAAAGCAATTGTACCTCCAGAAACTCCAGGAACTACATCTGCCGCTCCCATTGCTAATCCCTTTAACATAATGACAAAATAATCCTTGATTTTCCTTTCCTGCATTTAATTTCCTTGTTTTTACAAATGTACTATTTCTAAATAAAGAAAATACAGTTTAATAAGATAAAGTAGTAATAAACTAGGCGTTATTATATTCAGAAACTATTGCTGCAACGGCATGTAGTTCAAAAACTACTGGAAACAATTCTTTAATTATTTCCTTGTATTCGAAGTCAATTTTTAATCCTTTTCTCAATGATTTTTCTGCCTTTTCATCTTCTCCTAGGATATAATAAATACAACTTATACGATAGATTATTTCAGCATTATTAGGGTGCAATTTTTTCGCCTTAATCAACACATCTGCAGCCTCTTGAAACTCACCAATAAAATTCAGCACATCCGCAAGACCTATGAATATATCTAAGTTGGAATCTCCATATTTAATGCAATTATAAAATGCCTTGGCAACTTCTTCAAAAAAGTCTAGCTTTAAATTGATCTCAGCATACCTCCTCCAATACAATGTATTTGACTCATCAATTGACAAGGCCTTATTGATATAATACAGCGCTTTTGGATAATTTTTTTCTAAACAATATGAGTTGGTTAATGCAATCCATCCTTTATCTAATAAAGGATCTTCTTTCACTGTTTTTTTATAATATTTAATTGAAAGTTTGTTTTTATCAAGTTTCTTATAACATTCACCTATTCTATAGTATGAAAAGGCAGTTGGATCTTCCAACTCATTAGTAACTAAATAATTATCTATTGCTTCTTCATATGAGTTAAGTTGCTCAAGCGTTTTTGCTTTTTCAAGATAAGCTCCTACGAACAATTCATCAATTACAATTGCAAAATCAAATGCTCTTAACGCCTCATTATGCTCTTCCAAAATATAATGTTGACGACCCAATTGATGCCAAGCAACTTCTGAGTATGGATCTTTATCAATTATTTTTTTTAGGTATAAAACCGCATCTTTATGCCTATTCTGCATATCGAAACAATAGATAACATTATATAATGAAGAATAATCTTCAAAATCTACATCTAGACATTTAGCAAAACTTAATCGAGCATCATCAAACTTATCAAGATATAAATATTCCATACCTATCATTGACAACACATCTACTTTATCATCAGTATATACTAAGGCTATTTTAAGCGAATCAATTGCACTTTGATGTTCATCTTTTTTAGAAAACATATTTGCTTTCTGAATATACACCTCCTCATTAGTAGGCTCAATTGCATGTAAAGCTGTTAATATAAGATCTGCTTCATCAAATTTATCTTCATAAATAAACAATTCAGCAAGCAGTATTTTTAAACTTACTGATGCTGGATGTTGTTCTAATCCTAAACTTATTGCTTTATATGCAAGCGTCTGACGACCACTATCAAGGTAGTGCTGAATAATTTCCTCAAACTCTGTCGAATCGAAGAAATAGACATTATTAGTCTTTAACATTGATTCAAATTTTGAAAGCGACACCATATTATTCTGATTGAAGTTTATGTTCATATACACTTTTCCCCTACAGTTTAAAAGTACTGTAAGAATATGCTGAAATCAGAAAATAGGTTAATTGTTTTTAACAATTTAATTAACAATTAGTGTATATTTGCAACACAAACTGCGTTGTGTACACAATTTATGAGTCAAAAAAAGATCTTAAATTCAACCGAAATTCACATCATATTACATCGATTGGCTTGTCAGTTAATCGAAAATCATAATGACTTTTCTAACACCGTATTGATTGGTTTACAGCCTAGAGGGGTGTTTCTTGCTGAAAGACTTACTGCCATTTTAAAAAATGATTACGGAATAAAAGATATTAATTCAGGTGCTTTAGATATTACTTTCTACCGAGATGATTTCAGACGAAGAGACGAACCTCTTGAGGCCAATTCTACTCAAATAGATTTCGCAATCGAAGGAAAAAAAGCAGTTTTTATTGATGATGTTCTTTTTTCAGGCCGCAGTATCAGAGCAGGACTATCTGCCATACAATCATTCGGAAGACCTAATAAAATTGAACTTTTAGTACTGATTGATCGTCGTTTCAGTAGAGATTTACCTATTCAACCTGATTATCTAGGAAGACAGATTGACGTAATAAACAACGAAAAAGTCGTTGTGAATTGGAAAGAAAAAGATGGAAAAGACGCAATTTATCTTATAAAAAATGATTAAAATGAATCCATTAAGTGTTGAACACCTACTTGGGATAAAATACCTCAACAAGAATGATATTGATTTAATTTTTCAAACTGCCGATCATTTTAAAGAAGTCTTAAATCGTCCTATAAAAAAAGTCCCTTCACTTAGAGATATTACAATTGCCAATTTATTTTTTGAAAATAGTACTAGAACCAAACTCTCATTTGAATTAGCAGAAAAAAGATTGTCTGCTGATATTATTAATTTTTCTGCAGGACAATCATCTGTAAAAAAAGGAGAAACCTTAATCGATACGGTCAACAATATTCTATCTATGAAAGTGGATATTATTGTGATGCGACATCCCAATGTTGGAGCAGGAGTATTTCTATCTCAACATGTAAATGCTAAAATTATCAATGCTGGAGACGGAACACATGAACATCCGACTCAAGCTTTATTGGACTCCTACTCGATTCGTGAAAAACTAGGAAGCGTTAAAGGAAAAAAAGTAGTGATAGTTGGTGATATTTTACACTCAAGAGTTGCTCTTTCTAATATATTCGCTTTGAAATTACAAGGTGCAGAAGTAAAAATATGTGGACCGACAACACTTATCCCAAAACACATAACAAGTCTTGGAGTTACTGTAGAGACTGATATTAATAAGGCATTAGAATGGTGTGATGTTGCTAATATATTGCGTGTTCAAAATGAAAGAATGGATGTTCAATACTTTCCTTCTATTAGAGAATATACACAACTATTTGGAATAAATAAATCTATTTTGGACTCACTTGGTAAGAAAATTGTAATCATGCATCCAGGGCCTATTAATAGAGGTGTTGAAATTACAAGTGATGTTGCTGATGCAGAACAATCGATTATATTGAATCAAGTTGAAAATGGCGTTGCAATTCGAATGGCAGTCATCTATTTATTGGCACAACAAATAAAAAGATAAAAAAATGCTTATTGAAAAAAAAGATAATTATTCATTACTTATTCCCGACGAAGATAATTTTGAAAAATTCTTTCAAAACTTCCAACGTAAATTTAATTCTTTAAAAAACCAACATTTATTAATTCATTTTTCTGATAAAATTAACATTTCAATAAAAGAAATTCAGTTATTTTTGGATATAGCAAATGAAAAACGTGAAAATGGCACATCATTTGTAGTAATAGTTAATGGAATTGATATTGATGACATTCCAGATGAAATTAATATCGTTCCGACTTTAACAGAAGCAATAGATATTCTTGAAATGGACATTATAGAACGAGATTTAATGGGTTTTTAAAATAAATTTTTACGCTTATTGATGAAAAAACTACTTTTAATAGCAACCCTATTATTGTCTTCTTTTGTTTTTGCCCAGCAAAATCAAATAAGAAGTCACAATTCTTATATTGAAAAAACTATTAAAAATGTTTCTGCATCTCCTAATCCGCTTATAAATCATACTAAAATCTCTTTCTACTCTTCTGTTGATCAAAATGTAATTTTGACAGTGAAAAACTTATTAGGAAAGACAGTATTTCAACAAGAATTTGTTTCAAAAAGAGGGAATAAATCCATCTTTTTTTATAAAAATAATCTTGATACTGGAATGTATATTTACTCTATACAATCTGACTCAGGAATCACCTCTAAAAGGCTGGTTATTAAATGAGTTTGAAATTAACAATTTTAGGCTGCCATAGTGCTATACCAAGCGCAACTACTCATACAACTTCACAACTTCTAGAAATAAAAAACCATGCATTTCTTATAGATTGCGGAGAAGGGACACAAGTTCGATTGAGAAAATACAAAGTAAAATTTTCAAAAATAAAACATATTTTCATTTCACATTTACATGGTGATCATGTGTTTGGACTGATAGGTCTTATTTCAACTTTTCGGTTACTAAACAGAGAAACTGAATTACACGTTTATGGTCCTGTAGGAATTAAAGAATTTATTTGTGTACAATTGAAACTTTCCAAATCATATGCCAATTATCCTATAGAGTTTCATGAACTTGACTCAAAAGAGAGTGAATTAATATATGAAGATAAAAAAGTAAAAGTATACACGATACCACTCAAGCATCGAATCTATACCAACGGGTTTTTATTTAAAGAAAAAATAGGGGATCGAAAACTCAATATGAATGCAGTAAAAAAACATCAAGAAATTGAAATATGTGATTATCAAAATTTGAAAAATGGAAAAAATTTCGTTCTTAATAACGACTCTATTATTTCTAATGATTCACTAACTCATGATCCTCATAAACCATTGAGTTATGCGTATTGCAGTGATACAGCCTTCAAGCCTGAAATTGCTAAAATCATTGAAAATTCTGACTTATTATACCATGAATCTACTTTTTTAGATGACAGAGAAGACTTGGCAAAATCTACCAAACACAGCACTGCGAAACAAGCTGCACAAATTGCTCTACTTGCCAATGTAGGCAAGTTAATCCTTGGTCATTATTCTAGCAGATATGAAGATCTGAATGAATTTAAAAAAGAAGCTTCAACTATTTTTTCAAATACTCATTTAGCCAAAGAAGGGAAAACTTTCATAATCCCTTAGTTTCATCGCCTTATAAATTTTATTTTTCTTGCTTTTGTTAAAGCAATGTTAAACTGTGTTAAAAAATGTAACAGATTTTTTTCATGACAGTCTTATCATCATATGTTAAAAACTAACAAAATAAAAAGCATGAAAAATATATTAACAATTTTTATGATCTTCACATGCATAACTGCATTTTCACAACCTCCAAAAAATGGAATAATCACTGGAAAAGTTGTTGATGCAAGTAACCAAGAAGCTCTTCCATATGTAAGCATTGTAATAAAAAATACTGCAAACGATATCATAACAGGTGGAATTACTGATGGCAATGGACAATTTGAAATAAATCAAATTCCACTTGGAGAACATCAAGTTGAAGTTCAATTTATCGGCTATAAAACAGAACTTAAAAAAACATTATTAACGAAAGAATCATCCAAGCAAAACTTCGGAACAATTGGATTGACTATTGATGCAGCACAACTTGATGAAATAACCGTTATAGGTGAAACCTCAACTATTGTTCAGAAGATTGACAGAAAAGTCATCAACGTAGGGAAAGATTTAACTTCCGCGGGAACCACTGCTTCTGAACTATTGAATAATGTTCCTTCTGTAAATGTAGATTCACAGACTGGAGGAATCAGTTTACGAGGAAACGAGAATGTACGTGTTCTTGTGGATGGAAAACCTACCAATATCAGTGCAGCACAATTATTAAAACAAATTCCTTCTACATCAATAAAACAAGTGGAATTAATTACCAATCCTTCAGCAAAATATAATCCTGAAGGAATGAGTGGAATGATCAATATCATTCTTCACAAGAATGCCAATCAAGGGTTTAACGGAAGTATTAATACAGGAATTACACAAGGAGAAAATACTCGTTTCAATGGTTCATTGGATATGAATTATAAAACTGGGAAAGTGAATTTCTATACTAATTATGGTTACAATGCTGGGAAAAGTGACAATTTTGGAAATGTGAGAAGGTCTGACAATAATTCATTACAAGAATTTAATTTTGATGATGATAGAACTTCTCACCTATTAAAGTTTGGTGCTGATATTTATTTAAATAAAAAAAATACATTGTCAGTTTATACAATTCAAAACATATCAGACAATATTACTGATGGTTCTGCTAGAATTTCTGATGATGGAATTTTAGCTGCTGATAGTTTTAATTATTCTGATAGTGAAAGTGATAGCCAAACATATAATATCAACTACAAAACAGAATTTACTAAAGAAGGTCACAACCTAGAATTCGAATATAATTATTCAGATTCTCATAGCCCTGAAGATGCAGAGAATAGCGATCTTGTTGACCTGACTGATCTATTCAACAATTACACGAATGGTATTATTAATTCTCGAACGAATCACTTGTTCAATATTGACTATACAAATCCTGTTTCAAAAAATGGAAAATTAGAATTGGGAGCTGAAATAAGAACAAATCAATCCGAAAATTTTAATGTAACTAATCAATCTGAATTTGCTCCTGATGGAAATGGTGGCTTTATTGAAAGACAATCACCTAATTCAGCATTTGAATACAATAGAGATATCTATTCAGCTTATGCTACGTACGGACATAAATTTGACAAAATAACACTTCAAGTTGGTGCAAGATTTGAGCAATACGAAGTTGATGGAGCATTTGAAAAAGGGACAGAAAATCAAATTGTTACTGACAAGATATTCTCAATATATCCTTCTGCATTTTTCACATATAATCCTAGCGAAAAAAATCAATTTCAAGTGAGTTATAGTCATAGGGTAGATAGACCATCTATAGGACAAGTAAACCCAATTAGAGAATGGAGCACTCCAAGAATCACATCTGTTGGTAACCCTGAATTAAATCCTCAATTCACAAATTCATTTGAATTTAATTATTCAAGACAAATTAATAATGGATCTATAACTTTTGGGACATTTTATAGAAGAGTAAATGATAATATTACTAGAATTTTAAATATTGACCCTCTTGATAACGACAAGGTTTTACTTTCTTTCTTTAATACAGATAGTAATAATAGATATGGTGTTGAATTTTCTTCAAACTATAAATTTGCTAAATGGTGGAGAGCCAATGCAAGTGTAGATTTATATGTTCAAAAAGAATCTGGAACTGCCAATGGAAATGATCTTGAAATAACTAATAATGCGTTCAATGCACGTTTAAGCAATAGTTTTACTGTATCAAAAAATTTAAGACTTCAATTATTCACTATGTATCGTGGTGGCGGAAGAAGTATCCAATTTGAAGTTGAACCAATGTGGATGATAAATACTGGAGCTAGTTTAAATGTTTTAAAAGGAAAAGGAACGTTTAGTTTACGTGCAAACGATATTTTCAAAACAATGAAATTTGCATTTAAATCTGAAAATCCTTATCCATCAACAGGGCAATTCAATTGGGAAAGCAGGACTGCTTATTTAGGCTTTATGTACCGATTTGGTTCAGGAAAAAATAAAGCTTTAAGTAGAAAAAACAGAGATAACAATGAAAAACAAGGAGGCGGAGGTTTCTTATAAAGAAAATAGTTAGTTAGGTTGATTAAGAGGTTATATACTAGTTGTATAGCCTCTTTTTTTTGACTAAAACACAATTATTTCCTTCTAATGGTTTTCCGTGATATTAAGTTGTTTTACTTAAAAAATTTATAATGAATTTTATTCTTTAGTATATTTGATATGTAATAACGATAATGTATTAATCCATTATTGTTATTAACAAAGAAATTGAATGATTTAGAGTATTTGGGGTTCTTTAAATTATTTAATAGAAAGCCTTCGAAGCAATTTGAAGGCTTTTATCTTTTTAGTACCTCAGGTTTTCCGTTAGATATAAAAATCACTGTTTTTGAGTATTGACAACAAGAAACTTATTTCTTGATTTTATAAAGTATAATTATTGAATATTCTCAAGATGATGTTGTTTTCTTTTTTGAGAATATAAGTTTTCTGCACAAAAAAAATCCAGGTCTCAAGACTTGGATTTTAATTTTATATATTATTAATAAAATTACCAGCGAATAATCACACTTCCCCAAGTAAATCCACTTCCAAAAGCTGCTAATACTACTAAATCATTATCTTTTATTTTACCCTTTTCCCAAGCCTCTGTTAATGCAATAATAACTGAAGCAGCCGTTGTATTCCCATACTTCATGATATTATTGTATACTTTCTCATCACTTAATTGGAATTTCTTTTGGATAAATTGCGCAATACGTAAATTCGCTTGATGTGGAATCAACATGTCAATATCACTTTTCTGTAGATTATTGGCTTCTAACCCTTCCATAATAGCCTCTGAGAAACGACCTATTGCATGTTTAAAAACAAACTGTCCATTCATATATGGATAGTAAGAAACATCATTAGGATCATTTTTTTCTAAAATTTCTGGCACCCAATGTCCAGTAGAAGGACCTTCTAATACGAGTTCTTTAGCATGTTTACCTTCTGAATGAAGATGAGAAGATAATATACCTTTTCCTTTTTCTTCACTTCTAGACAATACTGCAGCTCCTGCTCCATCTCCAAAAATTACAGTAACATTTCTACCTCTAGTGGATCGTTCCAATCCTCCTGAATGATTTTCTGCACCAATTACTAGAATGTTTTTATACATTCCCGTTTTAATAAATTGATCCGCAACTGACATTGCATAAATAAAACCTGAACATTGATTTCTTACGTCTAAAGCACCAATGGTTGGCATATCAAGCATGTCTTGGACTTGAACTCCGCCCCCAGGAAAATACATGTCTGGACTTAAGGTTGCAAACACGATAAAATCAATATCATCTTTGGTCAATCCAGAACGTTCAATAGCTATTTTAGCTGCTTTTACACCCATTACAGAGGTCGTGTCTCCAGTTTTCGGATCTATCCATCTTCTTTCCTTAATTCCTGTTCTTTCTTGAATCCATTCATCAGAAGTATCCATGAATTCTTTTAAATCATTGTTGGTCACAACATTTTCTGGAACATAATACCCAAGTCCTGTTATTTTTGAATTATACATAGTATTTATGATATATTTTTGCTAATTGTATATTTATAGATTGTAAAAATAGTAATAATTTAATACCTTTAGATATATAATTTATAAGATAGTGTTTTATAAAACTTAGTAACATTATTTTTAGAACTTTCTATAGCATAATCATTTTTTAATCATTTATCATTATTAAAATACAAACCACCTATTGCTTCCAAAATACCTAAAACTAATAAAAAAATTGTTAAAACTACCTTACTTATTTGTTCTGCTTCAATAATTTAAAACCATTTAATTGTTAGATTAATAATTCTCTCTTTAAAATTAGTATATGGTGGCATTAACATTTCTAAAGCTCCAGGTATATGTTGTTTTAGAACACCTCTAGCATTCGAAAATTCTTGAAAACCAAAGAAACCATGTGATTTCCCAATACCACTAGTATTAGAGCCTCCAAAAGGCAAATTATTATTAAAGAAATGAACCGAATTCGTATTTATACATGAGCCTCCTGCTCTAGTATTCTTTAATATATGATTTACGTTTTTAGTTTTTTTACTGTATATATAAAGTGCTAGTGGTTTATCTTTTGAGTTTATTGTATTTATGACCTCTTCTATATTTTCATAAGGTATAATCGGTAAAATTGGCCCGAAAATTTCTTCTTGCATTACCTTAGAACTCATTTTAACATTGGTTAAAATAGTAGGTTCAATTGAATTAGAATTTTCATCAACGCGACCACCGAAAGAAACTGTTGCCCCTTGTTCTTTTGCGTTTTCTATCATACTTGCAACTCTACCTTTGTGAGATTCATTAACAATACAGGTGTAACTTTCAGATTTATTTGCATTATCTCCATAAAAAGATTTAATTATTTTTGTAAATTCATTTACCAGTTCTTCTTGTTTACTTTTATGAACATAAATATAATCTGGAGCAATACAAACTTGACCAGCATTGACAAATTTACCTAAAGAAATTCTTTTAGCTGCTGTTTTTATTGATGCTGTTTCGTCTATAATTGTGGGTGATTTACCTCCTAATTCTAAAGTAACAGATGTTAAATTTTTTGCTGCTGCAGACATTACAATTTTACCAATTGCGGGTGCACCTGTAAAAAAGATATGATTAAATGGTAATGATAATAAATCTGTTGATGTCTGTATAGCGCCTTCAACTAATGTGATTTCTTTTTCTTCAAAAACGGAAGCAATTAATTCTTTCATCACTTTTGAAATGTGAGGTGTCATTTCAGAAGGTTTTATTATTACTGTATTACCAGCTGCAATTGCACTTACTAAAGGTGCAATAGTTAAGTTTACAGGAAAATTCCATGGTGAAATAATTAAACAAACACCTTTTGGTTCATATTGTATTGAAGAAGTAGAACCTATAAAAGCAATTGGTGTAGAAACACGTTGTTTGCTTGTCCAAGAATTTAAATGACTTAATGCATGTTTAATTTCACTAGTTATAGGATAAATTTCTGTTAAATCTACTTCTGCCTTTGGCTTACCCATATCTTTATAAAGTGCATCTTGTATTGCGCTTCTAAAAGTAACTTCTACCGATTTTTTTAACGCTTTTAGTTTTCTTCTTCTTTCTGATATTGGCTGATTTGCAACTGCAAACTGATTACTTTTTTGCTTTTCAAAAATAGTCGTTAGACTATTTAAATCTAATAGATCTTTCATTGATTCCATATTTTATAGTTTGCACAGTTCTTTTTTTAATATTTTACCGTTTGCACTTATAGGTTTGTCAGATTGTTAACATTGATAACTTAAAATGCTAGTATAACTAAAACACTAATTCTAATTATTATTTTTATTCCTATTTAGTTGATTCTTATATTATAATTCTTTATTTGGAATTTTACTCATTGCATATTCTGATATTGCTGTAATTGATAATGATGGATTTACTCCAGGATTTGCAGAAATCATAGAACCATCACAAACCATCATATTTTTGTAACCAAACACATTGCAATTTTTATCGATAACACCTTGATTCGAGTCTTTCCCCATAACTGCACCTCCTAAGATATGTGCTGTTGTTGGACTCCCTAATAATACATCGGTAAAATTAGCATACGGTATTGCTTTTATCATTTTACCGAATTTTTTACCTAAGGTTAATGCTTCTGGTATGAATGCGTTAGGTACTTCTCCTTCTTCTTTAACAGATTTCATTCTGGTAAACCTACCTCTTTTCATACGCAAGGTACTATCTAAAGTTTGCATAAAGAGCAATACTGTTGTACGCTTAGCATAGTTTTTTGCAAATAACGTTTTAAGAAAAATTAAAGGTTGTTTTAAAATAATCCCAAAAACACCTAAAACCCTAAACAATGCGAATTTATTATGTATGGTTGGTACTGTCAATGTTCTGAAAAAACTAGACCCTTCACCATAACGAACAGGTTCTAAATGACTATTTTCATCAGTATGTAGTACAGAACCTATTGCAATTCCTTTAGAATAATTTTTATGATTTTTTTCTGTGGAAGTTAAAACCAGTAATGATTCATTATTGGTACGAATATTACTCCCTACTCTATCTGAAAGATCTGGTAAACTTTTATCTTTTAACTCTAATAATAATGGCACCGTTCCCATAACTCCTCCAGAAAAAACAACACCTTTTGTAATAACTTCTCCTTTAGATTTCTTACCAAGTTTTACCTTAAATTTAATTTTATAACCTTCAGAACCATCTTCTTTGCCAATTGGAAATACATTTACTACTTCTGTTTCTGCAATAATTTCAGCGCCTAATTGTTGCGCTAAATATAAATAATTTTTGTCTAATGTGTTTTTTGAATTGTATCTACAACCTGTCATGCAAGCTCCACAATGGATACAACCGGTTCTATCCGGTCCTTTTCCCTCAAAATATGGGTCTTTTACCCTTTTTCCTGCATCACCAAAATACACCGCAACTTTAGTTGCTTCAAAATAATCTTCTTTACCTATATCTTTAGCCAATTGCTTTATAGCTAAATCTGATGCATCTAACTTTGGGTTTGTTTCTGCACCCAGCATTTTATATGCTGTTTCATAAAATGGCTCTAAAAGGCTTTTCCAATTATTAAGATTTGACCAACTTCCTGATTTAAAAAATTCTTCTTTTGGAATTGGTAATGTATTAGCATAGGTTAAGGAACCTCCACCAACTCCAACTCCAGAAAGTACAGTAACATGATTTAAAAAAGTCATTTTAAAGAAACCTTTTAAACCTACTTGTGGAAACCACAACCATTTTTTTAAATTCCAGTTAGTTTTAGGAAAATCTTTAGCTTTAAACCATTTCCCTTTTTCTATAACAAGAACTTTATAGCCTTTTTCAGTAAGACGCAATGCACTAACAGAGCCGCCAAAGCCACTCCCAATAATTACATAATCATACTTTAATTGTGTCATTTTAAAAAAATTAAAAAGAAAAAAACTATTATATTATTCTCTCCTAGAAACAAATAATTAACGTTTTTATAATCAATATGAATTGCTAAGATATATAATACTAAAATCTAAATGACAAAATAAACTTATGGATTAATCTACCAGGTTTTTATCGTTGCAAACAAATTCTCTTTCCTTAAAATAAAAATGTCACTTTGTCACCTTTACAAATATGGCATTTTTTTTGACTATTAGTATATCAAATAAAAACTATTAAAAAACATAAATAATTATGGCAACTGGAAACATTAATGTTACAGCAGAAAATATTTTCCCAATAATTAAAAAATTCTTGTACTCGGATCATGAAATTTTTTTACGTGAATTAATATCAAATGCAACGGATGCATCTTTAAAACTGAAACACCTTTCTACTCTTGGTGAGATAAAAGGAGATATCGGAAGTCCGATGATTGAAATTAAAGTTGATAAAGAAGCAAAAGAAATCAGAATCATTGACCAAGGAGTAGGTATGGATGCTGAAGAAGTTGAAAAATACATCAATCAAGTAGCCTTTTCTGGAGCAGAAGAATTTGTAGAAAAATATAAAGATAAAGTTCCTGACTCTGGTATTATTGGTCATTTTGGATTAGGATTCTATTCTGCCTTTATGGTGGCAGAGCGTGTTGAGATTTTTACTAAATCTTTTAAAGAAGGTTCTCAAGCTGTACGATGGGAATGTGATGGAAGTCCACAATACACACTTGAAGAAACTGACAGAACTGAACAGGGAACTGAAATCGTTTTACATATCTCTGAGGATTCTGAAGAATTTCTTGACGAAGGAAAAATTAGAGGTTTATTGACTAAGTATAATAAATTTATGCCTATTCCAATTAAATTTGGAACAAAGGAAGTAAACGATCCAAGCCATACACCTGAAACCACTAAAGATAAAGAGGGTAAAGAAACAACTGAACCTCAAAAAAAGATTTCTGTTGACGATATCATCAACAACCCAAATCCAGCTTGGACTAAACAACCTAGTGAACTTGAAGATGAAGATTATAAATCTTTTTATCGTGAGTTGTATCCTATGCAATTTGAAGAGCCTTTATTTAACATTCACTTGAATGTTGATTACCCATTCAACTTGACTGGAATCTTATATTTTCCAAAGATTAGCAAGAATATTGATCCACAGAAAGACAGAATTCAGTTATATCAAAACCAAGTTTTTGTAACTGATAATGTGGAAGGAATTGTTCCTGATTTCTTACAAATGCTTCGTGGAGTAATTGATTCACCAGACATTCCATTGAATGTATCTCGTAGTTATTTACAGACTGATGGAGCGGTAAAAAAGATCTCTAGCTACATCACACGTAAAGTGGCAGATAAATTAGCTAGTCTATTTAAAAATGATAGAAAAGCATTTGAAGAGAAATGGGAAGATATTAAAATCATTATAGAGTATGGGATGTTATCAGAAGATAAATTCTTTGAAAAGGCTGACAAGTTTGCATTGTATCCAACTGTAAATGGTGAGGCTTTTATATATGATGAGTTGATTGAAAAAATAAAAGACAATCAAACTGACAAAGATGGAAAGACTGTCATCTTATATGCTTCTGATGTGAAAGCACAGCATAGTTATATTCAAGATGCAAAAGATAAAGGGTATGAAGTCTTATTATTAGATTCTCCTATTATTTCTCACTTGATTCAAAAACTAGAATCAAGCAAAGAAAACATATCATTTGTGAGAGTTGACGGTGATCATATTGATAATATGATTAAAAAAGATGAAACAAAAATCAGTAAGCTCTCTGACGACGAACAAACCAGTTTAAAAACTGTTTTAGAATCTAATATCCCTAAAGAAACGTATTCAATCCAACTTGAAGCCATGGATTCTAGTGCCAATCCTTTTATAATTACGCAACCAGAATTTATGCGTCGTATGAAAGAAATGCAAGCGTCTGGTGGCGGTGGCGGAATGATGGGAATGGGTAATTTTCCTGACATGTATAACTTGGTTGTAAATACCAATAATGAACTAATTGGAGAAATATTAAATACAAAAACTCCTAAAAAACAAGAGCGTTTAATCAAGCAAACATTTGATCTTGCTAAGTTATCTCAAAACCTTTTACATGGTGAAGAGTTGACAAACTTCATCAAGCGTAGTTATGAGTTGATTAAATAGTAGTAAGTAACGTCGTGCTGAAACAATTTCAGCATCTTATACTTAAAAACCGTTTCACTTTTTCAGTGAAACGGTTTTTTTTATATAACTCATAAAAATTTCTTCAGTACATTCGAATATTTTTTTAGATTACATATCTGACTTAACAGGAGATGTAGTCGTACTCATATCTCGAACACATATATATTTTCCATCTTGTTTCTGAAAATAGGACATGTAATTCCCATTCCCCATTTCGTTACCAGAAGAATCGAATTCGGTCCAAGAACCAATCTCAACCGCAGAATTACCTTCAGCAAATAGGTCTACAATTTTATATACATTATAATTTTCAGTTGTATCTTTTGCAATATTATTTGCAATATTGTCTCTGATTGCATCCTTACC
Organism: Flavobacteriaceae bacterium; assembly: GCA_034111625.1. Classification (GTDB taxonomy): domain Bacteria; phylum Bacteroidota; class Bacteroidia; order Flavobacteriales; family Flavobacteriaceae; genus Urechidicola. The sequence goes on along the minus strand of JAWUWX010000007.1, from coordinate 42,872 downwards.
TATAATAGGTTGTCTGTTTCGGCTATAACTAATGGCAGCATCGCTATAATAGGCAGCCACAGCATCAGCGTCTTTCGCTTTTTCACCTGCTGCATAGGCATCTTCCATTGCTTGAATTTCGGTTTTAACCTTTTCCATATCAAGGCCTTCTTCTTTTTCTTTTGTTACGCAGGCTGAAATGATTAAAGCCGTAAACGCTGAAAATGCAAATAATCTAATGTTTTTTTTCATAATAGTTAGTATTGATTTAGCCATCAAGATACAACTTAAGTATGTAAATAATACAATTAATTATATTCTCATTAATTTAACTATCTATAAAACAGTCTGCAATAAAGAAATGTGGCAAAAAATATAGCCTCTGAATTTCTAAATATAAATTCCGCACACATTTACAATCTTAGATTCTTATATTGAAAATATTTACAGATTTTCAGACAAAAAAATTAGAACTACGTTTAATATTCTGAAGTACAATAGATATAATTCTAAAATTATTTCAAAATTTTTAACAATTCTTCAAAACAAGTATTCCAAAGTAAAAACTTACTTTTGTAAAAACACAAATTTATCAAAATGAAAAAAATACTTTTATTCAGTTTAGTCCTGACACTTACATTTACTTCTTGTGAAAAAGGTGAAAAAAAAACTACTACAGAAGCTTTTAACGAGTTGCTTTCAAATTACAATGAAGAGAGTTATAAATTATTTCCATTAAATGCAACATTTGCAGGAGATAATAGATATAATGATCAATTACCAAATGATTTAACAGATGAGTTTAAAGACAGCCTAAAATCATTTTATTCAGACACGAAAAACAGTTTGTCAAAATTCAACGATGTAGATTTAACAGATTCAGAAAAAATGAGTAAAGACGTTTTAACTTGGGATTGTGATATCAATTTAGAAAGATTGAATTTCCGTGAAGACCTTACTCCTATCAATCAAATGTGGACAATGAACTTAATGTTCGGTCAACTAGCAAGTGGATCTGGAGCGCAACCTTTCAAAACTGTAGAAGATTATAATAACTGGTTAAAACGAGTTGACAGTTATTTAGATTGGATGAACAGTACTGAAGAAAGAATGAAAGAAGGAATTGAATTAGGGCATGTATTGCCAAAGTCATTGATTAAAAAAGTAATTCCTCAACTTGCCTCTTTAACTGGTGCTACTGAAGAACATTTATTTTATCAGCCAATAAAAAAATTACCTGAAGAGTTTTCAGATGATGAGAAAAAAGAATTGACTGCATCTTATACAGATATGGTTCAAAACAAAATTGTTCCTGCTTATAAAAAACTACACGCTTTTATGAGTACTGATTACTTGAATGCCGGGAGAATATCAAGCGGAATCGATGATACTCCAAACGGAGAAGGATATTACAAGCATCAAATTAAAACATATACGACTACTAATATGACTGCAGATGAGATTCATCAACTTGGATTGAAAGAAGTTGCAAGAATATTATCTGAAATGGAAAAAGTGAAGAAAGAAGTAGGTTTTAATGGCGATATAAAATCATTCTTCAATGATTTGAGAGGGAATAAAGCCTTAATGCCATATACTGAACCTCAACAAATAATAGACAACTTCAATGCGATTCATGAAACGATGAAACCGCAGATTGAGAAACTATTTGATGTAAAACCAAAAACTTCTTTTGAGGTTCGTAGAACTGAAACCTTCAGAGAAGCATCTGCAAGTGCAGAGTACAATCCTGGATCACTTGATGGAACTAGACCTGGGATTTTTTATGCTCCTATTCCTGATGCAACAAAATATAATGTACTTGCTGACGAAGCATTATTTTTACACGAAGCAATTCCTGGACATCACTATCAGATTTCTTTAACTCAAGAGAGCAATATATTACCTGAATTCCGTAAAACATTATGGTATAGTGCTTATGGTGAAGGCTGGGCTTTATATACCGAATCTCTTGGAAAAGAACTAGGTTTATATACTGATCCTTATCAGTATTTTGGAATGTTGGGTATGGAAATGCACAGAGCAATAAGACTGGTTGTAGATACTGGAATTCATTCTAAAGGATGGTCTAGAGAAAAAGCAATTCAGTATTCTCTAGATAATGAAGCAGAATCAGAAGATAGTATTACACGTGAGATTGAACGTTACATGGCTAATCCTGGTCAAGCATTGTCTTATAAAATTGGACAATTAAAGATTCGTGAATTACGTGCTAGAGCTGAGAAAGTATTAGGAGAAAAATTTGACATAAAAGAATTCCATAATCAAGTTTTAGAAACTGGATGTATTCCATTACAATTATTAGAAAACAAAATTAACAAATGGGTATCTAATAAAAAAGAGTAGCAAATAAACCTTAATCATTAAAAACGACATTAGTATTTAGAATACTAATGTCGTTTTTTGTTTTATATATGAATTCATTCTATCTTTAAAAAAAAACAATCACACACAACTTCCATGGAGAAAAAATTAATGTCCAAGAAGAAACCTGCTTACCCTATAAGTGAAAAACTTTTTGACTATTTAACTGAGCACAGTAGAAATATTAAAATCCCGATATATTATGAGGATTTATTGCGTTTTCAAGGCGCTGTAGAGATTTATGACAAGAATGGGAATGATACACTATGGGTAAGTACTTACTTTGCAGAACACGAACGTGCCGAAATAGAATTGAGTTTAAAACAAGTTTATACAATCTTACATGCCGATGGTAGTAAAGAAGCGTTACAATATCTTACGATTGACTCTATCGATTTCTGTACCTTCGGAAATACGAAACCATTTCGAATAAAAGTAAGAAATGTACTGAATGACAATTACATCTATTTATACATAAAAAAAGCGGATGCTTCTCGAATTTACGGCTTAGAACTAGAACATATTTTATCACCAAATCACATTAACTTTTTAGTTCATAAAGACACCATTATTGAAGAGCATATTTCTGGTATTCCAGGAGATACTTTTATCGAAGAACATTTAGATTCGCTTTCAGATCAAGATAAAAAATCCATAGCTAAAGAGTTTGTGAAATTTAACGAACGTTGCTTTATTCGATTATTAGGTGACATGCGTTCTTATAATTATGTGTTTGTCTTGACACATGATTTTGACAAAATAGATTATAGAATTAGAGCAATAGATTTTGACCAACAATCATTTGAAGGAAATTCAAAAGTCTACAAGCCTCAATTTTTAAAAGAAAATAATGAACTTGTTGAAATGACATTAAGTTTAATGCAAAAAGAGTCTATGGAACAGTATAAAAATGAAGAGCGTTCTTTATTGGCCAAAAGAGCTTCAAGTGAATATGATAGACTGACCGCTTTATTAAATTGTATGAAGAAAGATAAACTCTCAACACCTGCTAAGATTAAAGAATTAAAAAAGGAATTGTTTTCCTTGACAAAAGATATACGTTTCAGAAGGTCTAAAAACATGGGAGACATTGTTTCCAGCGCATTGGACTTTGTCAAACGAAATTATGAAAATGTAAACCCTTATATAATTCGTTGATACTATATTATTCAAACTTTTTATTGTGATAACTTTTCAAATATCCAATCTGAATAGGAATCATAATTGCGAGAAAAATAAAGCCATATAGCGCAGTATTTGAAATATCAAGATTATATGAAGTTTCAAATGAAATCGCATTGGTATAACCACTAAAGTCAATTTGGGATAAGTAACCTTCATTCATATTGACGCCTGTTTTCAAAATAAATACAGTTAAAGCAATTATTCCAGCAGAAATCAACAACCATACTTTATTAGAAATTAAAGGTTCAAAGACGCGCTTCTCTTTTTCTACTTCTAATGCGTTAATTGTATCCATCACATTTCTTGAAAAATCAATTGATGGCTTCTCAACAGGTGTTTCCTTTACCATTCGCTTGGTAAAATTGTCTAATAAATCTTTTTCTTTATCGTTCATAACTGCTATAAATTTCTGGTTCTACAGACTCTTTAAATATACTAAATAATTTCTTTCGTGCTCGGAACAACTTTACTTTCACATTTCCTTCCGTCACAGAAACTATTTCTACTATTTCTTTCAGGTTCAACTCTTCAAAATAAAATAAATGTATAATGATTCTTTCATCTTCTGGAAGTTTATCCATACATTGTTTTACAATAATACTTCTTTCTTTATTTTCAAGACTATCAAAAATACTCTCAGTATGAGAAATCTCATTTGATGTAATCTCGTTTATCTCAACGTTATTATTATATTTTGAATTCTTTTTAATTCTATCAAGACACGTATTATAGGCAATTCTATAAATCCAAGTTGAGAATTTCGATTCTCCATTAAATTTGGACAAAGACTTATATACCTTAATAAAAGTGTCTTGTGAAACTTCCTCAGATTCCTCTCTGTGCTTTAACATTTTTAATGCTAAAGCAAATACCATATTCTGGTATCTTTCTACTAATACACTAAAAGAATTCGAATCGCCTTCAAGTGTTTTCTTAATATAATAATCGTCATCATTAATTGCCATCGTCTATAAGACTCTTTTAGTTTTAAAAAGGTTACAGATATATTCGAAAAAAAATAATTTACTTTTTTTGTAACCTTACGCTCTTGTTTAAAGTCATATGGTTGTAACGAATTAAAATTAATCATTTAAAACAAATCAATCATGGGATCAGAAGTAATTATAGTACCTATCATCTTTGGAATACTTTTCGGAATAGTTTATCTATTCTTTACAACAAGAAACAAAGAAAGAATGGCATTAATTGAAAAAGGAATAGGAGCAGAAATATTTAATAAAGGGAACCGTCATACAGCTCCTGTATGGAAAGTTTTAATCTTAAACCTTGCATTATTATTAATGGGAATAGGAGTTGGAATCTTATTAGCATCAATTATTGATCATCTTACAACACTTGATGAAGATGCAATATATCCAGGAATTATCTTTTTAACAGCTGGAACAGGTTTATTAGCCGGTTTTTATATGACTAAAAATTTAGACAAGTAACCGCTCTTTAAATTACCCTCAAAAAAACGCTCCAAAATTTGGAGCGTTTTTTTATTTTAGCCTGTTACTATTTTTTAGAACAAATCATTCAAAACTTTCGCAAGTCTTATTCCTCCTTTTTGCAATTGAGAACGTACAATAGGAAAATGTTTATAGGAGTATCTATAACGTAAATTTTCATCTTTCTCTGCCGATTTATAAACGGCTCTTGTCAATTCATGCATTTCATTTACCCAATCTAGAAGCGAACCTTCTTGAAGGCTTTTAATTTGTTCCCTACTCAATTCATCAGCATTGTCTGTCAGTTCTTGATATCCCATGTCATAAGAGTCAATCATCTTGGAATCCCATACTGAATGAAGGTTGGTATCCTTATAATGCCATTGAACTTTAAAGTCATTTCCCCCTTTATCTTCTTTAAGGCCTATATGCAAAGGTTGGTGTAAATCTCCCATAAAATGTATCAACATCTTCAAATGAAATATCTTATCGGCATCACTTGAATTTTCATCTTGAATTACTTTTTTACAAGTTTCAATTCCCGTGTATAAATCTCCTTTCGGATTCTTTTCTGAATCTGTATAATTTGAATCCATTGGCATATTTATATAATGCCATGAATAATATTCATTGAATTTTCTATCAGATTTTATCTCATCAGCAAATGTTGATAAGAAAGCCATTGATTTTTTCTTGAGCAGTTTTTTTAATTTTCTTTTCGTTCTTGGTGTTAAGTAATCTTCCGCAATCGTACCAACAACTCTATGACCTGTAGGTCCCCAAACATTTGAAGCTTTTACTTGAAAGGTAAACGTCAGTAAGAATATTAATACGTATATAATTTTTGTCTTCATCGTAATAGTTTGTTTTGGCTAAGTTAAAAATAATTATGATAAAAAAATTGGAAAATTAAAATATTATTTGATATATTTGTGATATCATTTTAATATCATAATAAATCAATTAATCATGAAAGATGAAAAAATCATAAAATTATCAAATGGCTACCTTATGCTAGGAATCCTTATTGTATTTATAGCAACTATTATAGTTGGGATATCACAAGGGAATCCTAAGATCATAATTCCTGGAATTCTATTAACAATTATCACAGCTACAGGATTTTTATTAGTAAACCCAAATACTTCTAAAGTTATATTACTATTTGGAAAATATATAGGAACGGTAAAAGAAAATGGTTTTTATTGGGCAAATCCATTTTATAGAAAACGTTCAATATCATTAAGAGCAAGTAACTTTGACAGTGAACGTGTAAAGGTAAATGACAAACTCGGGAATCCCGTTATGATCAGTACCATCCTTGTATGGAGAGTAAAAGATACTTTTAAGGCTGCATTTGACGTAGATAATTATGAAAATTTTGTCCGTGTACAATCTGATGCTGCTGTAAGAAAATTGGCAAGTTTATATCCTTATGATAACTTCCAAGATGAAGGAAGTCCAGAAGAAATCACCTTAAGAGCTAGCGTGAATGAGGTGAGTAAAGCATTGGAAGATGAACTTTCAGAACGTTTATCTATGGCTGGAATTGAAGTGTTAGAAGCAAGAATAGGATATCTAGCATACGCTCAAGAAATTGCAAACGCAATGTTAAAACGTCAACAAGCAACTGCAATTGTTGCCGCAAGACATAAAATTGTTGAAGGTGCGGTGAGCATGGTCGAAATGGCATTAGAGGAATTGAATAAGAAAGGAATTGTAGAATTGGATGAAGAAAGAAAAGCGGCAATGGTAAGTAACTTAATGGTTATTTTATGTTCTGATAAAGAGGTTGCTCCAGTTTTAAATACAGGAACTTTAAATCATTAAAATCATGACAGAATATAAAATTGTATCGAGAAAAATGTTCTCCAAGGAAGCAACTTTTGAAGATACTCTAAATTCAGAAGCAAGAAATGGCTGGAAAATAATCAGTATTGGTTATGGTGCAGGTGGAGAAGTTGCTAAAGCAGTATTTGAACGGTCAAACGATAATCATTAAATAGAAAAGTTATGATTTGGTTACTCATTATTTTAATTATGAATGTGATACATATTCTATTTTAACAATTTGGAAATATCTTAACACTAAGAATAGTTAAAACTCATACATATGAAAGAATATAAATTAATACGACAGAAAGCAACGCCAGTAAAAAAGGATGAAGATTTTGAGGCATTGTTAAATAGTTATGCTAAAACTGGATGGTCAGTTATAAATATTTTTAATCATAGAGGTGTTATCAAAGCATTATTGGTAAGAGATAAAAAAGAATAGACTAATGAGCGTATTTATAGAAGCATAGCGGTTTAAAAAATGGAAAGAGCTTATGAATAAGAATTCAAAAGAACTGTGTATTAGAATAGTTTTAGAAACTTATAAAATTCCATTAAATGAAAACTAATTTTGGATTAATCTATGGAGTTGCGGTAGGTACTGCTTTAACGATTTCCTTAGGTATCGCACTCGATAATTTTGCAATTGGATTTTCAATTGGAAGTGGTGCTGGAGTTGCAATAGGAACTGCATTAAACCTACTATATAATAAAAAGAGCTGCAAAAAAAAAGACAATAAATGATGAAGGGAAATAAAATGGGCTTAGGTATAGCTCTTGGAATTGGTGTTGGAATTGCGGTAGGAACATCACTTGGAAACGTTGGCATTGGAATTGCAGTTGGCACAGCAATTGGAATTGCATTTGGAGCGGCATTAAATGCAAAAGAAACCAAGGACAATTCTAAAAAAAAATGATTTATTATTAAATAGTATGGCAAAGAAAAAAGCGTTTGCATTAAGAATAAACGAAGATATGCTTAAAGCAGTTGAGAGATGGGCTGCAGACGAGTTTAGATCCACCAATGGTCAATTGGAATGGATGCTAAATAAATGCCTAAAAGACACCAAGCGCGAACCAAAAAAGAAAGAGGATAAGTAAAATTATCCTCTTTCTTTTTTAAGTTATATTGTTATATTAGCTGAAATCAAATTTTTCATAATGGATACTACACCTTTTTTTACAAATGATACTATTGTTTTTGGACTCTTAATGCTATGTCTTGGTGTTATTTTCTACACCTCTTCAATTAAGGATGGTTTTTGGGCAAAGTTTTATAAAATTGTTCCTGCTTTATTTATGGCATATATGCTTCCTGCAGTTTTGACAACAATTGGACTCATTTCACCAGAATGGGAAACTACTAATAAATTAGGTGAAGTCGAAAGTCATAAATCAAATCTTTATTATGTAGCAAGTAGATATCTATTACCTGCAGCATTGGTCTTAATGACATTGAGCCTTGACTTAAAAGCTGTTTTTAATTTAGGACCAAAAGCTTTAATTATGTTTTTAACAGGTACCATAGGAATTATAATTGGAGGTCCTATTGCAATTTTATTAATTTCTATGGTATCGCCTGAAACTGTTGGAGGCGCAGGTCCTAGTGCAGTATGGAGAGGGTTGTCAACGCTGGCTGGAAGTTGGATTGGTGGAGGAGCAAATCAGACTGCAATGCTGGAAGTTTATGGATATGATCAAAAATTATATGGAGGAATGGTATTTGTAGATATTGTTGTTGCAAATATTTGGATGGCATTATTATTAATAGGAATTGGAAAAAAAGATCGCATAAATAAATGGCTAAAAGCCGATACATCAGCAATTGAAGCATTGAAAGAAAAAGTATCAAAGTTTAGTACGGATGTAGACCGAAATCCAACCTTAACAGACTATATGATAATGGGTGCTATTGCATTCTTTACGGTAGGATTTGCACATTTTTGCGCTGGTAATTTAAGTCCTTTTTTTAAAGACTTAGTTGGCGGAATGGAGAATGAAACATTAAGAAATTCGTTAACTTTTCTAGGCTCTTCATTCTTTTGGATGATTAGTATCTCAACCGTTATAGCAATCATTTTATCATTTTCTAAAGCCAGAGATTACGAAGGTGCTGGCGCAAGTAAATTAGGTACTGTTTTCATTTATATTCTCGTTGTTTCTATTGGAATGAAAATGGATTTAACAATGATTTTTGACAATTTAGGTCTTGTGGCTATTGGAGTAGTATGGATGTTGATTCACGCTATCTTATTAATCGTTGTTGCTAAATTGATAAGAGCTCCTTATTTCTTCCTTGCAGTCGGAAGTCAGGCAAATGTTGGTGGAGCAGCTTCTGCACCAATTGTTGCGTCTGCATTTCATCCTTCACTCGCAACTGTAGGAGTTTTACTTGCCGTGTTTGGATATGCTGTAGGGACTTTAGGTGCTATTTTCTGTGCTGAATTAATGCGTATTGTATCTCCATAATTAATTTTAAAAGTTGATATTTGCAATCTTAATTTTTTAATCCAAGTCGTGATGAACAAAAATATATGTATAGCCTTACTTTTAACTGTAACTCTTTTCTCTTGTACTTCTAAAAAAGGAGATATGATTGTTGAAGGAACAATTATTGGGCTTCAAAAAGGGACATTGTATCTACAGAAAATGCAAGACACATTGCTTGTATCAATTGACTCGGTTAGATTGATTGGTAAAAACACTTTTACACTTGTAGATCAAAATACAGAACCTCAGTTCTATTTTTTAACCTTACTAGAAAAAGAAGAAGAGAAGATTGGCTTTTTTGGAGAGAAAGGAACTATTACAATCAATACCAAATTGGAAAAGTTTTATGATTCTGCTGAAATTAATGGTTCAAAATCTAATGATTTATTGAATGAATACAATGAGATGATTGGAAAATTTAATAATAAACGCTTAGACCTTTTCAAGGAATCGTTTGACGCTCAACAAACTAAAGACAATGAATTAATCGAAAAAATTGACAAAGATTTACAGAGATTAATTAAAAAGAGATATTTATATACAACCAACTTTTCTGTTAATAATGGAAAAAGTGAAGTGGCTCCTTATCTAGCGCTTACAGAATTATTTGACGCAAATATTTCTTTGCTTGATACTGTAAATAATTCTCTTTCTAATAAAGTGAAAAAATCTATTTATGGTCAGAAATTAGAAAACTTCATCAAGAATATTAAAGAAAATGAGGAGTGATTTCATTGAATCTATTATTTCGACAAAATAAAATCTAAAAATTGGCTGTCGCCTTGCGACTAAAAACGATTATCTCCATCAAGAATATTTCCTATTCCACCTAGAATACTACCTTCTCCTTTACTCTTTCCTCCTTGCCTTGGTAATGAAGCAATTATTCTTCCGGCCAATCTGCTGAATGGTAGCGATTGCACATAGGCAACTCCTGGACCTTCTAGTGTAGCGAAAAAGAGACCTTCTCCACCGAAAATTGTATTTTTAATTCCCCCTACAAATTCTACATCGTATTTTATTTCCTTCGTAAACCCAACCAAACACCCAGTATCTATCTTAATGATTTCACCTCTTTTCAATTCCCTTCTCGCGACGGTTCCTCCAACATGCAAAAAAGACAATCCATCACCTTCCAATTTCTGCATAATAAACCCTTCTCCTCCAAACAGTCCTCTTCCCAGTTTCTTAGAAAATTCAACTCCAATAGAAACTCCTTTAGCCGCACAAAGAAATGCATCTTTTTGACAAATAAACTTTCCGCCATATTGAGTTAAATCTATCGGAATAATTTTTCCTGGATATGGAGAAGCAAATGATATTTTCTTTTTTCCTTGTCCTTCATTGTGAAAAACTGTCATAAAAAGACTCTCGCCAGTTAATATCCTTTTCCCAGCGGAAAATATTTTTCCAAGAATTCCTTGTGATTGGCCAGAACCATCTCCGAATATTGTATTCATTTTAATGCCAGTATCCATCATCATAAAACTACCTGACTCTGCAACTACTCCTTCTTGTGGATCGAGTTCAACCTCTACATATTGCATTTCTTCTCCAAATATTTCGTAATCAATTTCATGTGCATTCATAGTCTTATTTTTTAGCTTTTACACTCCATTCGTATTCAAATCTTGAAACATTGTCTCCACCTTCATCAACTCCTTCAGAAATTAAAGTTATTGTTTCACCTTCACCAGTAGCTATTGTTTTATCTATAGCCTGCTTTATTTTAGGACCATCATTACAAGTAAAAGTTATTTTTCCACGAGCTTTTTTAGTAAAAGTTCCTGATTGATGGGTTACCAACATAGATATTTTTTTTCCACTATCAGCAATTTGTTTCATCACAAGCATTCCTGTTGTTAATTCAGAAGCCATTCCTTGAACTGCCCAATATATTGATTTAAATGGGTTCTGATTGATCCATCTATGCCTGACCGTGACAACTGTCTTATCTTCCGTGATAGATTTCATTCTTACACCTGAAAGATATGCCGATGGAAGCTTGGCTAATAAAAACATATTGACTTTACTGGGAGTGAATTTCATTTTTTTTGAGTAATTATTTGACCACAAGTTACTGTTTTTTTTAGTTTAAGTGAATTTCCTAATAATAATTTTTAGTCAATTATTATTCCTCTCTCTGCTTACTACTCTACGAATACCATGCATAATAAAGATTTTTTATACAATTAAAATGTTAAATAAATGTTAAAATATAGTACTTAGTATTGCATAGTACCTTTTTTTATTCATATCTTTGCATAGTAAACTAATTGATATAACATTTATATGGAAACAACTAAAGATAATAGTAATGCTTTTTTAATTCACATTTCTGCTTTTGCAGGATATTTCTTTCCACTTGGAGGCGTAATTGCTCCATTGATTTTTTGGCAAGTAAAAAAAGATGAAAGTGCTTTTTTTGATGAACATGGTAAAGAAGCTGTAAACTTTAATTTAAGTTTCTTGTTGTATACATTCATTTTAGGATTGACCATAATACCATTTGTATTTGGGTCAATATTTAATGGATTAAGTAATCTTGATCGAAGTCACAATGAATTCTTTTTTGATTTTCCAAATGCTTTTGGGTTGTTTGGAAGTTTATCATTGATAGGAATAGTAGCAATCATAAGATTTATCTTGATTCTATTAGCAGCAATAAAAGCAAATCATGGCGAAGAATATAAATATCCATTAACGATAAAATTTGTCAAGTAATAACGAATGCTAAGTTAAATCAAGGCATCATAAATAATACAATTCAATATGAAGATTGAAAATACAAAAGCACAAATGCGAAAAGGGGTTTTAGAATTCTGCATCCTCTCTATATTACAACATGGAGATGCGTATACTTCTGAAATACTATCACATTTAAAGGATGCAAAGTTGCTTGTGGTTGAAGGGACTGTTTACCCTTTACTTACAAGATTAAAAAACGCAGGATTACTAAACTATCGATGGGAAGAATCCTCTTCAGGACCTCCAAGAAAATATTATGGATTGACTGAAACTGGAAAATTATTTTTAAAAGAACTAACGACAACTTGGAGCGACTTATCAGAAGCCGTAAACCTGGTAACTACTATAAAATCAACTGAAAAATGAACAAAACAATAAACATTAATCTCGGCGGTATCTTTTTTCATATCGATGAAATAGCATATCAAAAACTAAAAAAATACTTAGAAGCTATTCGTAAATCACTGAGTGATGATCCTCAAGGAAGAGATGAAATCATCAAAGACATTGAATCTCGTATAAGCGAATTACTTTCAGATAAAATTGTCGATGAGCGCCAAGTAATCAGTGAATCTAATATTGAAGATGTTATAGTTGTGATGGGGCAACCTGAAGACTATAATATTGATGAAGAACTATTTACTGAACAACCACATACTCGTAAAAGTAAAAACTCTAAAAAACTTTATAGAGATACCGAAGATAAGTTTTTAGGTGGTGTTGCAGCAGGAACAGCTCACTATATCGGAATTGAACCAATATGGTCAAGAATTATATGGCTTGTACTTGCTTTTGGTACTGGATTTGGATTTCTAATATATGCTTTATTGTGGATTTTGCTTCCCAGTGCAGATTCTACGGCTGAAAAACTTGAAATGGAAGGTGAAGCTGTAAACATTAGTAACATTGAAAAAAAAATTCGTGATGAAGTTGGTATGGTTTCAGAACGAATAAAAGATGGATCTAAAGAATTGTCAAGGAAAATTTCAAATTCAGATTATAAAGGAATAGCAAAATCTGGATTGCAAGAATTTCTAGATTCATTAGGAAAGATCATACTCGTATTATTGAAAGTGTTTGTGAAGTTTATCGGAGCATTAATAATCTTCATTTCTGCAATCGTAGTATTTTCATTAATCGTCAGTGCATTTACTGCTGGAAGTTTTGGTGTATTAGGATTTGGTCCTGGAGTATTTGATTTACCATTTAACACACTACATACATACTTACCGTATTGGTTGATTCTAATATTAGGTTTTTTCGCAATAGCAATCCCTTTTATAATATTGTTTATGCTTGGCTTAAAAATATTATCAAACAATACGAAATCATTTAGTAAAGTAACTAAACTTACTTTATTAGCTATCTGGATTATCTCAATTTTAGGATTGGTATTTTCGGGTGTTGATATGTTGAATCGATATAAATATAACGGCTATAGTGCGACAACGGAGGATTTAAAAATTAGTCCTGCAGATACTTTGAGAGTATCTATGGTTGGTAATAAAGATTACAAAGATTTTAAGTATTCATATAGAAACAGAAATCGATTAAAATATATAACTATAGGAGGTGCTAAAAAGGTTTTCTCTTCAGATGTTGATTTAGACATAAGAAAAAGTGACACGAATTCAGCTTATATAAAAATAAGAAAAGAAGCGAGAGGTCCTAATTCAAGTAATGCAAATGAAAATGCTGGTAAATTAGAATATCAATTTAAATTGAATGAAGATAAATTAGTTTTAAACAACTATTTCTTAAATGGATACTCTAAAAGTTTTATCGATCAAGAGGTTGATGTAATTCTATATTTACCTGAAGGATATCATTTATTTCTTGACAAGTCTACTCGTAACTCTTTATATGATGTAGATAATGTACAAGATATTTATGATAAGAGTATGGTAAATCATTATTACGTGATGGGAGAAAATGAATTGGATTGTCTTGATTGTGAAGGTTCAAAAAAAATTGATATAGACACCGATAATGTAAATCTTAAAATCAATGAAGATGGACTAAATTTTAAAGCCAAATCTGAAGATGGTGACGTAGAGATTAAGATTGATGGTAACGGTTTAACTATTAAATAACAGTTCAGCACATAAAAAAGACAATTGGTCTATAAAATTTTTAACACTGACTAAATTATTAAGAATTTAGCAATCTAAACTTATAACTATGAAACGAGTAACAAAAATTACAACACTATTATTTTTATTAGTAATGACGACATCCTGTTTCTTTAACGGATTTGGGATTCAAGGAAACGGAAATGTAGTTTCTGATGATAGAAATATTTCATCAAATTTCAGTGGAATTAAAGTAAGCCAAGGAATACAAGTACGCATTTCTCAAGGAAATGAAACAAAACTTACTGTTGAAGCAGATGAAAACATTATCGATTTATTAATCACTGAAATTGATGGTGATATCTTAAAAATATACTTTGAAAAAAATGTAAATCGAGCAACAAGAAATATCTATTTAACTGTTGAAAAATTAAATAGCATAAGAACTACAAGTGGAGCACATGTTAAAAATGATGGTGTTTTTAAGACAAAAACGCTGTCTCTGGATTCATCTAGTGGAAGTCATATTTTATTAGATCTTAATGTCTCAGAAGTTACTGCTTCTGCATCAAGTGGAGCAAATATTGAATTGAGTGGTTCTAGTGATGAATTTCGAGGTGATGCAAGTAGCGGAAGCCATATAGATGCTGATGAATTAAATTCAAAAATTGCAACTGCTAATGTTTCAAGTGGTGCAAATATTAATGTATATGCCAGTCAAGAATTAAACGCTGAAGCTAGTAGTGGTGGTGATATTGATTATTATGGTAGTCCTGAAGTTGTAAATAAATCAAAATCTTCAGGTGGAAGTATTTCAAAACATTAACTAACCGTAATGTGATGAAATGGTTGTTTAAATTGTTAAGGTTGTGAGATATCACAGTTTTAAGAACATGATTCTCTTAAATAATTGTTCTGAAATTAACTAACAACCTTATTATGCAGTAACGCCTTATGTTGTTTAGGCGTTACTGCTTTTTTTTGTAGGCCAACAGCCAAAAATTCTTATAAAAATCGCTTCTATACTTTAGGTAAAAAAACTTCTGCCATCATACAACGTGCACTTCCTCCTCCACATGCTTCAATTGTATCCAATGAACTAGATAGAATCTCACAGTGACGTTCAATTAATGTAACTTGAACATCCGTTAAAGATTGATGAGCAGCAGTAGACATTACTAAATAGCGTTTTTCATCAGTACCTATAACTTGCAACATATTTCCTGCGAAATTACTCACTTGATCTTCAGAAATTGCGATAACCTCTTTCCCATCTTCTTTAAGATGTTTTATAAATTGTTTTCTCTCTTTTTTATCGTCTATTGAATTCAAACAAACAATAGCAAGATTTTCTGCTAAGCACATCATTACATTCGTATGGTAAATTGCTTTTCGTTCACCATTCACAGTTTGGTTGGCAGTGAATAAAACAGGTGTATATTCGAAATCTTCACAGAATTCTAAAACCAAATCTTCATCAGCACGTGGAGAAAGAGCACAATACGCTTTCATATTTACACGATCCAATAATAAACTTCCCGTCCCTTCAAGAAATAATTTTTCTGATTCTGCAGAAGTATAATCAACAACATCTTTAATTAAAAATTCTTTCTCTTCTAATATTTCTAGTACATCATCTCTTCTCTCTGCCCTCCTATTTTCTGCAAACATAGGATATAATGCTACACTACCTTCTTGGTGAAAAGAAATCCAATTGTTTGGGAAAATAGAATCTGGAGTGTCAGGTATTTTAGTATCATCTATAACAACAACATTAACCCCAACATTTCTTAATTTATCTACAAACCTATCAAACTCCTCTAGTGCTTTTGCTTGTACTGTTGCAGGTAATAAATTGTCTAAAACTTTTTGGTAATAGTTGTTTACGGCAGTTTGCTCGTTCATCCTAAAACTTACAGGACGAATCATTAAGATAGTATTGGTGACTTGTTGCATCTTCTATTTTATTTGAGGCAAAATTATAACTTTTATAAATATTGACGATATATAAAATGAAATAATTACAAGGTTTCTACTCACGAATTAATGGCAACGTACTGCATCGTAACAGACCTTCTTGTTTAGAAATCTCAGCATAAGGAACTTCTTCAACAGTAAAGCCTTGATTTTTTAACCAAGTATTTAATCTAGTGAAATTTTTTTCTGAAATAATAACTTCTGGAGAAATTGAAAAAATATTAGAATTCATCGAGTACATCTCATCTTTGGTAATTTCAAATATATTTTCTTCCCCAAATAAATCGATCAAAAACTGATATTCCTTCTCTATTAAAAATCCATTTTTATGAATAATAGCCTTGTCTGTTCCGATAGGTTGAAAACAGCAATCTAAATGCAATGCGTTATTTTTTGCGTCTGTATTTGATTTACGTAACTCAAAAGATTTTACCATTTTCTCAGGAAACAATTCTTGTAAAGCAATTACAGCGTCAGTATTGGTACGTGCAGTAATATAATCAGGATAATCTTCTCCTGAATATGTACCTACAAAAATATAATCATTCCAAGGCATCACATCTCCTCCTTCAACATGTGCTTCTTCAGGTAAGGTTACTACCTTTTCTGGATCAATCTGATCAATAACAAATTGTATTGCTTCAATTTCGCGATCTCGGTCTGGGAGAATATTAGCCTTGATAAATTTATCTTCAATTACAAATCCAATATCTCTTGAAAAAATCTGATTATAGTCATCAATATGTTTAGGTCTAAAAACTTGAACGTCATATTTCTCGAAAACGTCCGCAACAAATTGCATTTCAAGAACCATATCCTCAACTTTGGGATAAGTTCCTGCTGCTACGTGTTCTATTGATTTAGGATCATAGCAATCTTCAACTTTAGGTATAGGACCATTACTAATTGCAGTTCCTAAAACGACAGACTTTAAACGAGCTGTTTCGTTTTTAATATTTAACTTTAACATTGAGGGTAAAATAAAACATCATAAAAAAAATGAAATTCTTAAAATGACGATATTGGTATTTAATTTTCTTTATCTGTTATCGATTGACTTAAACGGCCTTAAATTCTCACCGATGTAAATCTGTCTTGGTCTTCCAATTGGTTCTTTACGCAAGCGCATTTCTTTCCATTGTGCAATCCATCCAGGAAGCCTTCCTAATGCAAACATTACTGTAAACATTTCTGTAGGTATTCCCATTGCTCGATAAATAATTCCAGAATAAAAATCTACATTTGGATATAGTTTTCTTGACACGAAATATTCATCTGCAAGTGCTTCTTTCGCTAATCCTCTAGCAATATCAAGTATTGGGTCTTCAACTCCAAGATCATTTAAAACCTCTTCAGCTGCAACCTTAATGATTTTTGCTCTAGGATCAAAGTTCTTATATACTCTATGTCCAAATCCCATTAAGCGGAATGGAGCTGATTTATCTTTAGCCTTAGCCATATATTTTTTAGTATCTCCGCCGTCTTCTTTAATTCCTTCTAACATTTCTAAAACGGCTTGATTTGCACCTCCATGCAATGGTCCCCAAAGTGCAGAAATACCTGCAGAAAGTGAGGCAAATAATCCAGCATGAGAAGACCCAACAATTCTTACTGTTGATGTCGAACAATTTTGTTCATGATCAGCATGAAGAATTAATAATTTATCTAATGCATTTATTAAAACTGGATTTTGAACATATTTTTCTCCAGGTTTCTTAAACATCATTTTTAAAATATTTTCAACATACCCTAAAGAACTATCCGCATATTTAAAAGGTAACCCTTGATTTTTACGCATTGTCCATGCAACTAAAACAGGGAATTTCCCCATAATTTTTACAACTGCATTATACATAGCCTCTTCCGATTCTACATCAACAGAATTGGGATTAAAAGCAGTTAAAGCACTTGTTAAAGATGATAAAACTCCCATAGGATGAGCGTTTTTCGGAAAAGCATCTACGATTTTCTTTATTTCTTCATCAACAACTGATTGTTTTTTAATATCATCGTGAAATTTAGTCAGAGTATCAGCGTCAGGTAACTCTCCAAAAATCAATAAATAGGCCACTTCTAAAAAATTTGCTTTTTCTGCAAGTTGCTCGATTGAATAGCCTCTATATCGTAAAATCCCTTCTTCTCCATTTAAAAATGTAATCCCACTTTCACATGAACCCGTATTTTTATATCCAGGATCTATAGTAGTTACACCATTGGTAACTCCTCTAAGAGTTTTAATATTTACAGCAACTTCATTCTCAGTTCCTGTGATTAATGGAAATTCATATTTCTGACCATTAATTTCTAACGTAGCTGTTTTCGACATATTTTTGTTGATTTTTTCGGAATGCTAAATTACGAATTTTTGAGCAAAAATAAAAGCCAACATTTATTTATAATGTTGGCTTTTAAAAAAATAATTTTATATGACTTTTATAGTTTAAAAGCTTTCTCTTTCGGGAAATATGCTGTATCACCTAATTCCTCTTCTATTCTTAATAATTGATTGTATTTAGCCATTCTATCACTCCTTGATGCAGAACCCGTTTTAATCTGTCCACAATTTAAAGCAACAGCAAGATCAGCAATTGTAGTATCCTCTGTCTCTCCTGAACGATGAGACATCACTGAAGTGTAACCAGCATTATGTGCCATATTTACAGCAGCAATGGTTTCGGTTAAGGTTCCTATTTGATTTACTTTAATTAAAATCGAGTTTGCAATATTATTCTCTATTCCTTTTGAAAGACGCTCAACATTAGTAACAAATAAATCATCACCAACCAATTGTACTTTATCTCCAATTTTTTCTGTCAAATATTTCCATCCATCCCAATCATTTTCATCCATTCCATCTTCAATAGAAATAATAGGATATTTAGAAGATAGTTCTGCTAAATAATCTGCTTGTTCTTCAGAAGTTCTGATTTTTCCAGATGTACCTTCAAATTTAGAAAAGTCATATTTTCCATCAACATAAAACTCGGCTGCAGCACAATCTAATGCAATCATTACTTCACTTCCTGCTTTATATCCTGCTTTATCTATTGCCATCAACACAGTATCAAGCGCATCTTCTGTTCCATCAAATTTTGGAGCAAAACCACCCTCATCACCTACAGCAGTACTTAAATTTCTATCGTTTAATATTTTCTTCAGATTGTGAAAAATCTCACTTCCTATTTGCATAGCGTGTGTAAAATCTTTAGCACCTACAGGCATTACCATGAATTCTTGAAATGCAATAGGAGCGTCTGAATGAGATCCTCCATTTACAATATTCATCATAGGAACTGGAAGTGTGTTCGCACTTACTCCACCGATATATCTATAAAGAGGCATGTTTAATTCATTAGCAGCAGCTTTCGCAACAGCCAATGAAACACCTAAAATGGCATTAGCGCCAAGATTTGCTTTATTGGGAGTTCCATCAAGATCAATCATCAATTGGTCAACAGCGTTTTGTTCAAAAACGGAAACTCCTAACAATTCAGACGCGATGATTTCATTTACATTTTTAACGGCTTTCAATACACCCTTTCCCATGTATTGTTTTCCTCCATCTCTCAATTCAACCGCTTCATGTTCTCCAGTTGAAGCTCCAGAAGGAACAGCTGCTCTTCCTAAAACACCATTTTCAGTTACAACATCTACTTCGACAGTTGGATTCCCTCTAGAATCAAATATTTGTCTTGCATGTACACTAATTATAATACTCATTTTTAATAATTTTTAGTATTTATTTAAAAAAGTGAAGTTACAAAATACGAATGATTTTGTAGATTTATATAAAGCACAATTACGAAATCGTTATTGTATCCTTTAACTTTTTACTTAGATTTTATAATATTTTCTATAAATTGGTCAAATAGATATGAAGAATCATGAGGTCCTGGACTTGCTTCAGGATGGTATTGAACTGAAAAGCAATTTTTATTTTTCATTCTCATACCTGCAACCGTTCCATCATTTAAATGCTCATGTGTGATTTCAAAATCATCCTGCTTTTCTAATGCTTCTTTATCAACTACGAAACCATGATTTTGAGATGTTATCTCTCCTTTTCCTGTGATTTTATTAATTACTGGATGATTAATCCCACGATGTCCATTATGCATTTTATAGGTTGCAATTCCATTGGCCAACGCAATTATTTGATGTCCTAAGCAGATTCCAAATAATGGTAAATCTCTTTTAATAATCTCACGTGCAACTTCCTGTGCTTCAACTAATGGTGTTGGATCTCCAGGACCATTGGACAAGAAATAACCGTCAGGATTAAAAGCTTCTAATTCAGAAAATTTAGCGTCAAATGGAAATACTTTAACATAACAATCTCTCTTTACAAGATTTCGCAAGATGTTCTTCTTTATCCCAATATCTAGAGCTGAAATTTTATATGTAGCATTTTTATCACCTACTGTGTAAGGTTGTTTAGTTGAAACCTTTGAAGCCAACTCAAGACCTTCCATATTTGGCTGATCTACTAATTGTTTTTTTAATGCTTCAATATTATCTATATCTGTAGAAATAACAGAATTCATTGCTCCTTTATCTCTAATATATCTTACAACAGCCCTTGTATCAACATCTGAAATCGCAATCAAATTATGTTTTTTGAAATAGTGTTCAAGAGAATCTGAAGCATTAACACGAGAATAATTTAAACTAAAATTTCTACAGACTAAACCAGAAATTTTTATAGAATCAGATTCTACTTCATTTTCGTTAATTCCATAATTACCGATATGAGCATTGGTAGTCAACATCATTTGTCCGTAATAGGAAGGGTCTGTAAAAATCTCTTGATATCCTGTCATTCCAGTGTTAAAGCAGATTTCTCCGAATGCTGTTCCATCAATCCCTATTGATTTACCTACAAAAACAGTTCCGTCTTCTAAAAGTAATAACGCTTTTTTATGTTGTATATATTTCATATTTGAAATTTAAATATTACTTGTAGAATCCATTAACATATATTCGAGGATTCTTTTAACGTCTTTTTCTTTTTTATAAGATAAATGTTCTTCTTTTACAAAGTTTGTCAATTTTTCTTTATTTTTTTCAAAAAAAGCAATAACACTTTTCTTATTAAGCTCAATCTTGCTAAATCCATCATCTGATTTAACCAAATAATTTAACACTAAAAGGGTTTTTGGTTGCCCTAAAGCACCACCCATTCTATTAATTTTCCCTTCTTTATAATTAATATCATACTTTTTTAAAAACATATAACTCTCTTTTTCGGATAAAACCTCATAAAAATAATTATTGACATTTTTAAAGATATGTTTATTTATTACGACAGAATCAATTAATGAATTCTTAAATACAAACATTTTATTTCTATCAATCCTACTTACAAATGAATTATTTACAATATTGAAATTAAGGTTAGATAGCATATAAACTTTTCCCTCTTGATGGATAAGTCCTAAATTTTTCCAATTCTGGAATTTATATAAATCATTATTTTTATCTTTTAATTCTCCTATAAATTCTACTCCTTGATGTGTGACTAATTTACTTTCAATATTTTTTATTGTTACTCTCTGAGAGTAAGAATAATTTATTCCATAACAAAAGAATAATATTACTATTAAATACTTTTTCATTTTTTATACTGTTTTATAACACAAATGGGATAAACTTATCAGCCTATCCCATTTGTTATATTTATTTAAATTTCAACATTACTACTCACCTGCTACTTGGTCTTCAGAAGTAGTTGAAGTTTCTTCAACTGCAGGAGTTGTTTCTACTTTTTTCGATCTACCTCTACGTGTAGTTTTCTTCTTCTTATTTCCGTTAGGATTATAGATTTCGTTATAATCAACTAATTCTACCATTGCCATAGAAGCATTATCTCCTTGACGGTTTCCTAATTTTATGATTCTTAGATAACCTCCTGGACGATCTGCTACTTTTACCGAAACTTCTTTAAAAAGTTCAGTTACAGCATATTTATCTCTTAAATAACTAAACACTATTCTACGATTGTGAGTAGTATCATCTTTAGATTTAGTAATTAATGGCTCAACAAATTGACGCAAAGCTTTAGCTTTAGCTACAGTTGTATTAATACGCTTGTGTTCAATTAATGAACAAGCCATATTTGCTAACATCGACTTTCTATGCGCTGTTTTTCTACCTAAATGATTAAATTTCTTTCCGTGTCTCATTACGTTTATTTTTAACTTTCATCTTGCTCAACTCATTTTGAGGAGCAAAATATGAAAGATTTATTCTTTATCTAATTTATATTTACCTAAGTCCATTCCAAAGTTCAATCCTTTATTATGAACTAATTCATCAAGTTCAGTTAAAGATTTCTTTCCGAAATTACGGAACTTCATTAAGTCATTTTTATTAAATGATACCAAGTCTCCTAATGTATCAACTTCTGCTGCTTTTAAACAGTTCAATGCTCTTACAGATAAATCCATATCGACTAACTTAGTCTTAAGCAACTGTCTCATATGCAATGATTCCTCATCATACGTTTCAGTCTGAGCAATTTCATCAGCCTCTAGTGTAATTCTCTCATCTGAGAATAACATAAAGTGGTGAATTAAAATCTTTGCAGCTTCGGTTAAAGCGTCTTGTGGAGAAATAGATCCATCAGTTTTGATATCAAATACTAATTTTTCATAATCTGTTTTTTGTTCTACACGGAAATTTTCAACAGCATACTTTACATTCTTTATAGGAGTGTAAATTGAATCTGTAAAAATAGTCCCTAATGCAGCACCAGATTTTTTATTTTCTTCAGCTGGAACAAATCCTCTACCTTTTTCAATGGTAAGTTCTAAGTTCAACTTCACTGATTTCTCCATGTTACAGATAACTAAATCTGGATTCAACACTTGAAAACCTGAAATGTATTTTTGTAAATCACCTGCAGTTAATTGATTTTGATCAGAAGTAGAAACAGAAACTGTTTCTCTTTCAGTATCATCAATTTGCTTTTTAAAACGTACTTGTTTTAAATTAAGAATGATCTCTGTAACATCTTCAATAATTCCTTTGATAGTAGAGAACTCATGTTCTACTCCTTCAACACGGATAGATGTTATTGCGAATCCCTCTAGGGATGAAAGTAATACTCTTCTTAGAGCGTTTCCTACCGTCAAACCAAATCCTGGTTCTAAAGGTCTGAATTCAAATCTACCTTCAAAATCGGTAGATTCAATCATTATTACTTTATCTGGTTTTTGAAAATTTAAAATTGCCATAGTATAGATTGGTATTTTAAAAAAATTATTTAGAGTATAACTCTACAATTAATTGTTCTTTTATGTTTTCTGGAATTTGTAATCTCTCAGGCACAGAAACAAATGTTCCTTGCATTGTATCACTATTCCAAGTCATCCATTCGTAAACACTGCTATTTCTACTTAAAGAACTTTCAATTGCTTCTAATGATTTAGACTTTTCTCTTACAGCAATAACATCTCCTGCTCTTAAACTATAAGAAGCTACATTCACTAGTTCTCCATTAACAGTAATATGTCTATGAGAAACTAATTGTCTTGCTCCATTACGTGTAGGCGCAATTCCTAAACGGAATACTACATTGTCTAAACGAGATTCAGCCAATTGCAATAAAATTTCACCTGTTACTCCTGATGCAGCAGATGCTTTTTTAAACAATCCTCTAAATTGACGCTCAAGAATACCGTAGGTATATTTTGCTTTTTGCTTTTCTTGTAATTGAACAGCATATTCCGATTTCTTACCTCTTCTTCTGTTATTACCATGTTGTCCTGGAGGAAAGTTTCTTTTTTCAAAAGACTTATCTTCTCCATAAATTGCTTCTCCGAATTTACGAGCAATTTTAGTTGTTGGTCCTGTATATCTTGCCATTTCTTTGTTATTATAAATAGGGATTATGAATTAAGGCTTACTCTCCTTCGATAACCGTATTCCTACTTGTTAAAATTATTAATTATACTCTTCTTCTTTTTGGAGGGCGACATCCATTATGTGGCATTGGTGTAACATCAATAATTTCTGTTACTTCAATTCCATTATTATGAAGTGTTCTCATTGCATTTTCTCTACCATTACCAGGTCCTTTTACGAAAACTTTCACTTTTCTTAAACCTGCTTCGTGAGCAACTGCTGCACAATCTTCTGCTGCTGTCTGAGCTGCGTAAGGAGTATTCTTTTTAGAACCTCTAAAACCCATTTTTCCAGCTGATGACCATGATATTACATCTCCTTTTTTGTTTGTCAAAGAAATAATAATATTGTTAAATGATGCAGTTATATGTGCTTCACCTACTGCTTCAACAACAACTTTACGTTTTTTTGTACTTGTCTTTGCCATAATACTAGTTATTATTTAGTTGCTTTCTTTTTGTTTGCTACTGTCTTACGTTTACCTTTTCTAGTTCTAGAGTTATTTTTAGTTCTCTGTCCTCTTAATGGTAATCCACTTCTATGACGTATACCTCTATAACATCCAATGTCCATAAGACGTTTGATGTTCAATTGAGTTTCTGAACGCAATTCACCTTCAATAGTAAATGATCCAACTTGCTCTCTAATTGCTCCGAATTCATCATCGTTCCAATCTTGAACTTTTTTACTCTCGTCAACTTTTGCAGCTTCTAAAATCTCTTTAGACCTACTTCTTCCAATTCCAAAAATGTAAGTTAATGCTATAACTCCTCTTTTATTTTTTGGGATATCAATACCTGCTATTCTTGCCATAATTATCCTTGTCTTTGTTTAAATCTAGGATTCTTTTTATTGATTACATATAATCTGCCTTTTCTACGCACAATCTTGCACTCGGCACTTCTCTTTTTTATTGAAGCTCTAACTTTCATCGTATATCTCTTTAATATCTATAAGTAATTCTTGCTTTGGTTAAGTCATAAGGACTCATTTCCAACTTCACTTTATCTCCTGGTAACAATTTAATGTAATGCATTCTCATTTTTCCTGAGATATGTGCAGTTACAACATGCCCGTTTTCAAGTTCTACTCGAAACATTGCATTTGACAACGCTTCTGTAATAGTTCCATCTTGTTCTATTGCTGATTGTTTTGCCATCTTATGCTACCGATTTTCTTTTAGTTCCCGTTTTCATTAATCCATCATAATGACGATTCAATAAATGAGAATTAATTTGTTGTATTGTATCAATTGCAACTCCAACCATAATTAATAATGATGTTCCTCCATAAAACATTGACCATGATTGCTGAACTCCAAACTTAACTACAAAAGCAGGTAATATTGCTAATAACGCTAAAAATAAGGATCCAGGGAATGTGATTAATGATAAAACTCTATCCAATAAATCTCCGGTTTCTTTTCCTGGTCTAATTCCAGGTATAAAACCACCACTTCTTTTTAAATCATCTGCCATCTTGTTGGTAGGAATAGTAATCGCAGTATAGAAATAACTAAATATGATAATTAAAAGCGCAAATAATGCATTATAACCTACACCATTAAAATCACTGAAATAACCTGCAACTTTTTTAACTCCTTCAGAAGCAAAATTTGCTCCTTGAATTGCTGAAGGCACGAACATAATTGCTTGTGCAAAAATGATAGGCATAACTCCTGCAGAATTTAACTTTAAGGGAACATATTGTCTTGCACCTGAAACGCTATCAACAGTACCTGCAACAGTTTTCCTTGCATATTGAACTGCAACTTTACGAATTGCTGTTACTAGATATACACAAGCCAATATTACTACAAGCCATACAATCATTTCTATTAAAATCATCATGATACCTCCTGCACCGCCATCAGTCGTTTTTGACGTGAACTCTTGCGCAAAAGCACCAGGAAATCCAGCGATAATACCAATCATAATTAAAAGAGAGATACCATTACCAATTCCTTTATCAGTAATTTTTTCACCTAACCACATTGCAAAAACTGATCCTGCAGTTAATAATATAATTGACGAAAATAAGAAAACAATATTAGTAGGTCCTAAGATATATGCACTTGCTGGAATTCCAGTAACCGCAGGTAAATTAGCAAGATATGCAGGTCCTTGAACCAATGTAATTGCTATTGTCAACCAACGTGTTATTTGATTAATTTTCTTTCTACCACTTTCTCCATCTTTTTGAAGTTTCTGTAAATAAGGAATTGCAATTCCCATTAACTGAACTACAATTGATGCAGAGATATAAGGCATAACACCAAGCGCCATTACAGATGCTCTAGAAAAACCTCCTCCGGTGAACATATTGATTAAATCAAATATTCCACCACCACCTGCAGGCTTACTATTCATAGCATCAGCAACTGCTTTACCATCTAATCCTGGTAATGTTACTTGTGCAGCAAAACGATAGATAACCATAAATCCAAGAGTAATAAGAATTTTATTTCTTAACTCTTCAATTTTCCAAATGTCCGTAACGGTTTGTATAAATTTCTTCATTTATAAAACTATTCTATAGTTATTGCTTCACCACCTACTTTCTCAATAGCGGTTTTTGCAGTTGCAGTAAATTTATGTACTGTAATGTTTAATTTAGCCTTTAATTCTCCTCTACCTAATATCTTTACAAGGTCATTTCTACGAGCTAGACGGTTTTCAATTAGAACAGCCATATCAACTGTATCCTTGATTCTACCACTATCAACGTATTCTTGAAGTTTATCTAAATTCACACCAACAAATTCTTTACGATTAATGTTAGTAAATCCAAATTTAGGTACACGTCTTTGCAAAGGCATTTGACCTCCCTCAAATCCTATCTTTCTAGAATATCCTGAACGAGATTTTTGACCGTTGTGACCTCTAGCAGCTGTACCACCTTTTCCAGATCCTTGTCCTCTTCCGACTCTTTTACCTGCTCCTTTTACAGAACCTGCTGCCGGTTTTAAGTTATTTAATGCCATAACTACTTTATATCTTATTTAATTTCTTCAACAGAAATTAAGTGTTTAACTTTATTTACCATTCCAACGATTGTCGGTGTAGCATCGTGTTCTACAACCTGATTAATCTTACGTAAGCCTAATGCTTCTAACGTTCTCTTTTGATTCTGAGGACGTCTTATCTTACTTCTTACTTGTGTTACTCTAATTTTTGCCATCGTAAATGTTGATTTTATCCTTTAAATACTTTCTCTAAAGAAATTCCTCTTTGCTTTGCAATTGTACTAGCACTACGTAATTGTAATAAAGCATCAAAAGTAGCTTTTACAACATTGTGTGGATTAGAAGATCCTTGAGATTTCGATAATACATCGTGAATCCCAACTGATTCTAATACCGCACGCACTGCACCACCTGCAATAACTCCAGTACCATGAGATGCTGGCTTTAAAAACACTCTAGCTCCACCAAATTTACCTTTCTGTTCGTGAGGTAAAGTTTGCTTTAAAATAGGTATTCTTACCAAATTTTTCTTTGCGTCTTCAATTGCTTTAGCAATTGCAGATGCTACATCTTTAGATTTCCCTAAACCGTGTCCTACAACTCCATTTCCGTCTCCTACAACAACAATTGCTGAGAAACCAAATGCTCTACCACCTTTTGTTACCTTAGTTACACGTTGTACTCCAACTAAATGATCTTTTAGTTCTAAACCACTAGGCTTAACTCTTTCTACGTTTTTATATGATTGACTCATAACTTGCTTAAAATTTTAGTCCTGCTTCTCGAGCAGCTTCTGCTAGAGCTTTAACTCTACCGTGATACAAATATCCATTTCTGTCAAAAGCACAAGCTTCAACGCCTGCCTTAGTTGCTGCTTCAGCAATTCCTTTTCCAACCGCTACAGCTACTTCTCCTTTTGCTCCTGAAGCAATTGCTTTATCTCTTGAGGAAATTGATGCTAATGTTGTTCCAGAAATATCGTCTATCAATTGAGCATAAATTTCTTTATTACTTCTAAAAACTGATAATCTTGGTTTAGATGCAGTTCCAGAAACAATCTTTCTGATTCTATGCTTAATTCTTTGTCTTCTATCTAGCTTTGATAATGCCATAATTTCTATAAATTATGCAGTTTTACCTGCTTTTCTTCTTAATACTTCTCCTACAAATTTAACTCCTTTTCCTTTGTATGGTTCAGGAGCACGGAAAGAACGAATCTTTGCTGCTACTTGACCTACAAGTTGCTTATCATGAGAAGTTAATTTAATGATTGGGTTTTTACCTTTTTCAGATATTGCTTCAACCTTAACTTCAGGAGCAATGTTTAAAACTATATTGTGAGAATAACCTAAAGCCAATTCAAGTTTTTGTCCTTGATTACTTGCTCTATATCCAACACCTACTAATTCTAATTCTTTAGTCCATCCCTTAGAAACACCTTCAACCATATTACTAATTAAAGCTCTGTATAAACCATGTTTTGCTTTGTGGTCTTTACTGTCTGATGGTCTTTCTAATGAAATGATTCCATCTTCAACTTTAATACTGATATCTTTAATTTCTTGAGTTAATTCTCCAATTTTTCCCTTTACAGTAACGATATTATCATTTACTTCAAATGTAACTCCCTCTGGAAGTGCTACTGGGTTTTTTCCTATTCTTGACATCTCAGTTGCTTTTTAATATACGTAACATAAAACTTCTCCACCTACATGCTCTACTGCTGCACGCTTATTAGTCATTACTCCTTTAGAAGTAGAAACTATCGCGATTCCAAGACCATTTAATACTCTTGGCAACTCAGAAGAACTTACATACTTACGTAAACCTGGTGTACTTACTCTTTCAATATTCTTGATTACTGACTCTTTTGTCAATCTATCATACTTTAAAGCTATTTTTATTGAACCTTGAACTAAATCTTCTTCAAATTTGTAACTTAAAATATAACCTTGATCAAACAAAATTTTAGTAATTTCTTTCTTCAAATTTGAAGAAGGGATTTCAACTACTCTGTGCCCTGCACTTACAGCGTTTCTAACTCTCGTTAAATAATCCGCTATTGGATCTGTATACATATTTATTAATTTTGCGGTAACGTTTTTTAACATTTTGTTAAACCTGAAACCAATTTATAATTTTACCAACTTGCTTTTCTAACTCCTGGTATTAATCCTTCATTAGCCATTTTACGGAAAGTCACACGTGATAATCCGAATTGACGCATATAACCTTTAGGTCTTCCTGTTAATTTGCATCTATTGTGCATACGAACTGGAGAAGCATTTTTTGGTAACTTTTGTAATCCTTCGAAATCTCCTGCTTCTTTTAAAACTTTTCTTTTCTCAGCATACTTTGCTACAGTTTTTGCTCTTTTTACCTCACGGGCTTTCATTGATTCTTTTGCCATCTTCTAGTTCTTTTTAAATGGTAAACCTAATTCCTTCAATAATGATTTTGCTTCTGTATCAGTAGCAGCAGATGTTACAAATGAAATATCCATTCCACCTATTTTATTCACCTTATCAATATCAATCTCAGGGTATATAATTTGTTCAGTAATTCCTAAATTGTAATTACCTCTTCCATCAAATCCTGTAGCTTTAATTCCATTGAAATCTCTTACTCGTGGTAATGATGCAGTAACCAATCTATCTAAAAATTCGTACATTTTATCACCTCTTAAAGTAACTTTCGCTCCAATAGGCATTCCTTTACGTAACTTGAAAGTTGCAATATCCTTTTTAGAAATGGTCGCTATTGCTTTTTGACCTGAAATTTTAGCCAACTCTTCAAGAGCATGGTCTATTAATTTCTTGTCTGCTACAGCAGCACCTACTCCCTTACTAATTACAATTTTTTGTAATTTAGGAACTTGCATTACATTCTTATATCCGAATTCTTCGGTAAGAGAAGACATTACTCTAGTCTTGTATTCTCCTTTAAGTCTTGGCGTATATTCCATAACTATATTGCTTTATCGGTTTTTTTAGAAACTCTAACTTTCTTGTCACCTTCCATCTTGTATCCTACTCTTACAGTAGCACCATTTTCAATCAAACCTAAGTTTGAAATATCGATTGAAGCTTCCATCTTTACAATTCCTCCTTGAGGATTCTTCGCGTCAGGTTTAGCATGCTTAGATACCATATTGACACCTTCTACAATTGCTCTGTTCTTTGCTGGAAAAATAATTAATACCTTTCCTTCTTCGTTTTTATGATCACCAGCCAATACTCTAACTGTATCTCCTGATTTAATCTTTAATTTTGCCATCTTTATAAATAGTTTATTAAAGCACTTCAGGTGCTAATGATACAATCTTCATGAACTGCTTATCACGAAGTTCTCTCGCAACAGGTCCAAAAACACGTGTTCCTTTCATCTCTCCAGAAGTACTGTCCAATAATACACATGCATTATCATCAAAACGAATATAAGACCCGTCTTTTCTTCTTACTTCTTTCTTAGTACGAACAACAACTGCTTTGGCAACTTGTCCCTTTTTTACTGTCCCGTTAGGTGTAGCTTGTTTAATTGAAACGACAATTTTGTCTCCAATAGAAGCATAACGTTTTTTAGTTCCTCCTAAAACACGGATTATTAAAACATCTTTTGCTCCAGTATTATCAGCTACTCTTATTCTTGATTCTGTCTGTAACATAATTATTTAGCTCTTTCTAGGATTTCTACTAATCTCCAACGTTTTGATTTACTTAACGGACGTGTTTCCATAATCTTTACGGTATCACCTTCGTTGCAATCATTAGTTTCGTCGTGTGCTACGTACTTTTTCGTTTTCAATACGAATTTTCCGTACATAGGGTGCTTCACTTTTTTTACTTCTGCAACAACAATAGACTTATCCATTTTGCTACTAGAAACAACACCTATTCTCTCTTTTCTAAGATTTCTTTTTTCTTCCATCTTTACTACGATTGTACTTCTCTATTAGTTAATTCTGTTGCTAATCTAGCTACAGTTTTTCTAAGGCTTTTCAATTGCATTGGAGTTTCCAATGGTGAAATTGCATGAGCCATTTTGAGATCAGTATAATTTTTTTTCAACTGTACAAATTTCTCTTGCAAATCTTCAGCTGATAATTCTTTAATTTCTGATTGTTTCATTACTTTAACGATTATGCGTTATCAAAATCTCTTGCTACAATAAACTTCGTTTTTACAGGCAACTTTTGTGCTGCTAAACGTAAAGCTTCTTTTGCAACTTCCATTGGTACTCCACCAACTTCAAACATGATTCTTCCTGGTTTCACTACGGCAACAAAATATTCTGGAGCTCCTTTACCTTTACCCATACGTACTTCTAACGGCTTCTTTGTAATAGGCTTATCCGGAAATATTTTAATCCATAATTGACCTTGTCTTTTCATATAACGAGTTGCTGCAACACGAGCGGCTTCGATTTGACGAGATGTAAGCAAATTTTGATCTAATGATTTTATACCAAACATTCCATTTGAAAGTAAAGTTCCTCTATTGGAATTTCCTTTCATATTTCCTTTTGCTTTCTGTACTTTACGATATTTTACTCTTTTAGGCTGTAACATCTTTTCTTGTTTCTAATTTTTGAAAAAATTATTTTCTTCTTCTAGGTTGTTGTTTTCTTCCTCCACCAGATTTACCTCCTTGTTTTTTGTCTAAACCGACTAACGGAGATAACTCTCTTTTACCATAAACATCACCTTTCATTATCCAAACCTTAATACCTAATTTTCCGTAGGTAGTATCAGCTTCTGCGAATGCATAATCAATATCGGCTCTAAAAGTAGAAAGAGGAATTCTTCCTTCTTTAAAATGTTCTGAACGTGCCATTTCAGCACCGTTCAAACGACCACTTATTTGAATCTTTATTCCTTCTGCATTCATTCTTATCGCAGCTGCGATTGCCATCTTAATTGCTCGTTTGTATGAAATTCGGCTTTCAATCTGACGAGCAACACTTGCTGCTACTAGTGCTCCATCAAGTTCAGGTCGTTTAATCTCAAAAATATTGATTTGAACTTCCTTCCCAGTAATTTTCTTAAGTTCTTCTTTTAACTTGTCTACCTCTTGCCCACCTTTCCCAATAATAATACCAGGTCTAGCTGTAGTGATAGTAACGGTTACAAGTTTAAGTGTGCGCTCAATAATTACTCTTGATACACTAGCTTTAAATAATCTAGCACGAATGTACTCTCTTATTTTATAATCTTCTGCAATTTTATCGCCGTAGTCATTTCCACCATACCAGTTAGATTCCCATCCTCTGATAATTCCTAAACGATTTCCTATTGGATTAGTTTTTTGTCCCATATCTAGTTTGATTCTTTGCTTTCAACTATTTTATTTCCTAGCACTAAAGTCACGTGATTAGAACGCTTACGAATTCTATGTGCACGTCCTTGTGGTGCCGGTCTTAATCTTTTTAACATTCCTGCGCTATCAACGTAAATTTCTTTTACGAATAAGTTAGCTTCCTCTATACTTGAATCTTCATTTTTTGCTTGCCAATTTGCAATAGCAGACAATAATAATTTTTCTAGATTGATTGAAGACTCTTTAGCATTGAATTTTAAGATTTGAAGTGCTTTTTCAACCTCAACTCCTCTTACTAAATCCGCAACGATACGCATTTTTCTCGGTGATGTAGGACAACCTGTAATCTTAGCAAAAGCAATCTGCTTTTTCTCTTCTTTAATTTGTTGTGCTCTTAATTTTTTACGAACTCCCATGATTACCTACTATTTTTTTCCTTTATTTTTTCTATCTGCACCATGCCCTCTATAAGAACGTGTTGGTGAGAATTCTCCTAATTTATGACCTACCATATTCTCAGTAACATAAACTGGGACAAATTGGCGTCCGTTGTGAACAGCAATTGTTTGTCCTACGAAATCAGGTATGATCATTGATGATCTTGACCATGTTTTGACTACAGATTTCTTACCTGCATCAACATTTGTTTGTACTTTTCTTTCTAATTTGTAAGAAACAAAAGGTCCTTTTTTTAATGAACGAGCCATATCTTCTTATTTTTTTCTACGTTCTATAATATATTTATTACTCGCTTTGGTCTTAGATCTAGTCTTGAAACCTTTAGCAGGAATACCATTTCTTGATCTTGGATGTCCTCCTGAAGATTTACCTTCACCACCACCCATTGGGTGATCGACTGGATTCATCACAACCGGTCTAGTTCTAGGTCTTCTACCTAACCATCTTGATCTACCTGCTTTACCAGATACTAACAATTGATGATCAGAGTTTGACACAACTCCAATTGTTGCAATACAAGTCAATAGAATTAATCTAGTTTCACCAGACGGTAATTTTACTGTTGCATATTTACCATCCTTCGCCATCAATTGAGCAAATGATCCTGCACTACGAGCCATAACAGCTCCTTGTCCAGGTCTTAACTCAATACAAGATATTGTAGTTCCTAATGGCATTTTACCAAGTGGCATTGCATTTCCAATTTCTGGAGCTACAGTATCACCTGAAACAATTTGTTGACCTACTTTCATTCCGTTTTGTGCAATTACATATCTCTTTTCACCATCTACATAAGATAATAATGCAATAAATGCGGTACGGTTTGGATCGTATTCAATTGTTTTTATAGTAGCAGGAATATCATTCTTATCTCTTTTAAAATCGATAATACGATATTTCCTTTTATGACCACCACCTATGTAGCGCATTGTCATTTTACCACTGTTGTTTCGACCTCCAGACCTTTTATTCGGAGCAAGTAAACTTTTCTCCGGCTTATCAGTAGTTATGGCGTCGAACCCATTGACTACTCTAAAACGCTGACCTGGTGTTACTGGTTTTAATTTTCTAACTGACATTTTTATCTCTTAGATATTGTTATAAAAATCTATGATTTCTCCTTCTGCTACCTGAATTATTGCTTTCTTAAAAGCTCCCTTTTTTCCAGATACAACTCCTTTTTTTGTAAATTTAGTTGTTCTTTTAACTGGGTAATTCATTGTTCTAACTCCATCAACTGATACACCGTAAGTTTCCTCAACAGCTTTCTTGATTTCTACTTTGTTAGCTTTCTTATCTACAACAAATCCATAACGGTTGTTCAACTCGCTATCATTTGTCATTTTTTCCGTTATAATAGGTTTAATTAAAATATTCATCTGATACCTATTTGCTTAAATTTGATTAATTCCTTCTAAAGAACTCTCTAATAGAATTACTTTGTTTGCATTCAAAACCTCGTATGTACTTAAACCTGAATTAGTTATGATTTTAGAACGTTTTAAATTTCGTGATGACAAATATACATTATTATTTAAATCACCCAACACAAATAGAGACTTTTTATTCTCTACCCCTAATCCTTGTAAAACTGAAACAAAATTCTTAGTGTTTGGAGCTTCAAAATTGAAGTCTTCAACTACCATAATATTGCTATCTTTTGCCTGCATGGTTAAGGCTGATTTACGAGCTAATTTCTTAAGTCCTTTATTCAATTTAAAAGAATAATTTCTTGGTCTAGGTCCAAAAATACGTCCACCACCTCTAAAAATAGGAGATTTAATACTACCAGCACGTGCTGTACCAGTTCCTTTTTGTTTTTTAATCTTTCTAGTAGATCCAGCAATTTCTGCTCTCTCTTTAGACTTATGAGTTCCTTGTCTTTTATTTGCCAAGTGTTGTTTAACATCAAGATAAACAGCATGATCATTTGGCTCTATTGCGAAAACAGTATCTGAAAGTTCAACTTTCCTACCTGTATCTTTTCCGTGTATGTCTAAAACTGATACTTTCATTATTTCTGAATGATTACGTAAGCGTTTTTATGTCCTGGAACACATCCTTTAACAACAAGTAGGTTCTTATCAGCAACTACTTTTAAAACTCTTAAATTTTGAACTTTCACTTTATCACCACCCATACGTCCTGCCATACGCATTCCTTTGAATACTCTTGCAGGGTAAGATGCTGCTCCAATTGAACCTGGCGCTCTCAGACGGTTGTGTTGACCGTGTGTTGCTTGTCCAACTCCGGCGAAACCGTGTCTTTTAACAACCCCTTGAAAACCTTTTCCTTTAGAAGTTGCAGAAACATCTACAAACTCTCCTTCGGCAAAATGCTCAACAGTGATAGAATCACCTAATTTATACTCTTCTTCAAATCCTTGAAATTCGACAACTTTCTTCTTGGCACCGGTACCAGCTTTTTTAAAGTGACCGTCTAAAGCTTTATTAGAGCTTTTTGCCTTCTTGTCATCGAAACCAAGTTGTAACGCATTGTATCCGTCAATCCCTTCGGTTCTGACTTGGGTAACAACGCATGGACCTGCTTCGATTACTGTACATGGAATGTTCTTTCCATTTTCATCGAATAAGCTGGTCATACCTACTTTTTTTCCTATTAACCCAGACATTATTTAAATATTTAATTATTAATTTACTTCTATTTCAAAAAAACAGGGTTAAAATACTTCAACCCTGAATGTATTTTACCGTTTTTCCCTCGACGACTGCTCGGGACATGTAATCAGAAATTGCTTTCTAACTTATAAGGCAATTAAACCTTTATCTCAACTTCAACTCCACTCGGAAGTTCCAATTTCATTAGAGCATCAATAGTCTTTGAAGAAGAACTATAAATATCTAATAATCTCTTATATGAACTTAATTGGAATTGCTCTCTAGATTTCTTATTTACGTGTGGTGAACGTAAAACTGTAAAAATCTTTTTGTGAGTAGGTAAAGGAATAGGACCGTTAACAACAGCTCCTGTACTCTTTACTGTTTTTACGATTTTTTCAGCAGACTTATCTACTAAGTTGTAATCGTAAGATTTTAATTTTATTCTAATTTTTTGACTCATCGTTCTTATATAAAAAGATTAACCTTTTTCTTTTAAAATAACTGCTTCTGAAATATTAGAAGGAGTTTGTGCATAATGTGAAAATTCCATAGTTGATGTAGCTCTCCCTGAAGATAATGTTCTTAATGTAGTAACATAACCAAACATTTCAGATAATGGAACATCAGCCTTTACAACTTTCGCTCCTGCTCTATCATCCATCGCGTTAACTTGACCTCTACGACGGTTCAAATCTCCAACAATATCTCCCATGTTTTCCTCTGGCGTAACAACATCCATTTTCATAATAGGCTCTAGAATTACTGCTCCTGCTGCTTTCGCACAAGATTTATATCCTAATTTAGCAGCCAATTCAAATGAAAGCGCATCAGAATCAACAGGGTGAAAAGATCCATCTGTTAAGGTAATCTTCATAGTATCCATCTCAAATCCTGCTAAAGGTCCATTCTGCATTGCAGTTTTAAATCCTTTTTCAACAGATGGTATAAATTCCTTAGGAATACGTCCTCCTTTAATTTTATCAATAAATTGTAATCCAGGTCCAACGAAATCTTCATCAGCAGGCCCCATCTCAAATACAATATCACCAAACTTACCACGACCACCAGATTGCTTCTTATAAGTTTCTCTGTGATCAGCAGTTTTAGTCAATGCCTCTTTATACTCTACTTGTGGTTCTCCTTGATTTACTTCAACTTTAAACTCACGTCTTAATCTATCTACAATAATATCTAAGTGTAATTCACCCATTCCAGATATAATAGTCTGTCCAGAAGTTTCATCAGTTTTTACTTGAAAAGTAGGATCTTCTTCAGCTAATTTTGCTAAAGCCATTCCTAATTTATCAACATCAACCTTAGTTTTAGGTTCAACAGCAACTCCAATTACAGGATCTGGAAAGTCCATAGATTCTAAAACAATAGGATGTTTTTCATCTGAAAGTGTATCTCCTGTTTTGATAGATTTAAATCCGACAGCAGCTCCAATATCTCCAGCTTCTATATAATCGATTGCATTTTGTTTATTAGCATGCATTTGGTAAATACGAGAGATACGTTCTTTTTTACCTGAACGATTGTTCAACACATAAGAACCTGCATCTAAACGACCAGAATAAGCACGGAAAAATGCTAGACGCCCTACAAAAGGATCTGTAGCAATTTTAAAGGCTAAAGCAGCAAAAGGCTCCTTTGCATCTGGCTTACGCAATTCTTCTTTATCTGTATCTGGGTTTACACCAATAATACCTTCCTTATCCATAGGAGAAGGCAAGTAACGACATACAGCATCTAATAAGAACTGTACACCTTTATTTTTAAATGCAGAACCACAAATCATAGGAATGATAGACATATCCATTACAGCAGCACGAAGCGCAGCATGCACTTCATCTTCAGAAATAGAATCTTCATCTTCCATAAATTTTTCTAAAAGATTTTCGTCATAACCAGCAACTTCTTCAATAAGTAGTGCGCGGTATTTACGAGTTTCTTCTTTCATATCTTCTGGAATATCGATCACATCAAAAGTTGCTCCTTGAGTGTCATCATGCCATATGATCGCTCTGTTTTTTACTAAATCAATGATTCCTTTAAAGTTTTCTTCATCACCAATATTTAAAACGATAGGCACTGCATTAGAACCTAACATTTCTTTAACTTGACGACAAACCATCATAAAATCAGATCCTTGACGGTCCATTTTATTTACAAATCCTATTCTTGGAACCTTATAATTATCAGCCAATCTCCAGTTAGTCTCTGATTGAGGTTCAACACCATCAACAGCACTAAATAAGAATACCAATCCATCCAATACACGTAATGAACGATTTACTTCAACAGTAAAATCTACGTGACCTGGTGTGTCAATAATATTAAAGTGATAATCCTTGGTATCTTCTAAAACTTCAGCATTTTCTTTTGGGAATTGCCAAGTACAAGTAGTAGCAGCAGAAGTAATTGTAATACCTCTTTCTTGCTCTTGCTCCATCCAGTCCATAGTAGCTGCACCATCATGTACTTCTCCAATCTTATGAGAAACACCTGTATAATACAATACCCGTTCTGTAGTTGTGGTTTTACCAGCATCAATATGTGCTGCAATACCAATATTTCTAGTATATCTTAAATCTCTAGCCATTTCTGTTAAAATCTGAAGTGTGAGAATGCTTTATTCGCTTCTGCCATCTTGTGAGTATCCGTACGTTTTTTTACTGCGGCACCTTCTTCTTTAGCCGCAGCTAAAATCTCTGCACCTAAACGTTGCGCCATGGTTTTTTCGTTTCTCTTACGAGTGTACAAAATCATCCATTTGATAGCCATAGATACCTTACGATCTGGTCTAATTTGCATTGGAATCTGGAATGTTGCTCCACCAACACGACGAGATCTTACTTCTACATGGGGCATAACATTAGACAAACCTTCTTTCCAAAGTTCTAAGGCAGATTTTTCTTCGCCTTCTCCTTTTTTCTCTTCTACAATATCTAAAGCATCATAAAATACTTTAAATGCTACTGACTTCTTACCACTCCACATTAAGTTATTCACGAAACGCGTTACTAGCTGATCGTTAAACTTTGGATCTGGTAATAAGACTCTTTTTTTTGCTGCTCTTTTTCTCATGTCTTTACATTAAAAAAGTTAATTAATTTAGCTAATAGTTGTTGGTTATTAGTTATTAGTAATCACTCAAAATATTATCTTTAAGTTTTTTTACTATAAACCTCTAACTTCTAACTCCTAACTTTTTACTTTTTTGGGCGTTTTGCTCCATACTTTGATCTACGTTGAGTTCTACCCTCAACTCCCGCTGTATCTAATGCACCACGAACTACGTGATACTTAACTCCTGGCAAATCTTTTACCCTTCCACCTCTAACTAATACTATCGAGTGCTCCTGTAGATTATGTCCTTCACCTGGAATGTACGCGTTTATCTCATTACCATTTGTCAATCTAACTCTGGCAACTTTACGCATTGCTGAATTAGGTTTCTTTGGCGTAGTAGTATAAACTCTAGTACAAACTCCACGTCTTTGAGGACAAGACGACAAAGCAGCCGATTTACTCTTCTTAGTTATTTTGGTTCTTCCTTTACGAACTAATTGTTGAATAGTTGGCATACTAAATTATTACTGTTTTACGTTTATAATTAAACTTTACCCTGTTTTAAGGGTTTGCAAATGTACGACTTATTTATAATTATACAAATATCAGTGAGTTATTTTTTTAACAGACACTTCAATCATCTTTCATTATGTCAAAATCTGTTACATTTGACTTCAATTAAATACTAATTTTGAAAAGAAAAATTATACCCTATATATACATACTTTTTTTACTTGTTTTTTCTGATCCTTTTTTTTCACAAGATTTCAATCTTACAATAACATCAAAAAACAAAAAAGAGAATGCTTTTTTAAGTAAAATTAATTATCAAAAAAAACACCTTGACTCCACTTTTATTAAGACCGAAATTGGTAAGATTGCCAAATATTTAAAAAATGAAGGTTATTTTACAAATACTTTAGATAGCGTACAAAAGAATAAAAAAAATTATGTTGCCTATTTTTCTTTACATGAAAAAATTGAAAAAGCTATACTTAAAAACACCAACAAAGAGATTGAACTTAAAGGACTTAATAAAAAAAACAATTCTTTTTCTATTCCGATAGCAGCATTACAAAAAACATTATTAAAAATATCTAAAAAACTAGATACCGAAGGGAAGTCTTTTTCGAAAATTAGTTTACAGAATATTAAACTTAAAAACAAAACTCTTTTTGCTGATTTACAAATTGACGCTTCAAAAAAAAGAATTATTGACAAAATCATAGTTAAAGAATATGAGAAATTCCCTAAATCTTTTATAAAACATTACTTGAACCTAAGAAAAGGGGCAGTATTTAATCAACAGAAAATAAATAACATCTCTAATGCCTCCAAAAACCTCCCGTTTATAAGAGAGATAAAACCTCCAGAAGTTTTATTCTTAAAAGATTCTACTTTAATTTATTTATATTTAAAAAAACAACAAAATAATAGTTTTGATGGTTTGGTGAATTTTGCTTCTCAAGAAAATGGTGCTGTTTTATTTAATGGAAACATAGATATTAAACTACATAACGTTTTAAATACTGGAGAAAAGCTTGAGCTATTTTGGAATAGCATTGGCAACGAACGGCAAGAGTTTAAACTTTTAGCAGAAATACCCTATATATTCAAATCAAAAATAACCCCAGAAGTCTCTTTTTCAATTTACAAACAAGATTCGACTTTTTTAAGCACCCAATTTGATTCAAAATTATTTTACAACCTAAACACAAGCACCAAATTAGCTATTACTTATACTTCTGAGAATTCAGAAAATTTAGAAGAAACAATCAATAACAATATTACGACATTTAGTAATTATTTTCTAGGGTTTCAATTTCAATACAAGCAACCTAAAAGAGATTTCTTTTTTAACGACATTTTTTATATTGATATAAAACCAGGTATTGGAAAAAGAAAAACAGAAAACACTGCTGTAAATCAATTTAAAATCGAAACGACAGCTTCCTATATTTGGGATTTGAATTCAAGAAATAGTTTATTTATCAGAAATAAATCTGGATATTTAAACTCAGATAGTTTTATAGACAATGAAATTTTTAGAATTGGAGGTGCAAATTCTGTAAGAGGTTTTAATGAACAAAGTCTTTTTACAAACAATTATTCTTTTTTTAATATTGAGTATCGCTTTTTAACTTCCAAAAAATCATATTTCTACTCAATCACTGATATTGCAAATATTAAAACTTCCTTCAAAAGAGAAACTCTCCTAGGAATTGGTCTAGGATATCTTTTTACAAGCAATACTTCACAAATAAATTTAAGTACTGCAATTGGCAAAAACTCTTCTCAAAATTTTAATTTTGAAAACAGTAAATTGATTATTAGCTGGAAAAACTATTTTTAGCCTTCTGATTTATCAAATATTCAATAGAATATAAATGAATTATATAAATCTTTATTTCCCAGTATTTTATAGAGATATTAACAAAAATTAACGCAATCAGTAGTTTTTTTATGTTAAAAAATTGTTTTATTAACTTTTATTTAAGACTTTTGACGTTAATTAATTCAAATAATTATAAAATGAAGACAAAGTTTAATGGAATTTTAACGCTATTGCTAGCGTTGGTCGTGCAAATTTCGTTTGCGCAAGAGAAGACTATTTCCGGTATTGTTTCTGATGAATCAGGCCCTTTACCAGGAGTTAGTATTTTAATTAAAGGAACTACAAAAGGTTCAGAGACAGATTTTGACGGTAAGTATTCTGTCAAAGCTAAATCTGGAGACGTATTAGTGTTTAGGTATCTTGGCTACAAGACTGCTGAAAAAACAGTTAATGAATCCAGCACAATGAACATTATTATGGCTGAAGGTGGTGAGGTTTTAGATGAAATAGTTGTAACTGCTTTTGGTATTAAAAGAAACTCTAAAGATTTAGGCTATGCTGTTAGTCAGATTAAGCCTGATAAAATTCAAGAAAATTCAGAACCAGATTTAATTCGATCTTTAGCAGGTAAAGTAGCTGGTGTAGATGTTAATTTCTCATCTGGTGTTGCAGGAGCTTCAAATAGAATACAAATTAGAGGGCAAACTACTCTTGGTGGGGCAAGTCAGCCTCTATTTATTGTAGATGGTATCGCTTATGATAATTCGCAATTAACTACTTCAAGTCAAACACCTGGTGGTGGTGGTTATGAATCTGGTATTTCAAGTTTAGATCCAAACAATATTGAATCTGTTACGGTACTAAAAAGTGCAGCAGCAGCAGCATTATATGGTTCTAGAGCAACAAATGGGGTTATTGTGATTGTTACAAAGTCAGGATCTACCAAAACCGGTACTATGAATAAAAAGCTAAGTGTTGACGTATCTACAGGTTTGTACTTTGAAAATATTGCAAACTTACCTGAATACCAAAATACTTATGGTAATGGAACTAATTTTGATTATGCAAATTTTAACGGTTCTTGGGGAGCTCGATTTGATTCTCGCGAAACAATACCAGCTTGGCCCAATCTAGTTGGTGCTTTTCCTGATTTATTCCCATTAGGATCAACGGTACCATATGTAGCGCAACCAGATAATGTTAAAAACTTATTTAGAACTGGTGTTATTCGAGATAACTCTGTAACAGCAACTAGTAGAAGTGAAAACGGAAACTTTAGTGTGACGATTTCTGATTTAGACCAAGAAGGTTATATCCCATTTAACACCTATGGAAGAACCTCTTTTGCTGTAGGTGGTAGCACTAAACTTCCTAATAACTTAACAGTAGGTGCTTCTATTAA
Source organism: Flavobacteriaceae bacterium (assembly GCA_034111625.1). Taxonomy (GTDB): domain Bacteria; phylum Bacteroidota; class Bacteroidia; order Flavobacteriales; family Flavobacteriaceae; genus Urechidicola. The sequence continues at coordinate 675 of JAWUWX010000007.1, read as the reverse complement.
TTATTCTGAAACAGAACAAGTTGGTGGGGTTTTCGGTAATAATCAGTTTGCAGGATCTGCATCTTCTTTTGCTAGAACATTATGGTTAGGAAGAGGATGGGATTTCTCATTACCTTATACAAATCCGGCAACTGGTGGTTCAGTAATTCCAAATGGTAATGGGTATGATCATCCATTATGGTCTTGGGAAAATAATCAAATAATTTCTAATAGTAGTCGTTTGGTTACAAATTTAAGTTTATCATATCCTATTAACGATAATATATCTACAGCATTTAGAGTTGGTTATAATAAATATGCTATTGATAGAGATCAAATTTTACACCCACAATCAAGAGCATCTTTGTTAGATGGAGGTACTTTTCAAAAAGATGGTTTAATAAACATAGACTTGGAATCTACTTTCTTAGTTAATTTTGATTACGAATTAACAGAAAATATTAATCTTACAGCTATTACAGGTTTAAACACATTGGATAATAAATCTGAGAGAAATAGTGTATTGGGTACTGAATTCATATCACCTGGTATCTATAACCTAGAAAATACCGTTACTCAACTTGTACAAAATGACAATGGAACAAGAAAACGTAATATGGGTGTCTTTGGAGACGTTACTTTATCTTACAAAGATTACTTATTTTTAAACGTTACAGGAAGAAATGATTGGAGTTC
>JAWUWX010000006.1:0-42997 GCA_034111625.1 Flavobacteriaceae bacterium | reverse complement strand
CAATTGATAATTAATGGCTCTATCTACTGAGGCTAATTTTTCCCATGTCGTTGAAACCCCTCCATTACTTAAAACGTCGGTTAAATTTGGAATAGTTCTAGAAGGATCATTTGTTCCTTCATATGATCTTACTAATGGCCCTGTAACATTCGTTTCCATTGGCAATCCAGCAGATCCCAAATCATATTGTTCCCAAGTAAAAGTATGTGCCGAAGTTCCGTCCACATCTGTTGAAGAACCTGTTAATTTATAAGGTGTCAATCCTGGAATTGTAAACGCATCTCCTGCTTCAGCAGTAGGTGCACTATTTCCAGTAGCAGTTTCAATAGCACAGTCACTTCCATCAATAGAAGTAATATTATTCCACATCAATTCCAAACTATTTTGATGAAAATAAGCATCACCATTTGTTTGAATATTATCAGGCGTACAGATTCCTGCATAAGCCATTATTGTAGATCCACTTCCAGGTTCGTAAGCATTGTCAGAAAACCTGTCAGGTCCACAAGCTTGTGAATCGCTATTAAATGTATGTAGAGCGCCAAATTGATGCCCCATTTCATGAGCTACATAATCAACATAAAAAGGATCTCCAACAGGTGACCCTAGTCCAGTAACTCCCTTAGCTTTATTACCAAGATCACAGGCAGAATTGAGAATTGCTGCTCCTCCTGCTCCTGTACTAAAGACGTGTCCTATATCAAAATTTCCATTTCCAATAATGAAGTCCATAGCATTCTTGTTTTGATTCAACATATCGCTTGGAATTTCATTATCATAAAATTCAGGATCTCCTCCTTCTACAAAAATTACATCATCATTATTTCCGATTAATTCCATTGTAAGTGAAAGATCTCTTTCATAAATAAAGTTTACTCTGGTCATAGCCACAACTAGTTCTGCCATAACAGCCGCTTTTTTATCCGCTACCGTTGTAAGTGTGCATCCACATGCAGCCTCAGCCGCAGCAATATGAAATGCAGAATACTCAATTGTAGTGGCAAGCGCTAATCTGAACGTTCGCATCTTCCCATCATTAGCATTTATGACCCTTTTTTGAGCATTTGTTTTATTAGTTATAGTATTTTCTTGTTCAAATCCACATTCAAATTTTTCTAATGGACTTGATAAATCTCTTTTCGAATAGAAGGTGTGAATATTTCTATCCTTTACAGATGGATCAATATATTGCGTCCCGTTTGTTGACGAAAATATCATAGCATTCAATCCTCTAGGAGTAATGCTAAATCTTATTGTAGATTCCGGTTTATTAATATTTCGCCCAACAAATGACTGTAATTCTGGATATTTACTTTGAAGTTCAGGAGCCATTATTGATGCTTCCTTAATACGATATTGATTCATCTTCCCATTTTCATCTGGAAAATCAACAACTAGTTGAGAAACTTGGTTGTTTGCACTTCTTTTAGGTGCCGTTTTTAATTTTGTTTTTAATTCATTAATATCTAATGAATAATATTTCGCTTTTTTAGAGACTGATTTGGACATCAAACTTTCTCTATTCAATTCTTTTTCAGAGACTTTATTCCATATTGCTTTTTTATTCTGCGAATAAGATAAAGATGCAAAAAAGTATACAAAAAAAAGTATACTTAACAAGGACTTGTAATTTTTTTTCATTTGGGGGTTTTTTAAATTAAAAAATTAGAATTTTTTATCAAATTTAAACTTTAATTCGCATTTAATCTAAAAAATAGCTCTCTAATCTAAAAAATAGTTCTCTCCTTGATTTATCTATCCCAATAAATGGCTAAATTTGTGATTATTTAAATATATATTCCTGAGTGAAAGTAACACACGATTATTCTCAATTTTCATCAACTAAAAAAACAATTGTTACTATTGGTACTTTTGATGGTGTACATATAGGTCATCAAAAAATCATCTCTCAACTTTTAAACGCTTCTAAAAGTAAAAATGAAACATCAGTATTGTTGACTTTTTTCCCACACCCGAGAATGGTTCTTCAAAAAGACAGTAACATCAAACTGATCAATACAATTGATGAAAAAATAAATTTATTAGAAAAAATAGGGCTAGAAGAGTTGATTATTCATCCTTTTAATCGTGAATTCTCAAGACTTACAGCGCTAGAGTTTGTTAGAGACATTTTAGTTCATAAATTAAATATTTCAAAATTAATTATTGGTTACGATCATCATTTTGGCAAAAACAGAGAGGGGAATTTCGAACAACTTCTGGAATATGGAGGGATGTTCGACTTTGAAGTAGAAGAAATCCCAGCACAGAATATTAACGATATTTCTGTAAGTTCTAGCAAAATACGAACTGCATTGATAGATGGTGATATTGAAAGAGCAAATAAATATCTTGACTATAATTTTATGCTATCTGGAAAAGTAGTTGCCGGAAACAATCTCGGCTCTAAAATTAATTTCCCTACAGCCAATATCCATATTGAGCAAGATTATAAACTGATTCCGAAAAATGGTGTTTATATTGTAAAGTCTATAATCTTAAGTGTAGCATATTTTGGGATGTTGAATATTGGAAATCGACCGACTATTGATGGAAAACAACAAACAATCGAAGTGCATTTCTTTAATTTTGATAAAAATATTTATGAAGAAAATATTCAGATTGAACTTCTGAAGTTTATCCGTGATGAAGAAAAATTTGAGTCAATTGATGCCTTAAAGAATCAATTAGTAGAAGATGAAATTATGATTAAAAATATTATTTCAACCGAGTTTAGTTAAATCCTTATATTTGGATATGAAATTTTTCGTGTCACTTTTTTTATGTGTTTTAGTATTCAGTTGCAAAGCAAAGCAGTCAAACTTGATTACAGAAAAACAAGAATTCAACTCTTCTAGTTATTGTCCTGACAATGGAGTCTGTTCTATTGAATTGATTCCTAATAGTTCATTAGACCAAAAAAAAGGCGCTTTAGGTAAATTGTATGTGTCGGTTAAAGAAGGTGAAAATCTCGTGTTTAAGTTTTCTTACAAGAAGAATGTTCCTCAAGGTGTTATGGATGCTCACTATATAGAAGAAGTTTATGCAGAGTTAGACTCTAATTTTTCAGACATAAACATAAAAGGAAAAGAACTCAGCAAGGTGAAATTTATGTACAATAGAATCTGTTATTGTAAAGGTCAGACTGGTTTTTATAAGATTAATAACGGGAATTTATTTGTAAAAAAAATAGATGCTAAAACGTATAATATTCAATTTGAAAGTAGTGTTGAGGAAGTTCCGCAGATAGTTACTAGAATAAATGAAACGTTTATCCTCGATTAAATAACTTCTATTTCATAAATTTGCGCTTTTATAAAAGACAAATTCAAAAGGTATGTTACAAGTAGCATTTATTAGAGAAAATCAAGAAATAGTTTTAAAAGGATTGGCAAAACGTAATTTTGCAAATGCTGAAACTGTTTTAAACAACGTATTATCTACTGACGAGAATCGTAAAGCAACACAGACACAACTTGACAATATCTTAGCAGAATCTAATAAATTGTCTAAAGAAATAGGAATGCTTTTTAAAAATGGAGAAACTCAAAAAGCAACTATTTTAAAAGAAAAAACTAGCCAATTAAAAGAACAGTCAAAAGAATTAACCGAAAAACTAGGTCAATTATCAACTGACTTACAAGAACTTTTATATCAAATACCCAACGTTCCACATCCTTCAGTTCCATCTGGAAACAGTGAAGATGATAACGAAAAAATATTCGAAGAAGGTACAATCCCAACATTACATAAAGGTGCAATTCCTCATTGGGAACTGGCAAAGAAATATGACATTATAGATTTCGAACTTGGAAATAAAATTACTGGTGCTGGATTTCCGGTTTACAAAGGAAAAGGTGCTAGATTACAACGTGCTTTAATCAATTATTTTCTTGATAAAAATACTGCTGCAGGATATACAGAACTTCAAGTTCCACATCTTGTAAACGAAGAGTCGGGAAAAGGTACAGGACAATTGCCAGATAAAGAAGGGCAGATGTACCATGCGGGAATTGACAATCTATATTTAATTCCTACGGCTGAAGTTCCAGTAACCAATATCTATCGTGATGTAATCGTGAAAGAGTCTGATTTTCCTATTACTAATACTGCCTATACGCCTTGTTTTCGTCGTGAAGCAGGAAGTTATGGAGCGCATGTAAGAGGATTGAATCGCTTACATCAATTTGACAAAGTAGAAATTGTACGTATCGAACATCCTTCTGATTCTTACCAAGCACTAGACGGAATGGTTGATCATATAAAAGAGATCTTACAAGAATTGGAGTTGCCGTATCGCATCTTACGATTATGTGGAGGTGATTTAGGATTTACTGCTGCGTTGACATTTGACTTTGAAGTGTTTTCTACAGCGCAAGATCGTTGGTTAGAAATAAGTTCAGTTTCTAATTTTGAAGCATTCCAAGCCAACCGTTTAAAACTACGTTTTAAAAATAGTCAAGGGAAAAGTGAATTGGCACATACATTAAACGGAAGTTCGCTTGCATTACCTAGAGTTCTTGCAGGATTGCTTGAGAACTGCCAGACTCCTGAAGGAATTAAAATTCCTAAAGTATTGGTGCCTTATTGTGGGTTTGAAATGATAGATTAGTTTGCTACAACAGCAACCATTAATCTTTTGTATTTATTCATTTCTAGTAATGCTTCAAAATAAGCGTTCAATTGACCGTTTTTCATAAAAGTAGTTGCTTTCTTTTTAGCACTTTCGTATTGTTTTATTAGATCTTTCATCTGTTTAATTTTTATTATTTTTTAAAAGTCACATACTATTCGCTATTAATCATTCCATTGGATGATAAAACTTTTAGCATGCTCGTTCCATAATTCTATTATTAGTTCGTTTATATCCTATAGACAATTTCCATGCCAAAATGTTACATCAACATCGCCAAATAGTCTCAATTTTATAAAATTTTTAACAGTTTGTTACCTATATTTGAACTGTAATATCAACATATAATGCGAAAAATAATTTTCTTTTTTTTATTCCTACTCCCAATGAATTTATGGGCGCAAGAGCAACAACTTGCCTATGATTATTTTAGAAAAGGAGAATATGAAAAGGGCGCAAGCGTTTATGAAAAATTATATGTAGAAAATAAGTTTAATGCCCATTATTTAAGCAAGTTGATCGACTGTTATCAACAATTGGAAGAATTTACAAAAGCAAAAGAGTCTATAGAAAAACATCTAGAAGAGTTTCCATCTCAAGTAAATTTCTATGTAGAAATAGGCTATAATTATGAGTTGCAGCACTTACGATCAGAAGCGGATTCTTATTATAAAAAAGCGCTGAGTACGCTAGATGTAAAAACAAATTATGGGTATTCTATTGGAAAAGCATTTCAAGAAAATCATTTGCTTGATTATGCTTTAAAGGCCTATAAAAAAAGTATGATTCAAAATCCTAAAGCCAATTACAACATACAAGTCGCTTCTATATATGGTGAAAAGGGAGAAATCAACAATATGTTCGACACTTACCTTAGTATGGTTGACGTTGATGAAAAATATACGAATACCATCATGCGATATATTGGAAAGTATATCACTGATGATAGTCAAAACGAATACAATACTGTTTTTAAAAGATTGGTTTTAAAACGCCTCCAATCCAATCAAAAAAATTCTTGGAATGAATTACTGAGCTGGTTGTTTATGCAACAAAAAGACTATGATAAGGCCTATATTCAAGAAAAGGCACTTCATAAAAGAAGTCTTGAAAGTCTAGAAGGAATTGTGCGATTAGGCAAAATAGCATTTGATAATAAAGAGTATGAAACAACCGAAAAATGCTTCGATTATGTACTAGAAAATACGGTTGATGTAGTCGAAATTATGGATGCTAAATTGTATAAATTGCACATAAATATCGAAACTTCTGAAGACTTAGGCATTGTAAACTCACAGTTTCAAGCGCTATTCAATGAATATGGAAAATCTACCAGCACATTGGACATTCAGATTGCATATGCTGATTTTTTAACTTTTAAATACAATCAACCTGATCAAGCAATTAAAGTTTTAAAAGGTGCTTTAAAGTTAAGAAGCAATAATTTTCAGAAAGGTGCTATCAAAATTAAATTAGGAGAAGTCTTGGTTTTTAACAATCGATTCAACGAAGCGCTTATCTATTTTTCACAAGTACAAGCTTCTTTAAAGAATCATATTTTAGCACAAAAAGCACGTTTCAAAGTTGCACAGACGAGTTATTATAAAGGAGATTTTGATTGGGCAGAAACACAATTAAAAGTCCTCAAAGGCTCAACTTCTCAGTTGATTGCTAATGATGCGTTAGATTTAAGTTTAATCATCAACGACAATATTGTTCAAGATTCATTGAGGCTGGCATTAAAAACCTATGCACAAGCAGATTTATTGGCATATCAGCATAAAAACCAACAAGCGGTAGATTCTCTAAATACAATTTTAACACAACACAAAGGGCATGCAATTGAAGACGAGGCACTTTTCAAACAAGCCAAAGTATTTGAAGAAATGAAATTATATGAAAAAGCGGAATCCAATTACTTGAAAATTATTAAAATCAATGCTGAAGATATTTTGGTTGACGATGCATATTATAATTTAGGGGAAATAAATTCACAACAAAATAACATTGAAAAGGCCAAAGAGTATTATCAAAAGATTATTTTTGACTTTCCTTCTAGTATTCATCTAGTTGATGCTCGGAAAAAATACAGAAAACTTCGTGGAGACGATGTTATAAAATAATCACATGTATATATACAACGTTACAATTAATATAGATGAAAGTATTCATCAGCCGTGGTTAAAATGGATTGACAAGCATATTCAAGATGTACTGGCGACTGGGAAATTTATTAGTGCTAAGTTATCTCAAGTGCTTATAGAAGAAGAAATGGGAGGTACAACCTATTCTGTGCAATACACCGCTAAAACAAGACAAGATCTTGACGATTATTATAAGTATGATGCCGATGCCTTGAGAAAAGATAGTGCTGTTTTTAATGGTAAGTTTGTAGCCTTTAGAACTGAATTAAAAGTGATTAAAGAGTATTAATCAAAAAAAGACATGAGCGTAAGAGCAAAAAAACATCTAGGACAACACTTTTTAAGAGATGAAGAGATCGCAAAAAATATTGCTGATTCTTTAACTCTTGACGGTTATAACGACATTCTAGAGATAGGTCCAGGAATGGGTATGTTGACTAAATATTTATTAAAAAAAGATGTCACAACACATGTGATTGAAATAGATTGGGATTCCGTAGCATTTTTACAAGCCAATTTCCTACATCTTGCACCTAGAATTATAGAAAAGGATTTTTTAAAAATCCATTTGAAAGATTATTTTGAAGGAAAGCAATTTGCCATTATTGGGAATTTTCCATATAATATTTCTACTCAGATCCTTTTTAAGACACTAGAAAATCGCCATCGAATTCCTGAATTTTCAGGTATGTTTCAAAAAGAAGTCGCAAAAAGAATTGCAGAAAAAGAAGGTAGTAAAGTCTATGGTATCTTATCTGTATTAACGCAAGCCTTTTATGATGTAGAATACCTTTTTACAGTTCCTCCTATCGTTTTTGATCCTCCTCCGAAAGTGGAATCTGGCGTAATACGATTGACCAGAAAAGAAAATTATACTCTTCCTGTAGATGAAAAATTATTTTTTAGAGTTGTAAAAACTGCCTTTAATCAACGAAGAAAAATGTTGAGGGGAAGTTTAAAGTCTTTAAATTTATCAGATAAATTAAGAGAAGAGCCTATATTTGTGATGCGTCCAGAACAGTTATCTGTACAATCATTTATCGAACTGACGGCAAAAATTGAGCAAGATGGAATTAGAGATTAACAAAGATCTTATCGAGCAAATTGAACTTCTGATAGAAAATCAGAATGATACTGATATTCTTGAACTTATTGGTGAAGAGCATCATGCAGATATTGCTGAAATTCTTGACGAATTAAACTTTGACTCGGCAACCTATATCATTAAACTTCTAGATAGCGAAAAGACTTCTGAAATTTTAATGGAATTGGATGAAGATCTTCGTGAAAAAATCCTTGAAAACCTTTCAGCAAAAGAGATTGCTGAAGAAATTGAAGAATTAGATTCTGATGATGCTGCGGATATTATTGGTGAACTTTCAGAGGAACGCCAACAAAAAGTCATCTCTCAAATTGAAGACGAAGAGCACGCTGCAGATATTAAAGAGCTATTAGCGTATGAGGATGATTCCGCTGGTAGTTTAATGGCAAAAGAGTTGGTGAAGGTTAATGAAAACTGGACCATTCCAAGATGTATTAAAGAAATGCGTCTTCAAGCAGAGGAGGTGACACGTGTTCACTCAATTTATGTGATCAACAATCATGACCAACTCATAGGAAGGCTTTCTTTAAAAGACCTTTTAATTGCTCCCGCTAAAGGTGATATCTCTAAAATTGTAAGGCCAAAAGTAGATTCGGTAAATGTTGATGAAGACCTTGAAGAAGTTGCTAAAATCATGCAGAAATATGATCTAGAAGCAATTCCTGTTGTAGATGATAATGATGTTTTATTGGGTAGAATCACAATTGATGATATCGTTGATGTGATTAAAGATGAGGCGGAAAAAGATTACCAAATGGCAGCAGGAATTTCGCAAGATGTTGAAGCTGATGATAGTATTTTGGAATTGACTAAAGCACGATTGCCTTGGCTTATTTTAGGGTTATTTGGAGGTTTGGGTGCCGTTATTATTATGGAAGGTTATGAAGATATAATGACCAACCCTAGATTTTCAAAACTTTTCTTTTTCACACCGTTAATTGCGGCGATGGCAGGAAATGTCGGCGTGCAATCAAGCGCCATTATTGTTCAAGGTTTGGCGAACGACATCGTTAAAGGAAGTCTTTTTAATAGACTTTTAAAAGAGGTTGGTTTAAGTTTGATAAACGGTTTAGTATTAGGGTTGATTGTTCTTTTAGTTTCACCTTTAATGAATGTAGATTTTCTATTTAGTTTAACGGTTGCTATTTCTATGTTATGTGTGATTATTGTTGCTGCGCTTATTGGAACCTTTGTTCCTATTGTTTTGGACAAAAGAGGAATAGATCCTGCTATTGCAACTGGTCCATTTATTACGACAAGTAATGATATTTTTGGAATTTTCTTATTCTTCTTTATTGCGAAGTTGATGCTTGGATTTTAAAACTGTATCTTTTTAAAGATATCCCAAAGCACCACTCCTACACTTACCGAAATATTTAAAGAATGTTTCGTTCCATATTGCGGAATTTCGATGCAATAATCAGAAGCGGAAACCACTTCTTGCTGTACGCCTTTTACTTCATTTCCGAAAACCACAGCGTACTTTTGATCTTTTTCTACTACAAATTCCTGCAACATCATTGCATTATCAGCCTGTTCAATACTTGCGATTTTAATATTTAAATCTTTCAATTTTTCAACAAGCGATAGCGTATCTTCTACGTATTCCCAATCTATGGATTCCGTAGAACCAAGAGCCGTTTTATGAATTTCTTTATTTGGTGGAGTTGCAGTAATTCCGCAGAGGTAAATTTTTTCTATGACAAATGCATCGCTAGTCCTAAAAACCGAACCAATATTATTCAAACTCCTTATATTATCAAGAATCACAATTAGTGGAGTTTTCTCAATTTTTTTAAAGTCCTCAACATCAATTCTATTGAGTTCACTATTTTTTAATTTCCGCATTATCTCCTTGTTAAAAACTGATTTATTTTTCGTCAAAAATAAAGAATAAAAACCTTAAATTCGCAGTTCAATCGTAAAGTATTTCAACTTGGCTAAAGCAAAAAGAGTCACTCCTTTAATGAAACAATACAATGCCATCAAGGTTAAATATCCTGATGCGATGTTGCTTTTTAGAGTTGGAGATTTTTATGAAACTTTCGGCGAAGATGCTGTCAAATGCGCCAAGATTGTTGGGATTGTTTTAACCAAAAGAGGTGCAGGAAGTGAAACCGAGACTGCTCTTGCTGGTTTCCCGCACCATTCCTTAAATACGTATTTACCTAAGCTTGTAAAAGCAGGATGTAGAGTTGCTATTTGTGACCAACTTGAAGACCCTAAGATGACCAAGAACATCGTTAAAAGAGGCGTAACAGAATTGGTAACTCCAGGAGTTTCTATGAATGATGAGGTTTTACAAGCCAAGACCAATAACTTTCTTGCTGCGATTCATTTTGGCAAAAAAAAGATAGGAATTTCTTTTCTTGATGTGTCTACTGGAGAGTTTTTAACAGCGCAAGGAAATACGGAATACATTGATAAACTACTCCAAAATTTTCAACCAAGTGAAATATTGGTTCAGAAACAACACAAAGTAAAATTCTTAGAATTTTTCGGCGAACGATTTAATAATTTTTACCTCGACGATTGGGTTTTTCAATCCGATTATGCACAAGAAAGTTTAACCAATCATTTTAACATAAAATCATTAAAAGGATTTGGAATTGAAGAATTAGAAGAAGGAATTATTGCTTCAGGAGCCGTTTTATATTATTTGTCAGAAACACAACATAACAAAGTAGCACATATCACTTCTATCCAACGTATTGCAGAAGATAATTATGTGTGGATGGACCGTTTTACGATCAGAAACTTGGAATTATACAATGCCAATTCTATCGAAGCAGTAACACTTCTTGATGTAATTGACAGTACTATTTCTCCCATGGGAGGTCGGTTATTAAAACGTTGGCTTGCACTTCCATTAAAAAATATCGAACAAATAAAACAACGTCATGAGATTGTTAAATATCTAATTGACAACGATGATTTCTTCGAAATTTCTACCTATCAAATAAAACAAATAAGCGATATAGAACGCTTAATTTCTAAAGTTGCTGCAGGTAAAATAAGTCCTAAAGAAGTAGTACATCTTAAAGATTCTCTTACAGCAATTCTTCCCATTAAATCAGCTGCAGAAGCAAGTAAAAACTCCTTTTTACAAAATATTGGAAAGCAACTAGATGACTGTAATGAATTAATTGAAAAAATCAACATCACTCTAAACGAAAACGCTCCTGTAAATATCAATAAAGGAAATGCGATCGCACAAGGTGTCTCTTCGGAATTAGATGAGTTACGCGCTATTTCTACTTCTGGAAAAGAGTATCTCGATGGTATGCTGCAACGAGAAACGGAACGTACTGGGATTTCATCTTTAAAAATTGCGTTTAACAATGTTTTCGGATACTATATTGAAGTAAGAAATACACATAAAGACAAAGTTCCAGAAGAATGGATTCGTAAGCAAACTCTTGTAAATGCTGAGCGTTATATTACTGAAGAACTGAAAGAATACGAGACTAAAATTCTCGGTGCAGAAGAAAAAATAAGTAAACTAGAACAGGAATTATTTACCGGATTGATTCAATTCCTATTAAAATTTATCAAACCTGTTCAGAAAAACGCTCAATTGATTGCGCAATTGGATTGTTTATGCTCATTTGCCAAAACAGCCAAAGACAACAATTATGTACGTCCGATTATGGATGAAACTACTGATCTTGAAATAAAAAATGGTCGTCATCCAGTTATTGAAAAACAACTGCCAATAAGTGAAGAATATATTGCCAATGATCTTGTTTTAAACCGAAATCAACAACAAATAATCATGATTACAGGACCCAATATGAGTGGTAAATCTGCCATTCTACGTCAGACAGCGTTAATTGTTTTATTGGCACAAATGGGAAGTTATGTTCCTGCTCAAAATGCTAAAATAGGTGTTGTAGATAAGATTTTTACACGTGTAGGTGCGAGTGACAACATTTCTATGGGTGAATCAACTTTTATGGTTGAAATGAATGAAACTGCCAATATCCTGAATAATCTTTCTGAACGAAGTTTGATTTTACTAGACGAAATAGGTCGTGGAACAAGTACGTATGATGGGATTTCAATTGCATGGGCAATTGCTGAATATCTACACGAACACCCATCCAAAGCCAAAACGCTTTTCGCAACACATTATCATGAGTTGAATGATATGACCGAAACATTTGAACGTATAAAAAATTTCAATGTTTCTGTTAAAGAACTAAAAGATAATGTAATTTTCTTACGGAAACTAGTTGCTGGAGGAAGTGAGCATAGTTTTGGAATACATGTAGCGAAATTGGCTGGAATGCCTTCGTCCGTATTGCATAGAGCTAATAAAATGTTGAAGCAGTTAGAACAAAGTCATTCATCAGAAGATATAAAAGACAAACTCAGACAAGCACAGGAAGAAGATGTTCAATTGAGTTTTTTCAAGTTGGACGATCCCTTATTAGAAGATATAAAAGAGGAAATTCTTAGCACAAATATTGACACGCTTACTCCTATCGAAGCATTGATGAAACTGAATGAAATAAAGCGAATGCTGAGTAAAAACCAATCATGATCAATAATTTAGAACAGGGTTTTTTTGGAATTGGAATTCAAAATGGTAAAACTCCAGAAAATTTAGGCGTTTTATGGCGTTCTGCTCAGAATTTAGGCGCAAGTTTTATTTTTACAATTGGAAATCGATACGCAAATCAAGCGAGCGATACTAGAAAAGCTGTAGGCGCAATGCCATATTTTCATTATGCTACATTTGAAGATTTTTATGAGCATTTACCAAAAGGTGCGATGCTTGTTGGAGTGGAGTTAGACGATAGGGCAGTGCAATTAGAATCCTTTGAGCATCCTCGAAGATGTGTTTATTTATTAGGTGCTGAGGATAATGGTTTGTCTAAAAAAGCAATTGAAAAATCTCACTTTTTAGTCAAGTTCAAATCTATTGAAAGTCTTAATGTCTCCGTTGCTGGAAGCATCGTAATGTATGATCGCCAATTGAAGATAGATTTTAGTTAATTATAGTATCTTTGTTCAATAATTACAATTTTATGCCTTTATTATTTATCAGTGGTCCAGAAATTTTTGTTATTCTACTTATTGTAGTAATGCTTTTTGGTGCTGATAAGATTCCTGAAATTGCTCGTGGGCTTGGAAAGACCATGCATCAAGTTAAGAATGCAACCAATGACATCAAACGAGAAATAAAAGATAGTGCTGAAAAGCAAGGAATCGATACCGAATTCACCAAAGACATTAAAAAAGGAGTTGATAAATTAAAAGACGATATTGACGACTTTACAGGCCCTATTAAAAGAGGGATGTAATATTTATTTTACTCTAGAGATAGTCAATCCGTCTCTTATAGGCAACAAGACCGTTTCAATTCTCGAATCATTTTTTAAAAGTTTATTATACTCAATAAGGGCTGGAGTGTCTATATCTTTTGGCTGGATTTCTTCCACTACCTTTCCGCTCCATAATACGTTATCTGATAGAATAACTCCTCCAGAATTCATCTTATCAATGATTGCATGAAAATAATTGGGATAATTACTTTTATCAGCGTCGATAAAAACCAAGTCGAACTTGTCATCGATCGTTGAAATAACATCCAATGCATTTCCTACATATTGCTTGATATTAGTGCCATAGTCTGACTTATTAAAATATTTTCTTTGGAAGTCATATAGTTCTTCATTTCTATCAATTGTATGTAAATTTCCATTTTCTTGCATTCCTTCAGCCAAGCACAATGCGGAATATCCTGTATAAGTTCCTATTTCAAGAATATTTTTGGGATTGACTAATTTAGAAATCATAGACAATACTCTTCCTTGAAAATGTCCACTTAACATTCTAGGAACCATTATTTTTTGCCAAGTCTCACGACTCAATTCTTGCAATAATTGCGGTTCGTCTTCGGAATGGTTTACAACGTAATTGTCAATTTTTTCAGGTAAGAAATCCATAGTCGTAGTAGTTTTGGATTTTAAAAATATAAAAAATCAGAATTGAAAAGGAATAATTATAAAGCAATTTTTTTTTCTACTTCATTCTGTAATTCAGATTTTTCTTTATCCGTAAAGCAGTTTTCCTTACCGCAATGAGCGTTTTTAGAATAAATTCCTAACATTCTTGTTAAATAAGTGTTATGCTTGGTATACATTTTACAAAACTTACACTTGATAAAATGCATGTTTAACTTAATTTTTTCAAGGACTGACGATTCGCCGTATTGATTTTTATCACATATGGCCGTTGCTTCATCGCAAGAAATAAATACTTTGCTTTTCATGTGTTTAATTTACTTATTTATTAAACCAATTATCTTCCATACATCTTCTCAATTGAGTTCTTGCCCTATGGATGATAACCCATAAATTTGACGCGGTGATATCTAATTCCTTACAGATTTCTTCAGTTTCAAAACCTTGAATCGTTTTCATCTTAAATACCATTCCATATTTTTCTGGTAAATTCTCTATACAATCTTCAAGTGTAACTTTCAATTCTTCGTTTTCAATATGCTTATCTGCATCTTCTGACCAAGTATTAGGAACACGTTCTTCAAGCCAATCTCCTTCATTCTCTCCATCATTGTAAAAATTTATTCGTACTTCTGCTTTTCCTTTGGTAGAATTAATTTTACGATAGTGATCAATAATTTTTCTTTTCAATATAGAAACTAACCAAGTACGTTCACTTGCTTTACCTTGAAAATTTTTCATAGATTTTAATCCGGCAAAAAAAGTTTCTTGCACAAGATCTTTCGCGATTTCACTATTACTCACTCGCGAAATCGTATAATTGTACAGATAATCGGAATATGCCGACACCCATTTATTAGGAGATAATGTATGTAAAACTTCGGGTTCGGGCATATTAAAATTGAGTGTTTTCTCTCTACGAAGGTATAAAATCTAAAGGGTTTATTTTTAAATAATTTTCTTATATATTTAAATCCTTCTTTTAGGGAAAAAAATATTTCCAACAAAAATAAATAATATAATTTTTTTATACTAAAGTGATTTAACTACCAAGTAAATTTGGTTCTTCTCTAGCAAACTGAAAATTTATTATGAAAAATTTACAACCAAATTTTCACTATTTTTACAATCTAAACTTCCTTAAAAAATGTCTGTAGCAAAAAAAGAATATAAACGCGTTACTGTGAAATCATTGATTGACATGAAACGTAACGGAGAAAAGATATCTATGTTAACTGCCTATGATTACACAATGGCAAAGATTGTTGATAATGCAGGGATTGATGTAATTCTAGTAGGTGATTCTGCATCTAATGTAATGGCTGGACATGAAACAACAGTTCCCATTACACTGGACCAAATGATCTATCATGCAAGTTCTGTAATCAGAGCGATTCATCGTTGTCTTGTGGTTGTAGATTTACCTTTTGGGAGTTATCAATCTGATCCTAAGGAAGCGTTAAGATCCGCTATTAGAATTATGAAAGAAAGTGGAGCGCATTCTATAAAACTTGAAGGAGGAAGGGAAGTTAAAGAGTCCATAAAACGTATTTTAAATGCTGGAATTCCGGTGATGGGACATTTAGGTTTAACACCTCAATCTATTTATAAATTTGGAACGTATACGGTAAGAGCCAAAGAAGAAGAAGAAGCTGAAAAATTAAAAGAAGATGCTTTGCTTCTTGAAAGGTTGGGCTGTTTTGCTATTGTAATAGAAAAAGTTCCTGCTGCTCTTGCTAAAGAAGTTGCCGAAAGCTTATCGATTCCCGTAATTGGGATTGGTGCTGGAAATGGCGTAGATGGTCAAGTGCTTGTTACACACGATATGATAGGAATGACTCATGAATTTAATCCGCGTTTTCTTCGTAGATACTTAAATCTATATGATGAAATGACCAATGCTTTTAAAAATTATATTGATGATGTTAAAAGTGTTGATTTCCCAAATGAAAATGAGCAATATTAAAAATGAAAATTCTACATCTTGATACTAATCATCCATTATTAATAAATCAACTCAATGATTTAGGATATACAAATCATCAAGATTATACTTCTTCCAAAACTGACGTTGAAAAAAAAATCAGCAATTATGATGGAATCGTAATCCGAAGCCGTTTTAAAATTGATCGTCAGTTTATTGATGCTGCGATAAATTTAAAATTTATCGCTCGAGTTGGCGCTGGATTAGAAAGTATCGATTGTGAGTATGCAGAAAGTAAAAAAATACAATTAATTGGTGCTCCTGAAGGAAATCGAAATGCTGTAGGAGAGCATACGCTAGGAATGCTACTTTCTCTTTTTAATAGACTGAATAAAGCTGATAAAGAGATTGGTCAAGGAAAATGGTTAAGAGAAGACAATCGAGGAATTGAATTGGATGGGAAAACTATAGGGTTGATTGGCTATGGGAATATGGGGAAATCATTTGCCAAGAAATTGCGAGGATTTGATATTGAAGTGATTTGTTATGATATAAAAGAGAGTGTTGGAGATGAAAATTGTAGACAAGTTTCTCTTGAAGAACTACAACAAAAATCTGATATTTTAAGCCTTCACACTCCTTTTAATGAGTTATCATACAATATGATAAATAGCAAACTTATTAATGGCTTTTTAAAGTCTTTTTGGCTCATAAATACTGCACGTGGAACGGCCGTTGTAACTTCTGATTTAGTAAAAGGATTGAAAAGCGGAAAAGTTCTTGGTGCTGGATTGGATGTGTTAGAATATGAAAAAGGCTCCTTTGAAAACCTTTTCGAAAACAATTCGCTCCCAGAATCATTTAAATACTTAATCAATTCTGAAAATGTATTGTTATCTCCTCATGTTGCTGGATGGACGGTAGAATCTAAAATTAAACTAGCACAAACAATCGTAGATAAAATTAAAGGAAATTTTCTTAATTTTTGACAAATAAAAAAACTGTTGTGCCTTTTTCATTTAATCTATTTTAATCACTTCGTCTATTACTTCTTCTTTACGGTTAACTTTAACAATAAAAATTTCATTATAAACATCTTCTGATATCAACTGATACTTAGATTCATTCAGAATTTCATTTACAAAAAATGGAGTTGTATTACTATGTCCAACTATGAGTACATTTTTATGTTTATCCTTTTTAATCAGCGAATCTATTTTCAAAAAATCAGGGGTGTATAATTCAATTGAAAGTGAATTTATTTCTGCAATCGGTATCGCTGTTTCTTTGGTTCTCCAATAGTCCGTCGAATAAACAGCATCTATTTTTTTATATGCAAAAAAAGTTTTTAATTTTTCTACTCGTTCTAATCCCTTTTTTGATAAATGAGGGTTCTTCGTTCCATCGTTTTCTTTTTCAGCGTGTCTAATTAAATAATAGGTTGTAGAGTTTTCTTTATTTTGTGTCTCACAACTTAAAACCATTAATATAACTGACAGAAATAAAATTAATTTTGTTTTCATATTATGCCTAAATTATTTATTCAAATTTAACTATAAAGTATAGACATAATAACAAAGTATAGTAGAAACTGTATTTCATTCAGATTAATAATTTTATTTTTTTACAGTGATCTTGTTTAAAGCTTATTAACTTTATGCATATGAAATGATCTTGTTTTATTTTCTATTAAATGTTCTTTTATTCAATTTATTATCGTAATATTACGATGTTAAAATAAATTATTTATGGGAGTATCAAAATTGGAAATATATCCACAACACATCAATGACATTGCTCAGATAGCAAAAGTATTTTCTCATCCTGCAAGAGTATCTATTTTACAATACATCAGTATACAAGAATCTTGTATATGCAATGATATTGTTGAAGAAATAGGATTGTCTCAATCTACCATTTCTCAACATTTGAAAGTGATTAATAACGCAGGTTTGCTGAAAGGAACTTTTGAAGGGAAGAGTGTTTGCTATTGTATCAATATTGTACGTTTTGAAATGTTCCAGAAAATTTTCGACACCTTCTTCAATAGGACTAAACAAAATTGCTGTTGAAAAAATTTACTATTAACAATCGTAATATTACGATGTAAAATAAAACTATTATGAAAACAAAAGAATTATTATCCGTTTTAGAAAAAAATCAAGGCAAAGCATTACTATTTGAATATGCTCCTAATCTATTGGTTGGAGCAAATTACCACATTACTGAAGTAAAACATATGAAGATTGACTCAGTAGATTGTGGAGGAAGAACAGATGCATGGAATGAAACTATCATTCAATTATGGGAAAGTCCTAAGGAACTGGGAAAAAGAGATTTTATGAAAGTTAAAAAAGCAATGGAAATCCTGAATCTAGTTGGAGCAATAAAACCTTATGATATCGAATCAGAAGTAAAAATCGAATATAGCAATGCTGCTTTTAATACGGCACAGCTGTATATTCAAGATGTTGAAATAAAAAACGTCTCTATAACTTTTAAGTTAAATATTGAGAAAACACAGTGCAAAGCAAATGATATTTGTGGTATTCCTAAAACTGAGGGAAAAGTTTTAGAAACTCAATCTTCTAGTTGCGATCCTGAAAGCAATTGTTGCTAAGAAGCAATTAAACCTTTAACTTGATGTATTTAATGTTACTTCGAGTTTTCTTCAGCAGCAGTAGCCTTTTGCTCTAGTTCGGCTTGAAATTCTTCCATTACAGGCCTTACTGTACTCTCTGGAATGTCAGAAATCTTTAAGAAAATAAGTCCGTCGATGGCGTTGTTAAATTTTGGATCTACATTAAAGGCAACCAATTTTGCATTTTGTTTTATATACTTTTTGATCAAAACTGGCATTCTTAAGTTTCCTGGTTCCAATTCGTCAATCACACGATCAAATTTGTTTAAATCAGCTTGAGTAGCATCGAAAACAAATTCTCTGTCTGTATCTTTTAACTTTACTTTATATTCTTTTTTAGGATGGATATATTGCGCAATATATGGATCGTAATAATGTGATTTCATAAACTCAATCATCAAGGATTTAGAAAAATTTGAAAATTGGTTGGAAATACTTACGCCTCCAGTTAAATATTTATGTTCTGGATGCCGCAAAGTTACATGTACTATCCCTTTCCATAAAAAGAATAAAGGCATTGGTTTTTGTTGATATTCTTTTACGATAAATGCTCTACCGATATCAATAGTTTCACTCATCATAGTGAACATTTCTGGTTCAAACTTAAAAAGGGTCTGTACATAAAAACCTTTAATCCCGTATTTTTTATAGATCGCGTTTCCAAGGCCCATTCTATAAGCACCGACCATTTTATTATTAAAAGAATCCCACAAAAAAAGATGATGGTAATGTTGGTCAAAATCATCTAAATCAATAGATTTATTAGTTCCTTCACCAACTTCTCTAAAGGTAATCTCCCTTAATCTACCAATTTCATGTAATATGTTTGGAATTATTTCTGCAGCTGCAAGAAACACTTCATAATTCTTACTTTCCATCAATCTATCACCATTCTTTCTCAAGAATTCCACTTCCTTTATCATTTTATCAACATTGCGCTGAGGATCTATTTTTTTCGGTTCCTTTGGAAATTTTAATGCAGATGCTGCTTGAGAAATGTACTTCGATTGTTTTTCAAAAGGATTAGCAAGCATATACGTTTTCTTACGTATAAACTGATGAAACTCATCGATATTTTCATATTGATTCTGATCTTTAACTAAAATCGGTTTCCCGATTCTAACTTTAATAACACGTCTTTTTTGAGAAAACAATTCAGAAGGTAATTTTGCTGTTCTAAACGTGTCACTAATTTTTGACAAGGCATAAAACAATCTGCTGTTTTTAGCATGAAAATAGATGGGAATAATCGGAACTTCAGCCTTTTTAATCAATCTAACAGCACCAGGATCCCAGGGCTTGTCAACTAATAATTTCCCTTCTCTATGTGTAGAAACTTCTCCAGCAGGAAAAAGACCAAGAGGGTATCCATTTCTTAAGTGCCGAAGAGCATTTTTGAGCCCACCAACACTTGATTTAACTTCTTTCCTAGTTTCAAAAGGATTCACCCCTAAAATGTAAGGGTTCAGCGGCTTAATTCTATCCATTAAAAAATTACCTAAAGTGGTATAATCTCCTCTTTTTTCTAGAACAAGCTTTAACAATAAAATCCCATCAATCCCTCCTAAAGGATGGTTAGAGATAGTTATAAAAGGACCCGTTTTTGGAATCCGATCCAAGTCTTCTTTTGGAACATCAAATTCGATTTCAAATTCACTTAAAATACTATCCAAAAAATGGATTCCTTCTTTAGTTTTATGTCTATTGTAAATTTTATTAAGTCTAGAAATTCGTAGTAATTTCATCAATAACCAACCACAGAAAGTACCAACAAATCCATATTTGTCAAGATTTACTGCTTTTGCAACTTCTTTGGCGGTAACTAAACCCATTAACTTTTTAATTATAAAACAAACAAATGTACAAAATCTATTCTACTACAATTTGAATAGTTTCTGTGCTTATTTGTTTTAATAAAACTTTGTGCTTTTTTTCAATTTCTGAAATCGCTTTTGAATCAAAATGACGAATTGTAAATAATGTTACACCTTTATTATATGTAACCTTATATTTGGCTTTAACATCTTTTAAAAACGTATTGAAATTATTAAAATCATCTTCAACACATACAGAAAAACTCAATGCCGAATTTTGAATTAAATTGACTTTCAATCTATACTTGTGTAGTTCCTTGAATACATCACTTAAATTATGCTCAACCATAAAAGAGAAATCAAGGGCTGATATAGAAATAAAAACTTGATTTTTCTTTAAAATACAACAGGGAACTCGAGGCAAGATATCTATTCCTTTCTTTACGATTGTACCTTTGTTTTCTAAATTTAAAAACGATCGAACTTGTAGAGGGATCAATTTGTTTTCTAACGGTTTCAATGTTTTAGGGTGGATTACAGATGCTCCATAAAAAGCAAGTTCAATCGCCTCTTCATAAGATATTTTATTTAATAATATTGTGTCTTGAAAGTGTCTAGGATCCGCATTTAAAACACCATCGACATCTTTCCAGATTGTAACACTTTCAGCGTGTAAACAATAGGCGAAAATGGCTGCAGTATAATCAGAGCCTTCTCTACCTAACGTTGTTGTTTTACCTTCATTTCCTCCCAAAAAGCCTTGCGTAATCGTAAGTTCATGTAAATCAATTTCATTAGAGATTATTTCCTTTGTTTGTTCCCAGTCTACATGAGCATCTCGATAGGATCTATCAGTTTTGATATAATCCCTTACATCAATCCAAGTGTTTTCAATCTCTATTTCTGTCAAATAAGCACTTACAATATGAGTAGATAAAAACTCTCCATTACTGACTATCTGATCATAGATGTAATTGTAATCTTTGGATGTGTTTTGAGCCATAAACCCACTCATTTGAGCAAATATCTGTTCTACAGTTGTAAAAACAGGATGTGATTTCTTTGGAAACAAATCATTTAATATCGTATCGTGAAATTCTCTTACATCCAAAATTTTCTCTGGTAAATCTTCCTTCTTATCACAATAAGAGTTTACAATTTTTTCAAATGCATTGGTCATTTTTCCCATTGCAGAAATCACAACAATTTTGTTGTTTAAGCCTTCGTTTTTCAAAACCCTCACAACGTTTTTTATACTTTTAGCATTTTTTACAGACGCTCCGCCAAACTTAAAAATCTTCATTTTACAATTATTTCTTTTTACGTTTTACAAATTTATGGATTCCTTCACTATCCATTTGTACAGTTTCCCAACCATGCAATATTTTTGCTCCTGAATTTATATAAAAATCACGCGCAGGAGTATTCCAGTCCAACACAACCCATTCAACTCTACGTACCTTTTCTTCATATCCTTGCTTTAAAACACTTTCATATAAAGCGCCTCCAATATTTTTCCCTCGCATACTGCTTTTCACAATTAAATCTTCCAAATGAATCGTTTTGCCTTTCCAAGTTGAATAGCGATTATAGTATAATGCCATTCCTACAATTTCTTCGTCTTGTTCTGCAACTAAAACTTGAAACAATGGATGTTCCCCAAATCCATCTTTTTCTAAATCTTCAACAGTAATTTCAACTGCTTCTGGTTCATTTTCAAAAACGGCAAGTTCATGTATCAATTTCAAAATTGATACAGCATCTTTTTTTACTCCTTTTCTAATTGAGAATTTCATATAATTTAAATGTTTTTAATATTAAAAATTACGATATTTGTAGACTATTGTTTAAAAATCATTATGACTCAAAAGCATTCTACCCTTGGAGAATTTATTATTGACAATCAAAAACACTTTCAATATTCTTCAGGTGAATTGTCAAGACTTATAAATTCCATTCGTCTAGCTGCTAAAGTAGTAAATCATGAAGTAAATAAGGCTGGATTAGTCGATATTTTAGGAAGTGCTGGAGACACTAATATTCAAGGAGAGGCACAACAGAAGTTAGATGTGTATGCTAATGACATTTTTATGCAGACTATGACCAATCGTCAAATTGTCTGTGGAATAGCTAGTGAAGAGGAAGATGATTACGTTTCTATAAAAAGTAGTAATGGGAAAAACGACAATAAATATGTGGTTTTAATTGATCCCCTTGATGGCTCTTCCAATGTCGATGTTAATGTATCTGTAGGAACTATTTTCTCTATATATCGGAGAGTAACTCCTATAGGCGCTCCAGTACAATTAGAAGATTTTTTACAAAAAGGAACGGAGCAAGTTGCTGCTGGATATATCATATACGGTACTTCAACGATGATTGTATTTACAACTGGGCATGGTGTAAATGGATTTACTTTAAATCCTGCAATTGGCACTTTTTACTTGTCACATCCTGATATGCAGTTTCCAGTTGATGGAAATATTTATTCAATCAACGAAGGTAATTATGTTCATTTTCCTCAAGGAGTGAAAGATTATTTAAAATATTGTCAAGAAGAAGAAGGTGACAGGCCTTATACATCACGTTATATTGGATCTTTAGTTTCTGATTTTCACAGAAATATGATTAAAGGAGGGATTTACATCTATCCTACAAGTACAAGATCTCCAAAAGGAAAATTGAGATTGCTTTATGAATGTAATCCTATGGCTTTTCTTGCCGAACAAGCAAATGGGTTTGCTTCTGATGGATATATGAGGGTCTTAGAAATTGAACCTACTGAACTACATCAACGAGTTCCTTTCTTTTGCGGAAGCAAGAACATGGTTACAGTTGCAGAAGAATACATGGCTAGATACCCTGAGAACTCAAAATATTAACTATATAATAGAAATTGATACTCGCATAAATAGTATCAATCCACATATTTCAAAGTGTCAATTTTCTTTACTATCTTTGAAGAACAAGAAATTTACGTTAACAATTAAAAATATATAATTATGGCTTTTGAATTACCAAAATTAGGATACGCATATGATGCGTTAGAACCAAATATAGATGCAAGAACTATGGAAATTCACCATAGTAAACATCATAATGGATATACGAACAATTTAAACAATGCCATTGCAGGAACAGATCTTGAAGGAAAATCTATCGAAGGTATTCTTAAAAGTCTTGACATGAGTAATGGTGCTGTTAGAAATAATGGTGGAGGATTTTACAATCATTCATTATTCTGGGAAGTGATGAATCCAGAAGATAAAGGATATTTATCTGGAGAGTTAAAAGACGCTATTGAAACTGCATACGGATCAGTTGATGCTTTTAAAGATGCGTTTGCTAAAGCAGCAGGAACACGTTTTGGTTCTGGATGGGCTTGGTTATGTGTTCATAAAGGAGGAAAGATTGAAGTATGTTCTACACCAAACCAAGACAATCCATTGATGTCTGGAGTGGGATGTGGAGGAACACCGATTTTAGGACTTGATGTATGGGAACATGCTTACTACTTAAACTATCAAAACCGTCGTCCAGACTACGTACAAGCATTTTTTAATGTGATCAACTGGAACGAGGTTGAAAGACGTTATGCTGAAGCGAAATAAGTTTCAACTTTTATAGGATTAAAAAAACCCAAAGCAATGCTTTGAGTTTTTTTAATCCTAATTATTTGTCAAACTCTAATAAGCCCTTTCTTTTCTACCTTCATAGAAATTAATAAAGGCAGAATTCACAACTCGGATTCCTCCAGGAGTTGGATAATCTCCAGTAAAGTACCAATCTCCTTTATGGTCTGGACACGCCTTATGTAAATTCTCAACCGTCTGATAGACCACTTCTACTCCACAATTCACTTCTTCAGTTTTCAACATCTGAGCAATCTTATCAGAAATTTGTTGGTCAGAAAAAGGAGCATAGATTTCCTTCACAAAATTCTGAACTTCTGCACCTACTTGTTTTTTTTGAGATTTGCATTGTTCATACACCTTATCTACTATGTGATATTGTTTCGTTTCATGTAACAATTCTAAAGCCGCTCTAAAAGCAATAAAATCTCCGATTCTAGCCATATCAATTCCATAACAATCTGGATAACGAATCTGAGGAGCCGAAGAGACAACTACAATTTTCTTTGGGTTCAATCTGTTAAGTATTTTGATAATACTCTTTTTTAGCGTTGTTCCTCGAACAATACTATCATCAATAATTACAAGATTATCCGTTGGTTTTACAACACCATACGTCACATCATAAACATGCGCAACAAGATCATCTCGTGAATTATCATCGGCAATAAAAGTTCTAAGTTTCACATCTTTTACCGCAATCTTTTCCATTCTCGCACGAACTGATAAAATCTCAGTTACTTTCTCAGCAGACAAACTACGATTTCCTTTCAATAAAATTTTAGTCTTTTGTTGGTTTAAAAAATCTTCAGCGGCTTCGAACATTCCATAAAAAGAAGTCTCAGCAGTATTTGGAATAAAAGAAAAAACGGTATTTTCTATATCGTTATTTATCCTAGAAAGGATTTGTGGGAAAACATTTTTTCCAAGATTTTTTCGTTCTTGATATATATCTGCATCACTTCCCCGAGAGAAATAAATTCTTTCAAATGAACATGATTTTTTCGGTAATTGTTCCAAAACAGGCTCAACACTTACTTCACCATCTTTCTTCACAATAAGCGCGTGTCCTCTTTCTAGTTCTTTTACTTCACCTATCGGAACGTTAAAAACCGTTTGAATTACAGGACGCTCAGACGCGACTACAACCACTTCATCATCTTGATAATAAAATGCTGGACGAATTCCTGCAGGATCTCGTAATACGAATGCATCTCCATGGCCTATCAATCCAGCCATCGCATATCCTCCATCCCAACTTTTAGCCGCTCTTTTTAAAACTTTATGAACCTTTAATTTTTCAGCAATAATTGAAGAGGCTTCTTTTTTGCTAATACCTTTTTTCTTACATTTTTGATATATTTTTTCTACTTCTGCATCTAGGAAGTGTCCTATTTTTTCCATCACAGAAACAGTATCTGTATTTTCTTTAGGATGCTGTCCTAGTTCAACCAATTCCTGCATGATTTGATTCGAATTGGTCAAATTAAAGTTTCCTGCAACAATTAAGTTTTTATGTTTCCAGTTATTTTGACGTAAAAATGGATGCACACTTTCAATACTATTTTTTCCAAATGTTCCGTAGCGTACATGTCCTAAAGAAAGTTCGCCGATATAAGGCATATTTTCTTTCTGCCATTCAGTATTATGAACTCTTGTAGGATTTTCTTCTAATACACTGTTCAACCGTTCATTGATCTGTGCAAAGATATCTTGAATAGGTTGTTGCTGATTTGACCGGACTCGACTGATATAACGAGTTCCAGGTTCCGTATCAAACTTCACACTTGCAAATCCTGCTCCATCTTGACCACGATTGTGCTGCTTTTCCATCAACAGGTACATTTTATTTATACCGTAAAATGCCGTACCATATTTCTTCTGATAAAAAGCAAGTGGTTTTAAAAGTCTTACCAATGCAATTCCACATTCGTGTTTAATAGAGTCGCTCATTGTTTCTTTAGATTGTTACTTTTTTAGTATAAAAAAATCCGCGTCAATAGTCGCGGATTTATATTTATGATAATTCTATATCAAATTGTGTTAACTCTTTAAACGCCTCCAAGCGCTTATTGACTTCGTCTTTCTTTAGATTTTGCATCCTTTCGGTTCCAAATTTCTCAACACAGAATGAGGCCAAATTCGAGCCATATATAATGGCGTTTTTCATGTTTTCAAAGGATATGTTTTCTGTCTTGGCTAAATATCCACAAAAACCTCCTGCAAATGTATCTCCTGCACCTGTAGGGTCAAATACTTCTGCTAATGGTAATGCTGGAGCGTAAAACATTTTACCATCATTAAATAATATGGCTCCATGCTCTCCTTTTTTAATCACTACATATTTCGGGCCCATAGAATGGATTTTCTTCGCAGCATTCACCAGTGAATACTCTCCACTTAACTGACGAGCCTCTTCATCATTAATTGTAATTACATCAACACGTTTTAAAACTGCATGTAAGTCCTCCAATGCAATGTCCATCCAGAAATTCATTGTATCAAGTACAACAAGTTTTGGTTGTTCTGTCATTTGATCTAATACAGATGCTTGTGTTAAAGGGGGTAAATTCCCTAACATCACAATTCCAGCATCTTTAAAACTATCAGGAACTACTGGTGTAAAATTTTCTAAAACATTCAATTCAGTAACCAATGTATCGCGTGAATTCATATCATTATGATACTTTCCACTCCAAAAAAAAGTTTTCCCTTCTTTGATAATTTCAACTCCAGAAGTATCAATCCCTTTAGAATTCATCATATCTAGATAAGATTTTGGAAAGTCTCCTCCTACAACAGAAACAACTCCTGTTTCAACACCAAATTGTGATGCTGCCAATCCAACAAAAGTTCCAGAACCTCCAAGAATTTTATCTGTTTTTCCAAATGGCGTTTCAATTGCGTCAAATGCTACCGTACCAACTGCTAATAATTTACTCATAGTTACTTTCTTTTCAATTCTTGAACAATTAATTATTGGTCTAATATTTGCTATTAATTGTTGCGATGTATATACCTTTGCAAAAATATATTTAATAAATGACTATCAAAGAAATACAAGCAGAAATTATTGATGAATTCTCTCTATTTGACGATTGGATGGAACGCTATGAATATATTATTGATCTTGGAAAATCTTTACCATTGATTAATAGTGAAAATAAACTGGATGAAAACCTTATAAAAGGATGTCAATCAAAAGTATGGTTACATTCTGATTTTCAGAACGATACACTTATTTTTACAGCAGATAGCGATGCTATTTTAACCAAAGGAATCGTTGCTTTATTATTGCGTGTTTATACCAATCAGAACCCTAAAGATATTATCGAATCTGATAATGAGTTTATTAATGAGATCGGTTTAAAAGAGCATTTATCTCCTACTAGAGCCAATGGATTGGTATCAATGATAAAAAAAATAAAATTGTATGCGCTCGGTTATCAGTCTAAATTAACTTAATAATTGTAAATTACACTTAAAAAATATTAAAAATGACACAAGACAATGCACAGAATATAGGCGATAAAGTTGTTGTTGTATTAAAAACAATTTTCGATCCAGAAATTCCAGTTGATATTTATGAACTTGGATTGATCTATGACGTAATGGTGAGTGAAGATAATGATGTTAAAATATTGATGACCTTAACTTCTCCTAACTGCCCTGTTGCTGAAACTTTACCTCTAGAGGTTGAAGAAAAAGTAAAAACATTGGAAGAAGTAAAAGGTGCTGAAGTTGAAATCACTTTTGATCCTACATGGACTCAGGATATGATGAGTGAAGAAGCTAAATTAGAGCTAGGGTTTTTATAATTTAATATAAATTGTCATTCTGAAGTAAGTGAATATTCTTTTGAGATATTTCCCTTTGCTCATTTATGATAAAAAACATGTTTTTTTGAAAGAAATTGTAAATAAAGTTGCTCAGAGTAAATTAGTCACAATCGACCTTGAAGATTACTATCCTCAAGGAAAACGTATTGTTATTGACATAAAAGATTGGCTTTATGAAGAAATCATTTTAAAAGAAAAGGATTTTAGAGCATCTGTAAAAGAGCACGATTGGAGTCAATATCAAGATTCTTATATCGCGCTTACTTGTTCTACTGAAGCAATTATTCCTTCTTGGGCTTACATGCTTGTAACAACCGAATTAGTGCCCTTTTCCAAAAAAATAATTATTGGAACAGTTAAAGAATTAGAGACTTCTATTTTTCAAGATATTATTACACAATTGCCTATTGATTCCTATCAAGGGAAGCCTATAATTATTAAAGGTTGCTCAGAAAAACCTATTCCAGAAACTGCCTACACTCAATTAATTACTAAGTTGATTCCAGTTGCAAAATCCATTATGTATGGTGAAGCATGTTCAACGGTTCCATTATTTAAAAATAAATAAAATTCTTTTTGTGACTTTTTAAACAAAGAGTGTCTTAAAAAACAAGTGTGTTTTTGTAAGATTTTTAAAAATATTAAAATGAAAAAATTACTGTTTACATTAATTATGTTTTTTGCTATAACAACTAATGCACAAACAGAGGATGAATTAAAAGCATTACAAGCACCTAAAAAAGATTCTATTGCAGTACTTCAAGCCGAAGTTGCCGCATTACAAGGACAAATCGATGCGCTTCAAGGATGGAAAAAAGGGGTTTTTGGTACTATAGGGGGTAATCTTGCTGGTTTTAACAATTGGTATTCAAAAGGAATTCCAAATTCTTCAACAGGAAACATTGGTCTAACAATAAACGCTTATGCAAATTTATTAGAAGAAAAATTTTTCTGGAGAAATTCTGCTAATGTAAATTTAGCCTGGGTAAAACTAGACAATAAAGATATAGACACGGATAATGACAACTTTGAATCTGCTACAGATGTGTTTAAAGCCACTTCATTATATGGGCGTAAATTAAGCGATGAATGGGCCGTATCAGCTTTAGCAGAATACAGAACTACACTTTTAGATAATTTTAATGATCCAGGATATTTAGATTTCGGTGTTGGTGCTACATGGACACCGATTAATAACTTGGTTGTTGTAATCCACCCTCTAAATTACAATTTTGTTTTCAGTAAGGGTGAATCTGTTTATGCATCATCTTTAGGAGCAAAACTAGTTGCTGATTATACTACTTCAATTGGAGCTGTAAATTTAAAATCTAATTTATCTGCTTTCAAAAGTTATAAAAATTTAGACTTTTCTAACTGGACATGGACTAATTCTCTTGGTTATACTTTATGGAAAGGTATTGGAGTTGGGTTTGAAATTAGTTTAAGAAACAACAAGCAAGAGGCTTTAGATTACGCTTTAACAACTAATCCAGCAGAGACATTTGATTCTATTGATAATGATTTACAATCCTATTGGTTGTTTGGATTGAACTACGCTTTCTAAATTAGAATAAACAAACCATTTAAAAGAGATCTGAAATCATCAGGCTCTTTTTTATAAAATTTATAGTAAATTAGCAATAAAAAATAATCAATGGGAGTACTTTTATTTTACGCATTTATTTCCATTTTCTTTTCCTTTCTATGCTCAATATTAGAAGCCGTTCTTTTAAGTATAACTCCTACTTTTTTAAATGTAAAAAAGAGTGCTGGAAAATCCTACGCAAGTTCCCTAGAGACCTTAAAGAAAGATGTAGACAAGCCATTAATTGCGATACTTACATTGAATACAATTGCTCATACTGTTGGGGCTATTCTAGTCGGAGTTCAAGCGGAGTCATTAGATTTTGACATAAATATTATGGGGATAAATATTGTCGGAATAGTATCTGCAATTATGACTTTATTAATTCTTGTTTTGTCAGAGATAATTCCAAAAACAATTGGTGCAACCTACTGGAAAAAACTAGCAAACTTTACTGACATAGCTTTAAAAGTCTTGATTTTCCCATTGAAATGGACTGGAGTTTTATGGTTACTTCAATTAACTACTAAATTAATCGGAGGAAGTGGACATCATGGAAGTGTCTTAAGTCGTGAAGATTTTTCGGTAATGACTGATATTGCAGAGAAAGAAGGTGTTTTTCAAAAGTCGGAAAGCAAAGTAATCCGAAATATGTTGAGTTTTAAAGAAGTCTTAGCAAAACATATTATGACTCCTAGAACGGTTATTACTTCTGCAAATGAGAAAACCAAAATAGCTGATTTTTACACTCAACATCCTGAATTAAAATTTTCAAGAATCCCAATTTATAGCGAAACTAAAGATCACATTACTGGTTATTTTCTGAAAGATCAAATGCTAGAAAGCATCGTCAAAGGAAAAGGTTCAGACAACTTAAGTTCCATAAAACGTGAAATCCTGGTTATTGAACGTAATTATCCTATTCCTAATTTGTTTGAAACATTCATTGAAAAAAGAGAACATATTGCTCTTGTTGTAGATGAATTTGGTGCGCCAAGTGGAATTGTATCTCAAGAAGATGTGATTGAAACTTTACTTGGTTTAGAAATTATGGACGAAAGCGATCAAGTCGCTGACTTACAAGAGTTAGCAAGAAAAAATTGGGAAAAGCGCGCTAAACGCTTAGGAATAATTGACGCTAAAGAAGATTAAACACTCTCTCCTTTATCATCATATTCAGTATATAAATAATCGTTATAAGGAAAACGTTGGATGTGTACTTTTTTTACTTCTTCAAAAGCCTTTTCTCTAAACTCCTCTAAATTCTCTTTATTCAGAGCAGACATAAAAATACAATTATCGCCCAGTTCATTCATCCAAGTTTTTTTCCACTCTTCAAGCGTGAAGTGTTCTTTAGACTTTTCAGTAACCAAATCATCTTCTTCTATCGTCTTATGTGTATAAGCATCAATCTTATTAAAAACAAGAACAGTTGGTTTATCTGCACTTTCTATTTCGTCTAAAACTTTATTAACGGAAGCAATATGATCTTCAAAATTTGGATGAGAGATGTCTATAACATGAAGCAATAAATCTGCTTCACGAACCTCATCTAGCGTAGATTTAAAAGATTCAATCAATTGAGTCGGTAATTTTCTTATAAATCCTACCGTATCGGTCAGTAAAAAAGGAATGTTTTTAATCACAACTTTTCGTACCGTTGTATCCAATGTTGCAAATAATTTATTCTCGGCAAACACATCACTTTTACTCACAACATTCATCAACGTAGACTTTCCAACATTGGTATAACCTACTAAAGCAACACGAACCATTCTTCCGCGATTCTTTCGCTGAATTGCCATTTGCTTATCTATGGTCGCCAATTTCTTTTTAAGTCCGTAAATTTTATCACGCACGATACGTCTGTCAGTTTCAATTTCCGTTTCTCCAGGGCCTCTCATGCCTATTCCTCCTTTTTGACGGCTTAAATGCGTCCACAACCTGGTCAATCGAGGTAATAAATATTGACATTGTGCTAATTCTACTTGTGTTCGTGCGTAAGATGTCTGCGCTCGTTGAGCAAAAATATCAAGAATTAAATTAGTTCTATCTAGAATCTTACAGTCCAACACTGTTTCAATATTTCGCAATTGAGCAGGAGAAAGTTCATCATCAAAAATCGCCGTTCCTATTTCATTCTGTTCAATATACTCCCTTACTTCATCCAGTTTTCCAGCACCTAAAAAAGTTTTAGGATTAGGTCTTTCCATTTTTTGTGAAAATCTCTTTACAGCAACTCCTCCTGCAGTCAAGGTAAGGAATTCCAATTCGTCTAGATACTCATTGGTTTTTTCTTCATCTTGGTATTGTGAGATTACTGCGATTAAAACCGCCTTTTCAGATATTGCTTTTTTCTCTTCAATCATAGAATTATACACTAAAATGGTGTTTGCAAATGTACAAATAACTTAATTGCTATCAGATATATCATTACCTGAAATTTTGTACTTTACAATCTTAAAGAACCTCTATGTTTTCATATTTCAAGTCAAAAGGGCAAGATGCCAAAGCATTTACAATTGCTTTTTACAACTTAGAAAACTTATTTGACACAACTGATGATCCTTCAATATTGGATGATGATTTCACTTCAACAGGAAGGTTAAAATGGAGTCAGAAAAGATATCATAAAAAAATAAAAAAGTTAGGTGAGGTCATTAAACAGGTAGGTCTTGAAAAATCTTTTCATCCGCCAATCTTGTTGGGCGTCGCTGAAATTGAAAATAAAGCCGTTTTAAACGACTTAGTGAACTCCAAAAACCTTAAAGAATTCCATTATGATTATGTGCATTATAATTCTCCTGACGAACGCGGAATTGATGTAGGATTGTTATACAGTAAGCGGTTTTTTGAATTAATTGATTCAGAAGTATATCCTTTATATGTTGACAATGATGAGGGGAAAAGAGACCTAACAAGGGATGTTTTACTAGTCAAAGGAAATTTAAACGGAGAATTGGTTCATGTTCTTGTGAATCATTGGCCTTCTAGAAGAGGTGGTTCAGAAAGTACAGACTATAAACGTACCAAAGCTGCAGAATTAAATCGCTCGATAGTTAAAAAGATAAAAGAAGAAATTAAAAATCCGAAAATCATTATCATGGGAGATTTCAATGATGGTCCTACAACTAAAAACATTAAAGAAACTCTAGTTCAAGATGATTTTTACAATCCTATGGAGAGTATCTATGCCAAAGGAAACGGCTCATTAAAGTATAAAAAAGATTGGTTGTTATTTGACCAAATTATTTTTTCCAAAAACTTTATGGAAGAAAAAGAAAATCAACATGTTTTTAAATATACAGAAATCTTTTCGAAAGAGTTTTTAAAAGTCTTCAGAGGAAAAAAGAAAGGAAAACCATATCGAACTTTTATAGGAAGATGGTATCAAGGAGGATATAGCGACCACTTTCCTGTATTCGCTTATTTAAAGAAAAATTAAAACCTAAAAAACGCCATTCATTACTGAATGGCGTTTTTTAATAAATCCATGTGTATAAATTACATTCCGGTAATTTTTACATCGTCAATATGGTATCTTGTATTCGCGGCACTATCATACCCATAATATTTAAAAGCAACATTAACATCTCCGTTTAAGCAAGAGATATTAGTATTTAACTTTATAAAATCTCCAAAACTTCCATTGCCTACTGGAATTTCAACATCAAGTTGAGTCCATTCTGTTGTAGCAACATCACCTGTGAAATTTTCAGTAATTAAAATCGTTAATACTTGTCCTGTTTCCAAATTTGCTGAAATCTCAAAACTTAACTTTTCTTCCGTAGAACTGTCTAAATTAATCGCTGGGGAAATCAACCAAGTTTCCATTGGGTTTTCTCCAGTTCCAGAAGCAGAAATTTTCATATACCTATCACCACTGAAAGAATTACTTTCAAACAATTCACTTCCTCCAGAAACATTAATATTCGTCCAACCTAAATCTGTTAAGTCTGAATTATCAAATACTCCATCAAAATTTTCAATAAAAACAGTGTTGGTTGTCGAAGTTACTCCGTCACATTCAAGAACTTCTGGGTCGCATCTCTCAGAATTTGAAAAATCAATATCTATCGGAGAATTAACAACTAACACAAAGAAGTCTGCACGAAAATCTTTGGCTAAGACAGCCTTTACTATTCCAGCTCCAGTTGGTAATGAATAAGATTTAAAATCGGCAAATGTACTCGTTTGTAATAGCGCTGTGAATTGATCTTCGCATCGGACTACGCTTCTAAAACCGTCAAACTCATCACTTGATTCACCTGCAAAGGTTTTATTTAATTCCGTTTTCCTAAATTGAGCAGAGGTAAATTCGATAAAAGTATTGATCTGATTTTCCATAAATACTGAAGACG
This sequence comes from Flavobacteriaceae bacterium, assembly GCA_034111625.1. Classification (GTDB taxonomy): domain Bacteria; phylum Bacteroidota; class Bacteroidia; order Flavobacteriales; family Flavobacteriaceae; genus Urechidicola. Next base: position 9,350 of record JAWUWX010000006.1, on the reverse strand, counting down.
AAACTGGTGTGGCAATGATTTCTTCGATTTCTGTTGATCTCAACACTCTTTCAAAAGATGAGGATTGAGGGATTTCATCTAGACCAAATCCTCCATTGTCAATCCCTATTGTATATCTTCCGGAATTAGTGTCAGAAAAAAAAGATCCTGCTGCTTGCAATCCAAAAGGCACGTTACTTTCACCATCTTCATATGAAATACTTAATCCAGCCATCTTAACATATACTTTTCTTCCAAAATCATATGTTTCAAATAAGGATGATTTATCAATCAATACCTCAATTCCTCCTGTGGGATTACTTGGACTGTCTTGTAATACAATTGATTCAAAAAAGTTTCCTGCTAGATCACTAGAAACAACGTATCCAGAAAAGACTAAATCAGAATCTTCATCTATTATCATTTTCGACTCTCCATTTGATGCAAAATGCTGATCCAAAGCACCTTTCATCGCTTCTATACTTGAATTAGCAGTTACATCTGGCTCAACTTGAGTTGCTGTAGGTGGAATATCATATTCGTTATCCTCCACACAAGATACTACTGCCAGAAGAAGTATCGAAAATGTGATTATTAGTGAAAATTTAATTGCTTTCATCTGTTTATTCTTTTTCATTTATTAAAATCTGAAATATACACTTACAAAATAAGAAGTTCCAAACCCTTTCCAATACTTTGATCCAAATACTGGTGTATCAAGAGCCTTATCATCACGAAGCTCTCTAAAGTTAGCGTTTCTTGATTGTTCAAAGCCACCAGTTTTGTATTCTTTATTTAAAATATTACTTACTGTTGCAAAAAAACCAACATAATAATCATCGATTTTCCAAGACTTCCCTCCAATTGCATTTACCAACATATAGTTGTCAAATTTTTCTTGAGCTAATAAGTCTCTTGCTAATGTTTCGTCATAATCATTGAACTGCAGCCCGTCAATAGGATCGGAACTAAAATTACTTGTTCTAGTGATTGGTGCTACATCTACATATCCGTTTGAGAAAAAATTAGTTGTTGCTCCAAACCACCAATAATCTGGATCTCGATATTCAAATCCCACAGACATTGCGCGCTGAGGTCCTCCAGCAACATGGTAATCTTTTAATGCTGATTCTCCAAACTCAATATTCTCGACAAAATCATCAGATGCTAAGTATAATTCTGGATTACTATCATATACATAATCTCCGATTGCAGCAGCTCCTTTTAATTTAATCGTTGGCGTTACTTGAGCTTCAATTCCAAACTCTAAACCAATATTACGCTTATCTACTCCTGATAATACTTCTTGAACAAATGCAGCAGACTCTGTATCACTAATTCCACTAATTCCATCTGCATAAAAGAAAGAAATTTCAGTTGCATCTTCAAATTTCGTGTAGTATCCAGTCAGACGAGCTTTCACTTTTGGAGTTCTAAGGATATAACTTATGTCTGCTGAAGTGACTTTCTCATCTGTTAAATCAATAACTATATCACTGTTTTCACGAGAATTCGAAAAAGTGTTTCTAATCGTTGGCGCTTTTGTTATGTATCCAGCATTAAAATCTAAGATATGACGCCCAGTTATTTTATAAGTAAGTCCTCCTTTGGTACTGAAATTAGTAAAATCTACTTTTTCACTTTTTCCAAAAGACCTATTTCCTAAGAAGCGGCCATTTTCATATAAACCATTTCTTTGATAATCTGTTGTAGAAATTTTTGCTCCTACATAGAAATCAACTTTGTCGTATTGAAATTGTGCTTGTGCGAATGCATCAATAATAGTAGCCTCAATTTCGAAATTGTATCTATAGATTTCTCCTTTTTGAACCAATCTATTAGGATTTCTTAAATCATTCTGAGCCTCATCAAATGTCTCAGAAAATGAATCTACATTTAAATATCCATTTCCGCCTAATAAGTCTAATATATTGGCAAAATTATGAGACTTTAAATTACGGTAAGAAACCGATCCATTTAAAGCAACATTGTCATTTAATTGACTACGTAAAATTGTATTGATCGTAAATTGATCATCATCATTTCTATCTTCATATAATGCATAAATAGAATTTCCGTTAGATAAGTTTGCTTGATATAATGAGTTCCAATCTATCTGTCCGTCATTTTGAAATTCTTGTTGAGATAGGTAGGCACCTGATATACTTCCATTTCTCAATGCATAACTGGGAAGTTTTTGGTAATAGGTTGGATCAGGATTAGAACCTCCTCCTATAATAAATTGTTCACCAAGGGTGTTTGTAATTAAATTCGTCCCTCCATTATCAATTCTGCTATTTCCTATTTTTCCAGTTTGATAAGCAACATTGGTATTCAAAGTTGTGGCGTTATTTAGATTCCAGTAATGATTCAACATAAATACGGGCTCTTCTATTTCTCTTTCTCTTGAATTACGTTTACTCTTCCCTTGATATCCCCAATAAGAGTTGTATATTCTTCCTTTTAAATCAAATACTTCGTCAGTATTTGGTGAAGATTTCCCTCTTCTGTTTGGTGTATAGAAAGAAGTAAAGTTTAAACTGTGTTGATCATTAAATACTTTTTCAATTGCAACAAAAATTGAATTAGAATCATATAAAGTAGCCTCATTATATCCTTCGTTTCCATACCTTCTTGACATTAATACTGAATAAGCCCAGCCTTTTTGATTCAATCCAGAAGAATATCCTGCCATTAAACGGCCTGTATAACTTCTATTAGATGCAGCATAGGAAATTTTTCCACCATCTCTATATTCAGAGGCTCTCATAATAATGTTATTGGATCCTCCAATATCACCAAATGTGTATTCAGAAGGAGCCAATCCGCTTGAGAAAACTTGATTCCTCTGAGCATCATTTAATCCTCCCCAATCACTCCATTGAGGTCTTCCGTTAGAAATCTTGTTCATTTCAATGCCGTTAATCAATAACTTTCCGTTTTCAGAATTGTAACCTCTTGCTCTAAAAAAAGTAGCACTAAATTCATACGCTGCTGTGTTTAAAAATATATCTTTAGAAGACTGTAATAATCCAGCAGTATTATCAGCTCCACCTTCATCATCATTTAAATCGTCTTCTGAAAGAAGAACAACTCCTGCATCAAAATCTTGAACATAAACCTTGAAGAGAAAAATTTCTCCTAGGTCTACTTCTTTTTCAAATTCTAAATTAACTGGAAAAACTTGTGTTTCATATCCATTCAACGAAACACTAATTTTTTGACTTCCTAAGGGAACATTGGTTAAAATAAATTTTCCGTCATTATTTGTTGAAAAGGTGTTTTTGACTCCTTCAACAATTACTGTTACTTCAGATAGTGCTAGTTCAGTCTCACTATCAGAAACAATTCCTTTTACAACCCCTGTTGATTGTGCTAGAACACAAAAAGGGAGTGTAATCAAAAGCATTGAAATAATTGTCTTTTTCATATAAAGTTTTCAGTTAAAAAACGCCATATAAAAGTACCTTTTTTACTTGAAATTCAAGTTAAATTTAACAGAACTTCTTGTTTGGATTGAAAATTGTTTTACTTTTACTAAACAAACATCTATAAATGAAAAGATTACTGCTATTTTCTCTTGTCTTCTTCTTTACCCTAGTAACACAAGCACAAAAATCAAATAAAGAATATCAAATAAGAACTTTGGCTTTCTATAACCTTGAAAATCTTTTTGACACAATCAACAATACCGCTAAGAATGATGAAGCGAGTCCAATGATGGAATTGAAGAGCGATAGATCAAAAGTGTATTGGGATAAAATTGACAAACTAGGAAGTGTCCTTTCTGAAATAGGGAAGAAAGATGCTAGAAATAGTCCTGCAATTATCGGAGTGGTGGAAATTGAAAATGACACTGTATTGAACGACCTTGTCAAAGGGAAGTTTTTAAAGAAAAATAGATATAAAATAATTCATTATGATTCTCCTGACAAACGTGGAATTGATGTCGGTCTTTTATATCAAGAACGTTTTTTTAAACCTGTAAATCATCAAAGTTTTGAATTGCTTATTTATGATCCCGAGGGTGAGCGTGTGTTTACTAGAGACCAATTATTAGTTTCAGGTTATTTAGATGGAGAAATAATTCACATAATCGTAAATCATTGGCCTTCAAAAAGAGGAGGCACAAGAAGTATTCCTTTCCGTGAAAAAGCAGCAACATTAAATGTGAAAATTATCAATCAAGTTCGTGGAAATTATCCAAATGCTAAAATCATCACAATGGGAGATTTTAATGATGATCCTATGGAATCAGGATTTAAAAATATCTTAAAAACCAAAATGAAAAAGGCTGATGTACAAAAGAACGACATCTACAACCCGTTTGAAGATATGTACAGAAGAGGATTGAATACTGCTGGTTATAGAGATAATATTAACTTATTTGATCAGATTCTTATTAGTTCTCAATTATTAACTACGGATAAAGACTATTCAAGTTATAAAATGAAAAAGGCTGGAATTTATAATCCAAAATTTTTAATCAGTAATAAAGGAAGATATAAAGGCTATCCGTTTAGAAGTTTTTCTTGGGGTACATATACAGGAGGATATAGCGATCATTATCCCGTCTATATGCACTTGATAAGAGAAAAGAAATAAAACATACAACCACAGCCCAATAATTGTCTTAAAAACAATATTGGGTTTTTAATTTTCAATGCTATGAAAAAGGTCATGTTATGTACGCTTATATTGATGTGCCTAATTACTTCGTGTTTTTCTCAAAACGAGAAAAAGAAGGAATATAAAATCCATACGATTGCGTTTTATAATCTTGAAAATTTATTTGACACAATAGACAATTCCATAACCAAAGATCAGTACAGTCCCATTCTTAAAATGAAAGGGAATAAAACCAAAGCATATTGGAATAAAATCAATAATATGGCAAGAGTACTTTCTGAAATTGGAAAGGAAAAAAGTGGTAAAAGCCCTGCAATTATTGGAATTGCAGAAATTGAAAATGACACCGTAATTAAAGACCTTTTAAATACTACTTATTTAAAGAATAAAAAATACGATTATATTCATGTTGACTCTCCAGATTGGAGAGGAATTGATGTTGCATTGCTATATAAAACAAATACTTTCAGCCCTTCTGATTATAAGACTTATGAATTAAAAGCATGGAATGATAAAGGCTATCGAGTAAAAACGAGAAGCCAATTATTAGTTTCAGGATATTTGGATGCTGAATTAATTCACATTATTGTGAACCATTGGCCTTCTCAAAGAGGTGGTGCAAAAAAGTCTGAATATCTTAGAAAAAAGTCTGCCGAACTCAATAGTACCATTATTTCAGAACTAAGAGAGGTTGATCCAAATTCTAAAATCCTTACCATAGGCGATTTTAATGATGACCCAAATTCCATTAGTATAAAAAAGAGTTTAAATTCGGTTGGAAAAAAGAAAGATTCGAAATCTGAATATCTCTACAATCCGTTTGAGAATATGTTTAAAAGAGGAATCGGTTCGTTAGGGTTTAGGGACAATATAAATCTATTTGACCAAATTATCTTTTCGTCTAATTTACTAGTTAAAGAAGACGACTACAGTTCTTATAAATTTTATAAAGCAGGAATTTACAATCCTAAATATTTAATCAATAGCAAGGGACGGTACAAAGGGTATCCATATAGAAGCTGGTCAAGTAGCGATGCTTTTTCTGGAGGATATAGTGACCACTTTCCCGTTTATATATATTTAATAAAAGAGAAATAAGGTTCTTTAGTGTATTTACGGTATAATTTTTGATTAAAATAAAGTTTAACCTATTAATTTACTTTATCATGAAAAAACTTCTTCTTTTATTCGTTTTCACTTCATTTGTAACTTTTGCACAAAAAAACCCTATTCTAAATAATAATGAGGTCTTTAATGGCGATCCTATGCTAATGTTGTCAGAGAATAATCAAATAAAAGGATCTAAATATATTCTAACCGAATGGAATGAAGGTTATCTTATTTTAAACGACTCTATATTTTCATATCAAAACCATATATTATATGATCAACTAGATGGAGCGCTCATTTTAAAAGCAAAAGACGGCAGTGGTTTTAAGGTGAAAGATTACAGTGTCACTGGTTTTATTCTTGGTGAAATAGATAGTAATGATAGATATTATTTTTCTAAAGTAACAAGTTCTAGTTTTGAAAACCAAGAAAACAAGACTAAGTATTATGAGGTTGTTAACAATTCCAAGAAAACTAATTATTTAATTAAAGACACTCAAAAATATATTTTTGATCCAAACAGAAGTAAAGGCGCTGGTACAAACAATAATTTCGCAAGAGAATATAAAGAGAAAACTACATACTATATTAAAACTAAAACTGGAAAATATGTTAAATCCAAACTTCGCAAGAAAGATATTTTAAAAAATCTAAACGATAAAACTTCTGAATTAAAAGCGTTTATATCTTCTAAGAAGATTAATTTTAATAAAGAACATGATGTGGTCAAAGCTTTAGAATATTATCATTCTATAAAATAAATAGTTTATAAAAAGAGTTTAAATCTTATTATTCAAGCCCTTTTTTTTATTCTACTTTAATATCTTTTAATTGCAATTGTAACGAAGTATTCCCATTCCAATGATTCTCTTCTATATTAAAAACCGCGTCAAAAGATGCATTTCTTTCAATTGAATCAAGCTTATCTCCAAGCCCAAAACCAATAGCATTGTAGGTCTTTTTATCAGCACCACTGATAATATTTAATTTTAAATGGCTCTTATCTTCACCTACTTGCTTTCCATAACCGTTATCTCGCAATCCATTTGTCATAAAAACAGGACGCATATTTGACGGTCCAAAAGGGGCAAACTGCTTTAAAATTCGAAAAAACTTCGGCGTAATTTCTGACAATTCTATTTCGGCATTGATTACGACCTCAGGAGTTCTCAATTCTTCAGGCATTGATTCTCTAACTACTTCTTCAAATTTTGCTTTGAAGCCATCATAATTTTCAGGTTTCAAAGTCAGTCCTGCAGCATATTTATGACCTCCAAATTGCTCAACAAACTCAGAACATTTTTCCAGCGCATTATAAACATCATAACCTTTTACGGAACGTGCTGAAGCAGCCAACTTATCACCGTTCATAGTAAATACAAGTGTAGGTCGGTAATGTGTCTCTATCAGTCGAGAAGCCACAATACCAATAACACCTTTATGCCAAGTTTCGCTATAAACAACAGTTGAAAATTTCTGTTGTTCATCATTTTCTTCAATTTGTCGTAGCGCTTCATGTGTTATCGTTTTATCTAGTTCTTTCCTATCTATATTATTCTGTTCAATTTCCTTAGCCAATTCAATTGCAGACTCTAAATTGGTTTCTGTTAAAATTTCAACAGCATATTGTCCGTGTTTTATTCTTCCAGCAGCATTAATTCTTGGCGCAATTCCAAAAACAACATCAGAAATTGTCAACTCTTTTTTTGGCAAATGAATCAAGGCTCGGATTCCAGGACGAGGTGCTTTATTAAGCACAATCAATCCGTAATATGCCAATATTCTATTTTCTCCTGTCATTGGAACAATATCTGCTGCAATTGCTGTTGCAACTAAATCTAAATATGGTAACAAATCATCCATCGAATGATGTTGATTTTTGGCCAATGCTTGTATCAACTTAAAACCAATTCCACAGCCACACAATTCATCATACGGATATAAACAATCTTCTCTTTTAGGGTCTAGCACAGCAACTGCTTTTGGCAGTTCTTTTCCAGGCCTATGATGATCACAAATAATAAAATCAACTTTTTTATCCAATGCATATTGCACTTTATCAACCGCTTTAATTCCACAATCTAAAGCAATTATGAGCGAAAAATCATTATCCTTTGCAAAATCTATTCCTTGGTAAGAAACGCCATACCCTTCATCATACCTGTCAGGAATATATGTGGCAACATTTGGATAAAAAGATGATAAATAAGAATAAACAAGCGAAACTGCTGTTGTTCCATCAACATCATAATCTCCATAAATCAGAATATTTTCGTTTTTAGAAATTGCGGTTTCTATTCGTTCGACAGCCTTGTCCATATCTTTCATCAAGTATGGATCATGCAGGTCATTTATATTTGGGCGAAAAAAAATTTTAGCGGCGTCATAGGTTTCAATTCCACGCTGCAATAATAGTCTTGCTATTATTGAATCAACATGTAACTCGGCAACTAATTTTCTTGTTTTTTCTTTTTCAGGGTTTGGTTTAAAAGTCCAGCGCATTTAGTATAGCAATTTTATATCATCCATTTTACTGCTCAATATACTCAACATTTACAACTACATCAGTAAATTTACGGAACATTTCCATGACTCCACAATACCTTTCGACCGATAAGTCAACTGCTTTTTGAATTTTATCCTTTTTAAAATCAGATCCAAAAAACCGGTAGGTTACCACGACATTTTTATAAATCTTTGGATGCTCATCAGTTAAATCTGCGGTAACATCAATTTTAAAATCATCAACTTCAGCGCGCATTTTTTTTAATAACGAAACTATATCTAAGCCTCCACAACCCGCAAGTGCCGTTAACATTAATGCTTTTGGTCCTAAACCTCTACTTTCTGATTCTTCTTGAGGTGAATCAATCATTACATTTCCTCCTGGACCTACAGATTCAAAGAGCGTATTATCTTTCCAAGTCAATTCTACTTTAGCCATGTTTTTAGTTTATTAAGTTTCAAATTTAAGCAATTAATGTGTCGTTTTTTTGTAATATTGTTTACAATCTAATAAATAAAATTACAGTAAATGCCTTTAGTAAAACCACTTTCTCCTGATACCAATCCTGATGTAAAAAAATTAGCCGAATTTTTTAATGAAACACTCGGTTTTTGTCCCAATTCAGTTTTAACAATGCAAATTAGACCAGAAATTGCTCGCGCATTTATTAATATGAATATGGCAGTTATGGATAATCATGGGAATGTTACATCAGCATTAAAAAGAATGATTGCTTGGGTTTCTAGTAATGCAACAGGATGTAGATATTGTCAGGCTCATGCGATTCGTGCTGCTGAACGTTATGGAGCAGAGCAAGAACAATTAGATAATATTTGGGAATATAGAACACATGCCGCATTTTCAGATGCAGAGCGTGCTGCATTAGATTTTTCTTTGGCGGCTTCTGTCATTCCAAATGCTGTGGATGAAAAAATAAAAACAGACTTATATAAATATTGGAATGAAGGAGAAATTGTAGAAATGTTAGGTGTTATTTCTCTTTTCGGATATTTAAACCGTTGGAATGATTCTATGGGAACTTCTATTGAAGACGGCGCAGTAGAAAGTGGCGACCAGTATCTTGGAAAACATGGTTGGGAAAAAGGAAAACATCTATAAATGAAAA
>JAWUWX010000005.1:0-91214 GCA_034111625.1 Flavobacteriaceae bacterium | reverse complement strand
ACATATTGCAAAAAGTAATATTTATATGAGTAAATTAATAGTAAGTATCCTAAGTCTCTTTTTCTTTTTTTCTGCATTTGCACAAGGAGATATCAATCAACTGAATGCTCAGGGAGAGCGCATAGGAGTGTGGAAGAAATACCATTTGAATAAGAGAATTCGCTACCAAGGGCAGTTTGAAAATGGAAAAGAAGTTGGTGTTTTTAAGTTTTACTCTATAGTTTCCTCTGACAATCCGATACTTATAAAAACTTTTTCTTCAAGGGATGGTGAAGTAGAAGTACAATTTTTCTCAGAAAAAGGTGTGCTCGAAAGCGAAGGGAAGATGATAGGGAAGGAGCGTATTGGAAAATGGGTGTATTATAAGAAAGGAAAACAAATTGTAGCCGAAGAACACTATAAAAACGGAAAATTATCTGGTGAATATAAAATATTTTATCCCAACGGAAAACTAACTGAAACCTCACATTTCAAAGACGGAAAATTACACGGAAACTGCAAGCGATACTCAGATGCTGGAGTTTTATTGGATGATTTAATGTATGTAAATGGAGAGATTCATGGAGAAGCTTTTTATTATGATGGGAGCGGTAAAGTAAGGCAGAAGGGCTTGTACGAAAGTGACCTAAAAGTAGGTGTATGGGAATTCTATACGGATGGTCAATTGTCTAAATCTATGGAAGTGAAATCCGTGCCGATTAAGGGAGATTGAAAATGATTTTTTATTATACTTGTAGTCTTAGTACATGAAAATTTTAGATTTTAAAATACAATTTCCCTAGATTTAAATTTAATATTTTTAGAGATTTTTATCAAAAATAAGATAAGCAATAAATACCAAGAAATAGATAATCAGATAGAACAGGTAGAAGTTTCTGAATTTTTTATATTTAAGGTTGTCAGGATAGATATTTCCAAAAAGACCCTTAATTTCTTTCCAAAAAAAAGGTTTAATATTTATCAACCAACTATCAGTTTGATAGACGATTTTACGGAATTTACTTCTATAATATCCTAATGGAAATCCCCAAACTAGGAAAAGTATAAACCAGATATTTTTAGTAATAAAATCCATTGTCATTTATTTTTTAGGAAACCATGGAAAAAAGGAATTGGTTTTTTGGATGTAATCTTTGTATTGTGGTTTTGTATCTTTTAAAGTTTTTTCAAGCAAGCTTACCCCTGATATTTTGATAATTAATAAAGTCATTATAATAGAACCTATTATCTGCCAATAACTGCCGGCTGCAATACTAAAAATACCATATGCCCACCAAACTACAGAGTCGCCAAAATAATTCGGATGCCTTGTGTATTTCCAAAACCCTTTATTTAAAACCTTTCCTTTATTTTTAACATTTTTTTTAAAACCTGCTAACTGAAAATCGCCAACGGTTTCAAAGGTAAAACCAATAATCCACACTAAAATCCCTAAGTAATCTAGCACATTAAGGTCTCCAGAAGTGGCACTTGAATGAATACCCAAAAGGGGTAAAGAAATAATCATAATCAAAACTCCTTGTAATAAAAAAGTTTGAAAAAAACTAAACCACCAATATCTTTTAGGCCCATAATTTCTTCGGAATTCTTGATATCTGAAATCCTCGCCTTTACCAATATTTCTAATCGCAAGATAAATAACGAGCCTGATCCCCCAAATGCTAACCAAAGTTAAAATTAATATTTTTCTAGCATTCAGTACTCCTGACATATATGCATAAATTACATTAATAACCACAAACCCGAAACCCCAAAAGATATCTACAATACTTACGTTTTTTATAAAAATACTCCATATCCATAACAAAGTTACAAGAGCTAATATTATTAATGCTGCATGAGAAAGTAAAGTTATCATTTGAAACGATTAATTATTAAACGATTGCAAAGGTCCACAAGTGTAACTTCAGCAATAGCATCTCTTAAATATTCTAAAGATCTATTTTTAGTTGATATTTTTTCGAGTTTTATCATTTTATTTTGAGTTGGATCTTCGAAAGGTATGACAATTAATTAAATATAGTTTTGAGTAACGAGAAGGCAATGATTAGTGAGGGTTTAAAAGGAACTAAACTTTTATTTAGCACTTAGCCAAATTTATAATTTCCTTCTTATTTTGACGAGAGTAGAGTACTTAAATATAGTTGAGAACTTTACTTAATATACTCATTTTGATCTATACTTCATGCCCTATACCCATGGTCTTTTAGCTTCCTTTTTCTAGGCAGGAGCAGTCTACTTTGCATTTAGATTTCCTTCTCTGACAAAAGCCGTGAATAAAAACAGGATAGCAATTTTAATGGTATTAGCAGTTTTATCACATTGGTTTTTGGATTTGATTGTCTATACACCAAAGGTGTGTTTATTTTTACTAAATATACATAAATATTAAAAAGCGAAACTGCTTTTTTGCAACTCGATTATAAATTTCAGTTAATTCACTTTCCATGCATAAGCACAAAAACAGAAGTTAAAAAAAGGTGAAGGATATAAATATTAATTTATTAACGGTTATAAACGAATAAAATGAATGTTCAATAAAATTGGTATCTTTGCACCTTAAAATATGAATAAAATGAAGCGAGTAATCATAGGGCTTTCTGGAGGTGTTGATAGTAGTGTTGCTGCCTATTTATTACAAGAGCAAGGCTATGAAGTCATAGGTCTTTTTATGAAAAATTGGCATGACGAGTCTGTTACCATATCCAATGATTGTCCTTGGCTAGAAGATAGCAATGACGCGATGATTGTTGCGGAGAAACTGGGGATACCATTCCAAGTAGTGGATCTTAGTGCTGAGTATAAAGAAAAGATTGTTGACTATATGTTCCGTGAATATGAACTAGGACGTACGCCAAATCCTGATGTATTGTGTAACCGTGAAATCAAGTTTGACGTGTTCATGAAAATTGCAATGGAATTAGGTGCAGATTATGTTGCTACAGGTCATTATTGTCGTAAAACATCATTTGAAAAAGAAGGGCAAGAGATTTTTCAGTTATTGGCAGGAAAAGATGTTAATAAAGATCAATCTTATTTTCTATGTCAATTATCACAAGAACAATTGGCAAAATCTTTATTTCCGATTGGTGAATTGACCAAGCCTGAAGTTCGTAAGATAGCTGCAGAACAAGATTTAATTACTGCTGATAAAAAAGATTCGCAAGGATTGTGTTTTATTGGAAAAGTGAAATTGCCAGATTTTTTACAACAAAAACTAAAACCAAAAGAAGGTGTGATTGTGAAAATTCCTTCCGATTCTGATTTGTATGATAGGTCTATTCCTAGATTTATTGATAAACAAGGAGAATTGAAATTTCTTTCAACAAAGCATGACTATTCGCAAGAAGATGGAGTTGTTGTAGGGAAGCACCAAGGCGCACATTACTTTACCAATGGTCAACGAAAAGGATTGGCAGTAGGAGGAATGAAAGAGCCTCTATTTGTTATTGCAACGGATGTTGAAGAAAATATAATTTATACTGGAGAAGGTAAGGATCATAGAGGATTGTATCGTAATGTATTGTTTGTATCTAATGAAGAATTGCATTGGGTACGAGAAGATCTAGCATTGAAGGATGGAGATACTATGGAGGTTAAGGCTAGAATTAGGTATCGTCAAAAACTAGAAAAGGCAAGGCTTTTTAAAGTTGAAAAAGGATTGTACGTGTCATTCACACATCCTCAATCTGCGATTACAGCAGGACAATTTGTTGCTTGGTATCAAGATGAGGAATTGACTGGTTCAGGAGTAATTTCTTAATTTTATATGATGCAAAATAAAATCACAGAACTTTTTAATATAAAGTATCCATTAATTCAAGCAGGAATGGTATGGAATAGTGGCTATAAATTGGCTTCTGCAGTGAGTAATGCGGGAGGTCTAGGATTGATAGGTGCGGGGAGTATGTATCCTGAAATTTTACGCGAACATATTCAGAAATGTAAGAAAGCAACTGATAAGCCGTTTGGCGTGAATGTTCCTATGCTATATCTTCAGATTGATGAAATCATGAATATTATTGTGGAAGAAGGTGTTAAAATTGTATTTACTTCGGCTGGAAATCCTAAAACGTGGACTTCATTTTTAAAAGAAAAAGGAATTACGGTTGTTCATGTTGTAAGTAGTGTAAAGTTTGCTTTAAAATCTCAAGAAGCAGGTGTAGATGCAGTGGTTGCAGAAGGATTTGAAGCAGGAGGACATAATGGAAGAGAAGAAACGACTACGTTTACTTTGATTCCTATGGTAAGAGAAAAAATATCGATTCCACTAATTGCTGCTGGAGGAATCGCAACTGGAAGAGGTATGCTTGCAGCAATGGTTTTAGGTTCTGATGGCGTTCAAGTAGGAAGTAGATTTGTAGCAAGTGAAGAGTCTTCTGCTCACATTAATTTTAAGCAAAAAGTAATTGATACTCTTGATGGAGATACGAAATTGACTTTAAAAGAATTGGCTCCAGTACGATTGATAAAAAATAAATTTTATCAAGAAGTAGAAGCATTGTATGGTGAGAATCCTACTATTGACCAATTGAAAGAATTATTAGGTAGAGCAAGAGCTAAAAAGGGAATGTTTGAAGGTGATCTTGATGATGGAGAACTAGAAATAGGTCAGATTGCGGGTCTAATTCATGAGATAAAACCTGCGGCAGAAATTGTGAAAGAAATAATTTCTGAATATGAGTCTGTAAAAAAGAGTCTCTAATTTATTTGCTAAAAAAAATCATTTTTATACCTATTATAAGCATTACAACTCCAAATATTTTTTTAAGAATTGCTTGATCAATTTTCAAGGCAAACTTTGATCCAATATATCCACCGATAATAAATACTGCTGATACAACCAAAGCCATTTTCCAATCTACTTGTCCTGCTTTATGGTAATTATAAACGGCAAGAAAAGTTACAGGAGGAAGCATTACTGCAAGACTCATTCCTTGCGCATTGTGTTGAGAGAGTCCGAGTAGAACAATAAATAAAGGCACCATAATAATCCCTCCACCGATACCAATCAATCCACTTAATAAGCCTGCGAGTAAACCAATGATAATGAGTAAAATAATTGTTGTTATTGTCATTTTCATGTGTTTTTATTTATTATTTTCAACGGTTATGCTTCGACATGTTTTATATTGAGCGAAGTCCAAATACACAGTATAGTCATGTTGTTCGAGATTGATAATTCCCTTTAATAAGGAGAGTTTTAACATGCTCGATTTATGAATTATAAAGGTAATTTTATTTTATAATTCTTTCCAGAAGCATTATTCAATTTATTTTCTCGTAACCAAGGATTGTGAATTTTCAATTCTTTATAATTTGTTCCGAATTTTTGAGCAAATAATGCAATATTAGTAATTACAGAATCTACTTCAACTATATTGGTTGGGTTCATAGTGTATAAATCATCATCATTATATACAAAACCATATTTTTCAGAGTTAGACATTATCTCTTTTACAGCAACAATTCTCAAGACGTATCTAGAAGTTTCTTGTCCAAGGAGTAAATCGTAATAATTGTCAACTTTTTGAGTTTCTAATCTTTTTGCCATTCCATAATTTCCACCATTATAAGCTGCTGCTGCAAGCGTCCATGTACCTAAGCGATTTTTTGCTTTTTTTAAATAATCACAGGCAACTTGTGTTGCTTTTTCAATATGATAGCGTTCATCTACATTATCGTTTATTTCTAAACCATTCTCTTTTCCAGTAGTTTTCATAATTTGCCAAATTCCTTTAGCATTAGCAGGAGAAGTTACATTCTGTAAGCCACTTTCTATGACTGCTAGATATTTAAAATCGTCAGGAATTCCATTTGCTTCTAAAATACTTTCAATTATAGGAAAGTATTTATTGGCTCTCTTAAACATTAATAATCCATTGGATTGCCAATATGTATTGACCAATAATTCACGATCCATACGCTCTTTTATATCATTTTTTTCAGTTGGAACTCTTTCTCCAGCAAAATTTAAGTTTGAAGGAATTTTCAAAGCTTTTATTTCATACAACTCACTTGTACTTTTCTTAGAAAGAAGTTGTTGCTCAACTTGTGAACTATCATCAGCTTGCTGTTTAGCATTGATTAAAACACCAGAAATTAAAATGATACTTAGTAATGTTATTATTCGAGTAAACTTGTTCATAATTCAATTATTTTATTGGGAATATAGATATTAATAGCAAATTCCTTACCTTTTTAGGTGATAAGATACAACTTTTCATTTACCATTCAATAGTAAGAATTTTATAGTTTGGAATTGCTGTCTTGAAGTATGTTTTTTTTTAAACTTGTCAACTACTTATTCAATTGGTCTTCAATAATTGAAACGATACTACTTGCTTTAGTAATGATCATTACATGTGTACCTCCATCAATTTTTATGTAGTCTTTAATATGTTTTACTGGAAACACACCATCATCAGTTCCGTGGATATGAATTATATTTTCTAAATTATAGTTTTGTTTCCAATGTAAGACATTATAAATAGCCCATTTTAAATAGGCTTCATCTCGCATAGACATATAAACTTTATACATTTCCAATCTTTTTTTCGCCATACTGCCAAAGAAAAACTGAATGTACTTCTCTAAGTTTGTGAGCATTTTTGTTGGAACAACTTTATAGGCCTTAGTGGCTTTGGCTACTTTTAATCTTAGAGGTAGTTCATTCAAGTTTTTTACACTTGATACGATAATTACCTTTTTAGGGTGAATTATTTTACTCATTTCTTGGACCATAATCCCTCCAAACGATACTCCTAAAAGTATTACATTTTCTTCAGTTATTATTTCACACATGCGTTGTGCATAATGCTCAATAGTTTCATCAATAGATTCAGGAACCAACCATTCAATATAATGTACTTCGTAAAAATCTTTTGTGAATTTTAGATTTTTAAATATTTTTGAGTTTGCCGCAAGTCCCGGTACACAATATATATGAGTTTTATTCATTTTATGCTGTCATTTCGGATTTAACAAACTTAAACCTGACTATACCATCTTCATCAATCTCTGTTAAAGTAATATTATTAAGTGTATTGACCAATTCTGGATTCCAAGGAGTTTTTACTTTTACATAGTTTTCCGTAAAACCATGAATATAACCTTCCTTATTTTCGCTTTCAAATAAAACGGTCAATTTATTTCCGAGTTGCCCCTCATAGAATGCTCTACGCTTTTTAACGGACAACCCTCGAAGCATTTTACTACGCTTTGTACGTACTTTTTTAGGGATTACATCTTCCATGTCATATGCTTCAGTATTTGGTCTCTCAGAATATGAAAAAACGTGTAGATATGAAATATCCAATTCATTCAAATAATTATAAGTTTCCAGAAATAATTCATCCGTTTCTCCTGGAAAACCAACAATGACATCAACACCAATACAAGCATTTGGCATGACTTGTTTGATTTTAGCAACACGCTCATCATACACTTTTCGCATATAACGACGCTTCATTTTTTTTAATAAAACATCACTACCACTCTGTAATGGAATATGAAAATGTGGAACAAAACTATTCGAAGAGGCAACAAACTGTATGGTTTCATCTTTTAATAAATTTGGTTCTATAGACGAAATTCGTAATCTATGGATGCCATTTACTTTGTCTAGTGCTTGAACCAATTCATAAAAAGTATGCTCATGTTTTTTATTTCCAAATTCGCCCTTTCCATAATCTCCAATATTAACTCCTGTCAATACAATCTCTTTAATCCCTCTGTCAGAAATTTCTTTAGCATTCTTTAAAACATTCTCTAATGAATCACTCCTGGAAATTCCACGTGCAAGAGGAATGGTACAATATGTACATTTATAATCACAGCCATCTTGAACTTTTAGAAAAGCACGTGTCCGATCACCTATAGAGTAGGAACCTACGTAAAAATCTGCATCCTCAATTTCACAAGAATGTATTTCTCCCATATCATTTTTGGACAAGTCATTGATATAGTCAGTTACTTTGAACTTTTCCGTAGCTCCTAGAACCAAATCGACACCATCAACAGACGCCAATTCTTCCGGTTTCAATTGTGCATAACAACCAATGGCAATCATAAACGCTTCTTCATTCTTTTTCAAAGCCGATTTTACAACCGTTTTAAATCGCTTATCAGCATTATCCGTAACTGAACATGTATTTATCACATAAATATCTGCTTTTTCTTCAAATTCTACCCGTTCGAAACCTTCATTCTGAAAATTACGAGCAATTGTTGAAGTTTCTGAGAAATTCAATTTGCATCCTAAAGTATAAAAAGCGACTTTTTTTTGTGAGTTCATTACTGTACTTTTATCGTATGCAAATTTACAATAAATTATAATTCTATAGAGTGATGGAACTGATTTTTGAAACAAAGCGATTGCTTGTTAGAAAACTGAAATTACAGGATTTAGTTCCGTTTCATGAAATGCATGGGAATATAAGTGTAATGCGCTATGTGAAAGCCACGGTGATGACATACGAAGAAGATAAAAAAGATTTACAAGATCTGATTATAAAGTATGATGTAGCTAATAATGATTTTTGGATTTATGCAATTGAAAGAAAAGAAGACTCAGAATTTATAGGTACTATTGCTTTTGTAAAAGATGCTGCCAATGTAGATGAAATTGGGTATAGATTTTTAGAAAAATATTGGGGGAAAGGATATGGAAATGAAATACTGAAAGGAATGATTTCTTATGCTAAAAAAACAGGATTTAAGAGTCTAGTTGCTTGTGTTTCTCCTGATAATATTGCTTCAGAGAAAATGATTAAAAATGCAAATTTTAAATTTGTTGAAAATTACATCTGTGAAGATTTAAAGATTCCTGAGAATAAATATATGTTAGAGTTATGATTGCAGACACACCGAAAGCACCATATTATGCTGTAATTTTTACTTCTACGATGACTGAAGGAGAAAATGGATATAATGAAGCGTCAGAGAGAATGACAAAATTAGTTTCAGAACAAAAAGGATTTTTAGGCATAGAATCTGCACGAAATGAAATAGGAATTACGGTTTCATATTGGGAAAGTCTGGAAGCCATAAGAAATTGGAAGATGCATATGGAGCATAGTCAAGTTCGAGAAAAGGGTAGGAGTATGTGGTATAATAATTTTAAAGTTAGAATTTGTAAAGTAGAAAGAGAATATGAATTTGAAAAATAGCAACATTTTTTATATAGTATTAGTACTACTTTTTTCTTGTAGTAAACCGAATGTAAAGTTTGATGATTCACAAGTGTTTCGCTATAATGAACATTCCAATATTTTATCACTAGATCCAGCATTTTCAAAGGATATATCAGATATATGGGCAGTAAATCAATTGTTTAACGGTTTGGTGCAACTCGATGATGAATTAAATGTTCAGCCAGATATAGCAAAATCTTGGAATATTTCAGAAGAGGGGAAAATTTATACTTTTCATTTAAGAAATGATGTGAAATTTCATAAACATAAACTGTTTGGAAAAGATTCTACAAGAGTTGTAAACGCTCAAGATTTTGAGTATTCTTTCAATCGGTTGATAAGCCCTAAAGTTGCTTCTCCTGGAAAATGGACCCTGCAGAATGTGAACAAATTTCATGCAGAGAACGATAGTACTTTTGTCATGGAATTGAAAACATCATTTCCTCCATTTTTAGGGTTGTTGGGCATGAAATATTGTTCGGTTGTTTCTAAAGAGGCTGTTGATTTTTTTGGTTCAAATTTCCGTTCCAATCCTATCGGAACAGGACCCTTCAAGTTTAAGTTGTGGGAGGAGAACACAAAATTAGTTCTCAGAAAAAACCATCATTTTTATGAACATGATGAGGATGGCAACCAACTTCCATATTTAGAGTCTGTAGCGATTACTTTTTTACCAGATAAGCAAAGTGAGTTTTTACAATTTATTCAAGGAAATATAGATTTTTTGAACAGTATTGATCCTTCCTATAAAGATGATATACTGACTGTTGACGGTCAATTGGACTCAAGATATGATGCTATTGTGAATATGGTTTCTGGGCCTTATTTAAATACTGAATACCTTGGTGTTTTTATAAATGGTTCTGACGATCCTACACAATCTGAATTGATACGAAAAGCGATAAATTATAGTTTTGATCGAAAAAAAATGATTCTCTATTTAAGAAATGGAATTGGAATTCCGGCTGTTCATGGATTTATTCCAATGGGTTTACCAAGTTTTAATAAAATGAAAGGATATACATATCAGCCAGAAAAAGCGAAAGAATTGATTGAGCAATATAAGATAGCATCTGGAAATTACAATCCAGAAATAACAATCACAACCAATGGACAATATGTTGATTTATGTGAATTTATTCAACAAGAGTTAGGAAACCTCGGTTTGAAGGTGAATATTGACGTAGTTCCTCCTTCTAATCTTCGTCAGGATAAAGCAAAAGGAAATTTACCCGTATTTAGAGCTAGTTGGGTTGCCGATTATCCTGATGCTGAGAATTATTTATCGCTGTTCTATAGTAAAAATTTCACACCCAATGGTCCGAACTACACACACTTTAAGAATGATCTGTTTGATACATGGTATGAAAAAGCAATCACTATAACTTATAATTCAGAACGATATGCATTATATCAAAAAATGGATAGTTTGGTAATGAGTAAAGCGCCTGTAATTCCTTTATATTATGATGAGGCAGTACGCTTTACGAGAAAGAATATAAAAGGATTGGGAATAAGTCCTACAAATATGCTGACACTTAAGAAAGTTCAGAAAAAATGACATAAAAAAAGCCAATACGGAGTACTGGCTTGTGATGTAAAAGGGTAGAATAATTAAATTACTCTTACGTTTATAGCGTTTAATCCTTTTTTACCTTCTGTTAATTCAAATTCAACTGTGTCTCCTTCGTTGATTCTGTCGATAACGCCAGAAATATGTACGAAATACTCATCATTTGAACCTTCTTCAATAACGAAACCAAAACCTTTAGCTTCGTTGAAAAATTTTACTGTACCGTTTTTCACTGCAATAAATATAATTGGTTAGATTATAAATATAATACATAAAATGATACAATTACTATTTAAATGTAACTATTTAAAAAAACAAAGAATGATATAAAGCCTATCCTTAGTGGTTTAGGTAGATGTAAAGTAAAAATACAGAAGTTTAGATTGATTTATTTCGTCAAATTTACTCTCGCCATTATTGGAAAATGATCAGAAAAATCATATTTAAAAGTTTTGTAATTATTAACAGTAAAATTGTCATCCACCAATATGAAGTCTATTCTTGACGGAAAGAGATAATCATAAGTTTTTCCAAAACCTTTACCAGCTTCTGTAAAAGTATCTTGTTTAGACCCTTTTATTTTTTTATACACCCATGAAAATGCTGTATTGTTAAAATCTCCAGAAATTATGATATTATAATTACAATTAGTTTCATGCGCAATTAATTGCCTTGCTTGAATTTCTTGCTTTTTAAATGTATTCTGCAGTCGTTGGATAAGTTTTTCTGAATTTTCTTCGCCTAAGTTTTCTTTATCAAGTTTAATTCTTTGTGATTCTAGATGAATGTTATAAACCCTTATAGTGTCTGTTTTTTTAATTACATCGATAAAGATGGCGTTATTGATGCTATCATCAAAGTTTAAAGAACCAGAATTAATGATTCTGTATTTGGAAAAAATTGCTTGACCAAAATAGGGGTTTTTGGTGCTAATATTCTTATCTATATATTTATAAGGATAGTTAAAAGAAGTAGTTAATGTAGAAACATACTCTTGAAAACAGAGAATATCAGGATCTTGATTCTTCACAAAATCTTCAACATGTATTATCATTTTTTCTTCATTAATTTTTTTTACTGTATGAAGATTGAATAGACGTACATTGTAGCTCATTATTTTAATATCCTCAGTGAGTAACACTTTTTTCTCAGCGATTTGATAAAGAGAGTTTACTTGTTGAAACCCAATCAGCAATACAAGTGTTGACAATATAAACTGTCGTTTTAATTTTATGATCCAGAAAATTCCAAAAAATAGATTGATAAGAATCAATAAAGGAACCACAAGGCTCATAATTGAAATGGAAGAAAACCTTGAAGGCGCAATAAAGGGAAGCAGGTAAGAGAGCAAAAGGATTGTTGCGAATAATGAATTAATCACAAATAATAATTTATCAACCCAAGATAATTTTTTCATATTATTATTATTATTATTTCCCCGATTTAAATAGAAAATCTTTCTCTTTTTTGTTCAGACTTTCATAACCAGACTTGCTTATTTTGTCTAGAATAGAATCAATTTGTTTTTGTTTGACATTAGATTCTTTGACCGTAGGTTTTCTTTTTGCATTCGTTTTTTTATGAACTGTACGCAACGTATTTTTTTCTTTGGGCTTCAACAAATTTATAAAAAAGCCAATGATACCTTCAAGTACTTTTCCAATATCATTTCCTTTTTCAAGTTGTTTCGTATAGATAAACCCTACTAATGCTCCACCTAGATGTGCCATATTTCCTCCTGAATTCCGACTCTCTAAACCAATAATACTGATGCTGATATATATAGCGGCAATAATCCAAAGTTTTACGCCACCTATTAAATTAAATCGTATCTCATAGGAAGGAATTTTAGTAGCAACACCTACTAATATTGCCATTAAACCTGCAGAAGCGCCAATCAGATAGCCTCCAGGATTTAGAATTAAAAAAGCAATTCCACCAAATAATATTCCTAAAAAGTAATAATTTAAAAACTGTTTTTTCGTAAAAAAGTTAAGGAATAAGTTTCCTATATAATACAAGAAAATCAAGTTGAAGAGAATGTGTGGGAAATTACTATGGAAAAACCCATAGGTGAAAATGGTCCAAGGTTTTGAGGTGAAAACATTAAAACTTGACGCCAATGTAAACCAATTGGTGCTAAAAGATTTCGCAAATAGCATGATAAGAAATAGCGCAACATTGATGTAGATAATCTTTTCTACAATTGTAGCCTTGCCGTATTCTCTTTCTATGTCATTAATAAAACTCATTAATCCCATCGTTTAAATTGGTTATTCCTCCATGACCATGCAATTAAAAAGCCAATCAATGCGCCTCCTATATGTGCGAAATGAGCAATGTTTCCAACTGAATACTTAGTTACACCGAAAAATAAATCTCCAAGAATAATCACAGGAATAAAATATTTTGCTGCAATAGGAACAGGGAAAAATATCAATGCCAATTTTGAATTAGGATATGCCATCGCAAATGCAACTAGAACTCCATATACTGCCCCAGATGCTCCTACTGCAGGAGTATGGTAAGTCATGTAAAAGTCTGTCATTTTCTCATTTGAAATTGATATAGCGGCTTCGTTATAACTTCCTGTGTTTAAAATATTTTGAATATCACTTGCTGAAACTCCCATATTGACCAACTGGTCATAAACACCAATAAATTGATAATAATTGACCAATGTGTAAATAGCTCCAGCACCTAATCCTGCAGAAAAATAGAAAAACAAGAATTTATTTCTTCCCCACATTTGCTCAAGAGGAGTCCCAAAAGCCCATAAACCATACATATTGAATAGTAAATGCATAGGGCTTCCATGCATGAACATATGCGTGATATATTGCCATATTCCGTACTGTTCATTTTTCGGAAAATACAATGCTAATTCATCACCAAAACCTAACTTGAAATAAAAGACGGCTACAAATAAGATAACATTTATAATTATCAAATGTTTTACCGCTTCAGTAATTTTATTCATCATATTCCGAATTTTTTATCAATTTCATTAATGTCCATAGAGATAAATGTTGGCTTTCCATACGGAGAGTGATTAGGCTCTTTACATGAAAATAAACGCCCTACAATATCTTCTTGTTCTGCTGGTGTGAGTAGAGTTCCAGTTTTTATAGCCATGCTTTTTGCGAGACTTTTAGCCATAATATCTAGTTGACTGAAACTTGTTTCTGGAATTTCATTTTTTATATCTTCCAATAATTGTTCCATAATAATCGTCACTTGGCTTTCATTGATGGTTGTTGGGATGCCTTTAACGACGATTGTCTCGTCTTTAATTTTATCAAATAAAAATCCAGCACTTTCTAGGTCTGATTCAATTTCTTTAATCAAAATAATATCGTCTTTACTGAAATTTATTTCCAATGGAAATAATAACTGTTGACTCATGGCATCTTTAACGGTAATATTCTCTAAATATTCTTCATATAAGATACGTTGGTGTGCTAAATTTTGGTGTATAAAAATCACACTAGATTTTATAGTGCTTACAATATATTTACGATGTACTTGATGTGTTTTACTTACAGATTCTTTATCATTAAATAATTGATTGTCAGTATTTTCAGTCTCAATTTCAATCGTACTTATGTCAACACCAGTGTATAAGCTTTCCCATTCTGAGTTTTTTTCTCTTTTATATGGAAACTGTATGTCTTTCTGAGTGTCTGCTTTAAAAGGATTGAAATCTCGATTTACAGTAATATTAGGCTCTTTATGAAATTTCTTATCCTTAAAATCATACGGAACATCCAATGCAGAATCGCGATTAAAATCTAGCGCAGGAGCAACGTTGTATTGCCCTAAACTATGCTTTATTGTTGAACGGATAATAGCATATAAAATCTGTTCGTTGTCAAACTTTATTTCAGTTTTAGTCGGATGGATATTGATATCAATTGTATTTGTCGGAACCGTTAAGTACAAGAAATACGATGGATGATATCCAGAGCCGAGCAATCCGTCAAATGCATTTACAACGGCATGATGCAAATAAGAGTTTTTTATAAAACGATCATTTACAAAAAAGAATTGTTCGCCTCTTTTTTTCTTTGCGTATTCTGGTTTGGATACAAATCCAGTGATGCTTATTACATCTGTAATTTCATCAATTGGAACTAATTTTTCATTCGTTTTCTTGCCCAATATCGCCACTATTCTCTGGCGAAGATTACTAGAGGTTAAACGATAGACTTCACTTTCATTATGATACATTGAAAACTCAATCGATGGATGTGCGAGTGCTACACGTTGAAATTCGTCAATGATATGTCTTGTCTCAACGGTATTTGATTTTAAAAAATTTCGTCTTGCAGGAATGTTATAAAATAAATTTTTCACCGCAATTGAAGTTCCTTTGGAAGTAGAAACTAATTCTTGTGATTGAATCGTACTCCCTTCAATTTTTATAGAAACTCCTAATTCTTTATTTTCTTGTTTGGTTTTCAATTCTACATGCGCAATTGCCGCAATAGAGGCTAATGCTTCACCTCTAAACCCTTTTGACTGTAAATTGAATAAGTCTTCAGCAACACGAATTTTGGAAGTAGCATGACGTTCGAAAGACAGTCTAGCATCTGTTTCGCTCATTCCTTTTCCATTATCAATTACTTGAACCAATGATTTTCCAGCATCTTTAATCAATAATTTGATAGAAGACGCTTCAGCATCAATTGCATTTTCTAGCAGTTCTTTCACGACTGAAGCAGGTCGTTGAACGACTTCTCCAGCAGCGATTTGGTTGGCTACGTGATCAGGTAAAAGTTGGATAATATCTGACATTATTTTTCAGGCAGGAATATGGACAAATCAAAATCTATGATATAAAAGGCTATCAACAATAAGACTGCAATGATTAGTAAGATAATTCTTGTTGAATTTCTATCCTGAGGGTTCTTTAACTCATCAAAGGCATTGACAAATTTTGATTTTAAATTTCCTCTTCCATTAACGGTAGATCGGAATTTATCAAACTTTTGTTCAATTTTAAAAGGGCTACCATCACCATCATGATTATAATAACGTGGCTTGTAACCAAACTGTTTATTTTTCCGTGATTTTAATAGTCCCATTTTTAGATACGTAAAAATATGAAGTGTATAGTATGTTTTGTTAAAATAGACTTCATTAGAATAAAAATCAAAGATACTTAAAAAGAGAAAGAATTCCTCCTTTCAGTTCCTAAAAATTGTTAACAAGAAAGTTAAAATAAAAATAGAGTAGGTTAACCTAAATTTGCCATTTTAATAGCTGCAATGGCACACTCTACACCTTTGTTACCATGAATCCCACCAGAACGATCAATTGATTGTTGCATTGTATTGTCTGTCAACACACAGAAAATAGTCGGAATGTCATATATAAGATTCAAGTCTTTGATGCCTTGGGTGACACCGTCACATACGAAGTCGAAATGCTTAGTCTGTCCTTGAATAACTGTTCCAATGGCTATGATAACATCTACCTGTTGAGTCTCTAGCATTTTTTTACAGCCAAAAATCAATTCAAAACTTCCAGGAACATCCCACCGAATAATATTCTCAGGCAAGACCCCATTTTCAAGAAAAGTATCTTGTGCTCCTTTAAAAAGATTCTCAGTAATAGTATCATTCCATTCAGAAACAACAATCCCAAACCGAAGATTCTTCGCGTTTGGGATTGTTGTTTTATCGTATTCAGATAAATTGGTTGTAGCCATTTATATACGTTATATTATTGAGCGTATTTTGCTTTATTGATAAACATGTCAATATTAGCAGCTTCTTCTGAACTTGGGAAATCACTTTTAATTCTTTCAAACATTGATTGTGCTTTTCCATATTTTTCTATTTCCATTGCAGTATTTGCTGCTTTGAATAAAAATAATGGAGTTGTAAAATCATTGTCTCTTAAGTTGGCAGCTTTCACATAATAGTCATAAGCATCATCTGCTTGGTTTAAATCTGCAAATGCATCTCCAATAGCACCTTTAGCAATAGGACCTAATAATTCATCATCAGAAGAGAATTTTTCTAAAAATTCAATTGCTTCAGGATATTTTTTCATTTTCAAATAAGAAATACCAGCATAATAGTTGGCCAAGTTTCCAGCATTAGTACCAGAAAATTCATTCGAAATATCAATAAAACCGAATTTACCATCACTCCCTTGAAGCCCTAGTGTATATATTGAGTCTGCAGCAACAGGAGAACTCGTTGCTTGATCAAAATATTTTTTTGGAAAAGCCAATTCATTTGCTGCGGCTTGTTCATTTGGTTGAGAAACAAAATTAGTATACGCTTGATATGCTAAAATTAATGCAACGACAACCCCTAGTCCAATAAAGATATTACGTTGGTTTTTAATTACCCAATCTTCAGTTTTTGAAGCAGTTTCATCTAAAGTATTAAATACTTTTGCTGTATCACTATTTCTTTCGACAGCAGATTGTGCTTCTCCGTCTTCGTTTTTAAATTTTTTACTACCTCTCTTTTTATATGTTGCCATTATCTTCGTAAATTTGTCGGCGCAAAAGTATCATTTTTAATTGGAAAGTAAAAACACTATAATCGCAAAATTATGAATAATTTGCACTTTCTCTTTTGAACCCTTGTAAAATAATGTATTTAGAAAAATTATCCCTCTTTAATTTTAAAAATTTTGAATCTCAATCATTTGATTTTCAGGACAAGATTAATTGTTTTGTCGGTGATAATGGAATTGGTAAAACCAATGTCTTAGATGCAATTTATTACCTCTCTTTTGGGAAAAGTTACTTTAATCCTGTCGCTTCTCACAATATTAGACATAATGAAGACTTTTTTATGATTGAAGGAGAGTATGAGATTAAGGATAGAAAGGATACCATTGTATGTAGTTTAAAGAGAGGTCAAAAAAAAGTAATTAAGCGCAATGATAAAGAATATGAGAAATTTTCTGATCATATAGGTCATTTGCCATTGGTTATAATTTCTCCTGCCGATAGAGATTTAATTACAGATGGAAGTGATACTCGTAGAAAATTTATTGATGGTGTAATTTCTCAATCTGACAAACTTTATTTAAAATCCTTAATCAATTATAATAAGGTATTATCACAGCGTAATTCATTGTTAAAGTATTTCGCAGCCAATCGAACTTTCGATGCGTTGAATTTAAAAGTGTATGATGAGCAGTTAGAACAATATGGAATCTTTATTTATGAAAAGAGGAAAGCCTTTTTAACAGAGTTCGCACCTATATTTAAGGAGCGTTACCTTGCAATTTCTAATGGAAAGGAAGAAGTAGATCTTAAATATAAGACGCAATTGGATGACGGTAAACTTACCGATATATTGATGCAGAGCCTTGAGAAAGATAGGGTTTTACAGTTTACAAGTGTAGGTGTTCATAAAGATGATTTACAATTTGAAATAGGTGGATATTCGGTAAAGAAATTCGGGAGTCAAGGGCAGCAAAAATCTTTTTTAATTGCGCTGAAATTGGCACAATTTGATTTTATTAAAAATCAATCAAATGTGAAACCAATATTGTTATTGGATGATATTTTTGATAAATTAGACGCGAAACGTGTTTCTCAGATTATAGAGTTGGTCAATCAAGATGATTTCGGGCAATTGTTTATCAGTGATACACATGCGGATAGAACAGAAGAGGTTGTAAAAAAAACGAATCAATCTTATCAAATATTTAAGTTGAATGGTGAAAAGAGATAATACGTCTGGTAGTTTAAAAGACTTGATGAAAGTTGTAATCAAAGAAAACAACTTGACTAAGGGGATGCAGCAAATGGATATTCGCGAGGCATGGGAAAAATTAATGGGTAATGGTGTAGTTTCTTATACTGAAAGTGTGAAACTACAGAATAAAACACTTGTTGTCAAGTTAAAATCTTCAGTACTACGAGAAGAATTAAGTTATGGTAAGGAAAAAATCATCAAGATGATCAATGAAGAAATGGGTGATGAGTTGGTTACTAAAATTATGCTAGTTTAATTGTTTTTTCTTATTATTTTGTTTTCTTTCATCTTCCCAAATTAATTTTTCGTTTGTTCGAGCATCAAAAAAATCTGTACATTTTCCATCATCTTTTCCAGTAAACCCTCCATCTGGAGAACATATTTTATTGCAATTAGCATCATACAATGCGCTAGGAATATCACAGCATTTAGAAGTTACATAGTATACAGTTACATCATTATACTTGACTTGGTAGATTTTGGCAGGGGGATTAGATATTTCTGCAGAACTTATCTCTATAATTTTTTCTTGAATACAAGTAGGAGTTTCTGATTTAGATTTACAACCAGTTGCATTTACAAGGAACACCGATAATAAAAGAATAATGTTTTTCATAAAACTTTATTTAGGGATTATTAATAAAATACAAATTAGAATAAAAACATTAATTATTGAAGTTAATTTTTATTTAAAAATTGCAATGCTTCTTCTTTTTTTTCAAAAAGATGATATTTCCATTTTAAATCTTGATCATGATTCATAATATCGGTCATCATATGGATAATTTCTTTATTGGTAGTAACATAAATAAAATCCAATTTAGAATTCCAAGTAGTTGAAAATCGTGTAACTACTCTTACTCTTGACATATAATCTGCAGGAATCGTATAATCAATTGTTTTGGAGCAGTCAAAAATGATTGCATTAATATTGATGATATTAATAGTATCAATAATTTTAAGAAAAGTTTCTGTAATCTCACTTTCTTTAATTTTTTCTTCAAAAGTAGCAATCACTTTATCCTTAGAATAATCAATTTTACAACTCATTTATTATAATAGTTTATATCAATGTTGTGACGCGAATATATGTGTTTTACCCAAAAAAAATCGATTCA
The DNA here is from genome assembly GCA_034111625.1 of Flavobacteriaceae bacterium. Lineage (GTDB taxonomy): Bacteria > Bacteroidota > Bacteroidia > Flavobacteriales > Flavobacteriaceae > Urechidicola. The sequence goes on along the minus strand of JAWUWX010000005.1, from coordinate 71,596 downwards.
TTAGAATCGATTTTTATGTTTTATAAAAAAAAGTTAACTTTAGAATTGATCTCTACCAGCAAAGTGAAAGAAACCTTCAATTTTAGCATTTTCATCGCTATCAGAACCGTGAACAGCATTTTCTCCCATAGAAGCAGCATATAATTTACGGATTGTTCCTTCAGCAGCATCAGCAGGATTAGTAGCGCCAATTAAAGCTCTAAAATCTTCAACAGCATTATCTTTTTCTAAGATTGCTGCAACGACAGGACCACGAGTCATATACTCAACTAATTCTCCATAAAATGGACGTTCGTTATGTACTGCATAAAACTCTTGTGCATCAGCAGTTGTCATTTGTGTCATTTTCATTGCTACAATTCTAAATCCTGAAGCATTGATTTTTTCTAATATTGCGCCTACATAACCTTTTTCAACTGAATCAGGTTTAAGCATTGTAAATGTTCTATTTGTTGCCATTTTATTTAAATTTTATCGGGTGCAAATGTACTCTTTTCTTTTTAAATAATAAAGAGCAAAATAAACTTTTAATTGTATATTCGCAACCGTATGAATATAGAACAGATTAAAGAGATTAAAGAGTTACTATCTTCTCCACAAAAGATAGTAATTATTCCTCATAGGAATCCTGATGGAGATGCGATAGGGTCATCGCTTGCGATGTATCACTACTTAAGTGATAAGCACGATGTAACTGTAGTTGCACCAAATGACTACCCAAGCTTTTTAAAATGGATGCCATCTTCCGATACCATTCGTTATTTTGACAAACAAAACAAGCAATCAAAAAAAGCCCTTTCTGAGGCTTCAATCATATTTCTGTTAGATTTCAATGCTTTACATCGTATAGGTAATGATATGCAAAAAACTGTTGAAAATTGTGAGGCAGAATTTATCATGATTGATCATCATCAAGAACCAGACACTTCTATAAGTAAGTATATCTATTCTGATACTTCAATATGTTCTACCTGTCAAATGGTGTATCATTTTATTAAAATGATGGGAGCAGTTGATAAGATAGATGAAAATATCGCTACCAATTTATATGTAGGTATTATGACTGATACAGGTTCTTTTCGTTTTCCATCTACAACGAGTATAACACATCGCATCATTGCTGACTTAATTGATAAAGGAGCTGACAATGCGCAGATTCATAATAATGTTTATGATGTAAATTCGTATAGTAGATTGCAATTACTAGGCCGAGCCTTAAGCAATTTAAAAGTAGAAAAAGAGTTTAATACAGCGTATATTACCTTGACGCAAAAAGAATTGGATGAATTCAATTTTCAAAAAGGAGATACAGAAGGAGTTGTAAATTATGCACTATCGTTAGAAGGAGTAATATTTGCAGCTATTTTTATAGAAGATGTAGAGCAGAATATTATAAAAATATCTTTCCGATCCAAAGGGAGTTTTTCGGTAAATAAATTTGCCAGAAATCACTATAATGGTGGAGGACATGATAATGCGTCAGGAGGAAGATCTGAGGTGTCTATGGAAGATACTATTCCGTTTTTTTTAAGTTTACTTCCAGTATATAAAAATGAATTGGAAAAATCAAATGAGAAGATATAGTCTTATATTAGTATTGTTACTTATGTACTCTTGTTCATGGCCTACGCCACGCAAACCTGTAAGCCATCATACACAATCTTTTATGGTTGAATCAGTCAATTTAAATAAGAAAATAAATTTTATTGAAGAAGATGCTATAAAGTACTATATTGCTCGAGATTCTGCAAGTAATTATTACAACTCTCCTAATGGTTTTTGGTATAAATATCTCATTCAAAGTGATGAGACCAATCCAATACCAAGTATAGGTGATGAAGTAGAATTTGAATATGAAATATCGGACTTGCTGGACAATGTTATTTATTCAAATGAAACTTTAGGAGTGCAAAAATATAATATAGATAAAGAGAATATAGAGTCGGGAATTCAAAATGGCTTAAAGTTGATGAAAGAAAAAGAAGAAGTTGTTTTTTTATTTCCATCATTTAGTGCTTTTGGTTTTTCCGGAGACAAAGAGAAAATTGGAATAAAACAACCGTTAATATATAAAGTTAAATTAAATAAAATAAATAGAAAGAATGAAAGTAATTAAATTTTTAGTAGTAGTTATTACAGTATCAACTTTGATGTCTTGTAATGGTCAGAATTCATCGATAACATCATTAGAAACAGAATTGGACTCTGTAAGTTATGCAGTAGGAATGGATATGGCAATAAAGTTAAAGAAAAATTTCAGCGAAGTAAATGAGGATGCTTTTGTTCAAGGATATAAAAATGGAATGGACTCTATAAACTTGCTACTTCAGGAGAAGGATATAAGTGTGATTTTAGGGGACTATTTTAGGATGAAACGACAACAAGAAGCTGCTAAAAAGGCAGAGTTGAAATATCAAGAAATAAAAATATCAGGAGAAAAATTTCTTGAAGAAAATAAATCTAATGAAAATGTTCAAGTTACCGATAGTGGGTTACAATACATCGTTCTTAAACAAGGAAATGGTCAAAAACCTATAGAAAATTCTAGAGTAAAAGTACATTATCATGGGACTTTACTCGATGGTACTGTATTTGATAGTTCAGTGGATAAAGGCGTGCCTTATGAAACTCAAGTAACTCAGGTAATAAAAGGATGGATTGAAGGATTGCAACTAATGAATGTAGGTTCTAAATATAAATTTTTCGTTCCACAGGAACTAGCCTATGGAGCAACTCCCAGAGCTGGAGTAATAAAGCCATTTATGCCTTTAGTATTTGAAGTAGAATTGTTAGAAATTATAAAATAATGAAGAAGTTAAAGTTTGTAGGTGTTATTGGATTGATTTTCTTGTATTCTTGTCAAGTTCAGGATGCGAAATATAGGGACTTAAGTGATGGTCTTTATGTTGATATTCAGACTGATAATGGAGATATTTTATTGTCATTGGATTATAAAAATGTGCCTATAACTGTTGGTAATTTTGTTTCTTTAGCTGAAGGGACAAACATGAGAGTGACGGATTCGATGAGAGGAAAACCGTTTTATAACGGAATGGTTTTTCATAGAGTTATAAGTAAAGCCAATGGAGATTCCAGCGACTTTATGCTACAAGGTGGAGATCCATTGAGAAATAGTTTGGGAGGTCCAGGATATAAGTTTGTCGATGAATTTCCAGCAGATTCTTTAGGAGGGTTATTATTAAAGCATGATAAACCTGGAATATTGTCAATGGCCAATTCAGGGCCTTCAACTAATGGCAGCCAATTTTTTATTTCACTTAGTCCTCAGCCACAATTAGACGGGAAACATTCTGTATTTGGAGAAGTTGTAAAAGGGCAAGATGTTGTTAATTCGACAACGGTAAATACGGTAATGAATAAAGTTGTTATTGTAAGAAAAGGAAGAGCTGCTAAGAGTTTTAATGCATTTAAGGTTTTTGACAAGCAATTTCAAAAAATTGATGATAGAAAAGAAGGTTTTCTTCGTAAAATGGAAAAATATAAGGCAGAAGCGAAGGAACTATCTTCTGGTTTGAAAATTTATTTTGAGAAAAAAGGAGAAGGTCCAAAGCCAAACATCGGTAGTAGTATATTAATTCATTATGCTGCATATTTTACCGATGGAGAGTTATTGGCGACCAATTATAAAGATGTGGCTGAAAAGTACCTGAAATACAACCCCAAAGTTAGTTATGAGCCTTTCCCAAATATTTACAGTATGGAAGCGCAATTGGTTCAAGGGTTTAAAGAAGGCCTGCAAGAAATGTATTATGGAGATAAAGCAGTTCTTTTTATTCCATATCATTTAGCATATGGTGAATTTGGAGGGTCAGGAGTTCCTCCAAAAACGGATTTAATTTTCGAATTAGAGATGTATCCTGCTAATAAAAAATAATTTAGGAGATTGATAGTTTTATGTTAGAGAGAATAAAAGAAATTGATATAGAACTATTAATATACCTTAATAATTTAGGGTCAGAAAATTGGGATGGTTTTTGGCTATTAATGACTAATGCGATTACATCTATTCCTGTTTATCTTTTCGTTTTATATTTAGTTTATAGGTCTTTTGGATTAAAAAAATTAGTCTTTACGCTATTGGTACTAATATTGGTAATTACCATTTCTGATCAATTAGCAAATATTTTTAAATACGGTTTTGAAAGATTAAGGCCTTGCCATAATGAAAATATTAAAAACTTAATAAGACTTGTAAAACCTTCTTGTGGAGGTAGATTTTCATTTTTCTCTGCACATGCTTCGACAGCACTTTCTCTAGCAGTATTTTTCTCATTGATACTTAGAAAGCACCTTAAGTATTTCTCCTGCTTTTTAATTTTATGGGCGATATTAGTAGGGTATAGCCGTATCTATATTGGAGTTCACTTTCCTGCAGATGTGCTTTTCGGATTTATGGTAGGAATTATTAATGGAACACTAATGTATAAGGTGTGGAAATATTTTTCAACAAAATATCTTTCGTAAAATTATTTCTGCTTATAAACGAAACTATTAAAAGGGTTTAAGAATATTAAAAAGAATATTACTGCAAATGCCAATTCATACAATTCCCACTTTTCTTCAGATGGAATTAGAAATATTAATGCAGTAGCGAGTAAAAACGCAATCGTATGCTTCCATTGTGGTATGGGAACTCCAAACGAGTCTACCAATTTTTTAATCGAAGTAATACTGCGATATAGAAAGGGGAGAATAAGTAAGTAAATAACCAACACAATCGTTAATATTTTGCTAAAAACGAGTTTGTTTATTTTCGTTTCACCAACAACCATATTATGTAGATTGGTCTCTTGTTGTGCGTTATTCTGTTTAAAATATTCTGAAGATTCTACATCAAAAATTCGTTGACCCCAAGAAATCTCTTCACCTGCACCAAATAAAAATATTAATGCCATTCCTATGACCCCAATTTTCCATATTGCTGGCTTAACGGACCATAATTTGAAAAGTCTTGTGGTTAAAAACAAACTTATACATCCTAGTATAAAGGCAGTTCCATACTCTGCAAAACCATCTTCTTGTGCATATGAAGTATTGAAGTATTCAATATCAGTATTGGAAAAGTAAATACCCAAAGTATACACTAGCAGTAAAAAAATAAAACTAAGGGTTTCTGTACGAGTAAAATCTTTAAAATTCATAAATGGAAAATTTAGTCAAAAATAGTGTTTTTAGTAATTAGATAGTAGTCTCTTTCAAGTCGAATTCTTTTTTTCTTAAAATGATTTAAATCATACGTTTCAATTAATTCAACCTTGTAACCTTCAGTTAATTGTTTAAATTCCTTTTCATCAACTTTCTTAACTAAGATTCCAAGCGTATCTTCTAAAGGAAGTGTAGTTGTGATTTTTTCAATAGTATTGCCATAATACCATAACAATTCAGGAGTTAATCCTTTAAAAGCATATGATTTAATGTTTTGCTCACGTTCAATCTCATTTTTTAAATCACTGATATTTTTAAATGAAGTAGTGTCATGTAATGCTTTAGAAAGAGGCATTCCGAAAACTAAAAAGGCTAACATAAAAGTAACTTGGCCATAAAAAGCATTTTTAATATTTTTACTTTTAAGGCTTTTAAAAAGATAGAAACCAATTGCTATCATAGATGCTGATAACAATCCAAAAGGAATCCATAAACCATCTAGCCTTTCTTTTAGTATAATCAATGCAGCGATTGGAATTGCGAAGCCAAGTAATCCGAAAAACCCGAAGTTGAAGTAAACAGGGAAAGAGTCTCTTTTTGACTTAAAATCTTTAAAATTCAGAATTAAATGATAGACATACAATCCAGTATTTATCGCTAATGGAAATAAGATAGGAACTAAATATCGTGATTTTTTCTCAGGAATGATAGATAATAAAATCAACGTAATAATTGTCCAAAGGAAAGTAAATTTATAGATTTTTTTATTAGTTACACGTTTGATTATATAAGGATATATTAACCCAACTAATGCCAATATTGCCCATATTCCTGACTGGACAAAGAAACTCGAATAATAATAAAAAGGTCTTACGTTATAACTTCCCCATCGTGAGGTCTCTTTTTTTGCAATTTCAATAAAAGCCTCATTGTCAACCATTCTTACATAGATAAACCACCATCCTCCGATTGCGAACATTAGAATTATAAATGTCAAGAGAGGTAGCGCTTTGCCTTTAAAATGCTTAAATTTAAAGAGGATAGCATAAGAAATGAGAAATGGCAGTAAGAGTACATATAATGACACAGGACCTTTACTCATGAGCGATAATCCACCTAATATTCCTGCGAGAATTGCATTCTTCCAAATAGCGGTATTGGTTTCGAAAAATTGGAAAAGAAAATAAATAGCAGCAATCATAAATCCATGTGTGAAAATATCCCAAGGCGCTTCGTTGATGATGCCAATAATGTAAAAAGAGGTGATAAATATGAATCCAATGATTGTACTTAAAATTTGGTCTTTAGTAAGTTTTTTGGCAAATAAGTATATAAAAAACCCAGAGAATGTAACCATTAATGCTGCTGGTAATCTCAATGCAAATAAACTTTTCATCCCAAATAACATCCCTGAAATTGCCGTCATCCAAGTAGGAAACGGAGGTTTCTCATATCTTGGATTCCCATTCATAGTTGTTAAAATCCAATTCCCATCAAGAACCATTTCTCTTGCAGTAATAAAATTACGAGCCTCCATAATGGTCAGTACTGCCGAATTAAGATTGGGTAATAATAGCAGTAAACTGAAGAGAACAATTGATGTTACTGGATGATTTTCAATGTATTTAATTATCATTTCGTAGTAATATTAAGTTTCTTATGTAAACCATACTTCCGAAAATATGCCCGATAAATAATACAGGATCTTTTCTTAAAATAGCATAAAACAGAATCATTCCAGAGCCAATCAAACTCAACATCCAAAAGCCAAATGGCAGAATAGACTCTTTGTTTTTTTCAGAGTATATCCATTGATAGATAAATCGAAGTGTGAAAACTACCTGAGCGACAATTCCCCAAACAAGTAACCAATATGGAATTGCTTCATTTCTCAGTAAATTGTCTAAGTCAAATGTATTGTTGTTATAATAATAGATTATAAGTAGTAGAGGGAAAATAAAGAGAAATCCACGTACAACTTTCGGTGATTTTTGCCATTCTCCTTGCAATTGGAGGTTTCTGATGTAAATAAAATAAGTAAGTGCCTGACCAAGCATAATGGCAAAATCATCTCTTAAATATCCATAAACAAAGAGCAAGAATGATGCAATCAGACTCATTTGCCAAAAAAGAGAAGGAGTAATCACTTTTTTTGCTCGTTCTGACAGTGTCCATTGAACCAATAATCGTCCTGAAAATAAGATTTGTGCAAAGAAACCAATACTATATATCATCCAAGCTTTCATTAGCCTCTTTTTTCGATATTATAATTGATGTATTTTTTCTTCATCCATAGATATGCGAAGCAATCGACTAATGGACCTATCAATCTATTCCAAAGGCCATATTTTGCTTCTCCAGCAATACGTGGAAAATGTTTAACAGGAATCTGTTTAATTCTTCCATCTTGAAGAAGAATCATCGCAGGTAAAAAACGATGTAAACCTTTAAACATTGGAATTTTTTTTGCGTAATCTGTCTTTATTATTTTTAATGGACAACCTGTATCGTCCATTCCATCATGCGTGAATGTACGTCGAATCACATTGGCAATTGTAGAAGACATATTTTTTACAAATGAATCTTTACGATTGGATCGTACTCCTGTGACTAAATCATATTCATCAATGTGTTCAAGTAGTAAATTGAAGTCTTTTGGGTCAGTCTGAAGATCCGAATCTATATATCCAACCAGTTTAGAATCTACATTTTGAAATCCAGCACTTATAGCAGCACTTAAGCCTTTGTTTTTTTTAAATGAAATGAATGAAAAGGCATCATTGTTAGTACATATTCGTTCAATAATTACTTGGCTTTGATCCTTGCTTCCGTCATTTACAAATAGGATTTTGGTTTTTACAGAAGCAATATTTATATAATCGGAAAGTTCTTTTTCAACTCTATCTAAATTATCTTCTTCATTATAAACAGGAACAATAATCGTAAACTGATAATTCATTTATCTTTTAATTTTTAGAATCTCCTTTGCGGCTTGAAAAGGATTAATTTCATGATCTTCTATCTTTTTAATGAATTCTTTCATAGATTCTAAAACCTTTTCATTTTGATAAAATTCATTTTTTAACTCATTGTCAATTGTTTCTAATAGCCAATTTTTATTCTGAGAATTTCTTTTTTGGTGAAAATAGCCATTCTTTTTGGTCATTGAAAAATATTCAGAAATCATTTTATAGATTGCATCAATACCTTTATTGTCTAATGCACTACAAGTAAGTACTTTTGGAATCCAATCACTTTCTTTAGCTGGAAAAAGGTGTAAAGCATTCGCAAACTCAGTTTTAGCAAGATTCGTCTCTTTTACATTCAATCCATCTGCTTTATTAATAGCAATAGCATCAGCCATTTCAATAATTCCGCGTTTAATTCCTTGCAATTCATCTCCAGCATTGGCAAGTTTTAACAATAAGAAGAAATCAACCATAGAATGTACTGTTGTTTCAGATTGTCCTACTCCAACTGTTTCAATAATAATCACATCAAATCCTGCGGCTTCACACAGTGTAATAGTTTCGCGAGTTTTTCGAGCAACTCCACCTAAAGATTCTCCAGAAGGAGAAGGACGAATAAATGCATTTTCATCATTTACAAGTGTTTCCATTCTCGTTTTATCACCTAGAATACTTCCTTTTTGGATACTACTACTCGGATCAATCGCTAATACAGCAACTTTTTTTCCAAGACGCGTCAGGTATTTACCGAAAACTTCAATAAAGGTGCTTTTTCCTACTCCAGGAACTCCAGTAATTCCTATTCTTACGGATTTATTGGAATGAGGGAGGCATTGTTCTAAAATTAGATTTGCCTTTGCCTGATGCTTGCTATTATTACTCTCAACTAGTGTGATAGCACGACTTAAATAACTAATATTGCTATTTAAAATCTCGCTAACAAATTTATCAACTGAAGTATTATGAATACTATTCAAATTTTTAAAATTAGAGTTTTATAGTTTTGTAAAAATATGATTTTTTTTAAAAAGAATATATTGTTTTGAACTGAGATAGAATCTTACTATTTTTACGACAAATAAATAGCACAAATCATTTATGGATTTATATAAAACGAATTCACTAAAAATATACAATTCCCTTTCTAAATCTAAGGAAGTCTTTACACCAATAAATGTAGGGATGGTTGGAATGTATGTATGTGGACCTACAGTTTATAGCAATGTTCATTTAGGAAATGTGCGTACATTCATGTCATTTGACATGATATTTCGTTACTTATTGCATCTTGGTTTTAAAGTCAGATATGTACGCAATATTACGGATGCTGGACATCTTGAGAATGATGCAGATGAAGGAGAAGATAGAATTGCTAAAAAAGCACGTATAGAGCAATTGGAACCTATGGAAATTGTACAACGCTATACAGTTGACTTTCATAATACGTTGAATACATTTAATTTTCTTCCGCCAAGTATTGAGCCTACCGCAACAGGACATATTGTTGAACAGATTGAAATTATTAAAGATATCTTGTCAAAAGGATTGGCGTATGAAAAGAATGGGTCGGTATATTTTGATGTATTAAAATACAATGAAACAGAGCAATACGGAATTTTGTCTGGTAGAAATATAGAAGATTCTATTCATAATACTAGAACTCTTGAAGGACAATCGGAAAAGAAAAATCCTCAAGATTTTGCACTTTGGAAAAAAGCAGACGAGCGCCATATAATGCGTTGGCCTTCACCTTGGAGTGATGGTTTTCCAGGATGGCACCTAGAGTGTAGTGCGATGAGTACGAAATATTTAGGAGAAACATTTGACATTCACGGAGGAGGAATGGATTTAAAATTTCCTCATCACGAATGTGAAATTGCACAATCACAAGTTAAAAATGGAGTAGCACCTGTTAATTATTGGTTGCATACTAATATGTTGACCTTGAATGGTCAGAAAATGGCAAAATCTACTGGTAATTTTATTTTGCCCAATGATTTTTTCACAGGAGAAAATGAGCATTTGAGCAAAGCGTATGTACCAAGTGTTGTTCGATTCTTTATGCTACAAGCAAATTACAAGAGTATTTTAGATTTTTCTGATGCAGCTTTATTAGCAGCAGAAAAAGGGTTTTATAAGTTGATGGAAGCAATGAAAACTTTAAATAGTTTAGAGGTTTATGAAAGTTCGACAGTGAATATACAATCATGGAAACAAAGTTGTTATGACGCTATGAATGATGATTTTAACACGCCAGTTTTAATTTCTAATTTATTTGAAGGAGCAAAATCTATCAATTTAATTAAAGATGGAAAGGAAACAATTTCTGTTGATGATTTAAAGGATTTTACAGATACAATGAATGCATTTGTATTTGAAGTGTTAGGATTGAAAAATAATGTAGATACTGCTAATGGTGAAGACAAGCTCTCAAGTGTTGTTGATATGTTGATTCAAATGAGAAAAGATGCTAGAGACAATAAAGATTGGGCTTTATCAGATAAGATACGTGATGAATTGCTTGTAATGGGAATTCAATTGAAAGATGGTAAGGACGGTACAACTTTTTCTGTAAATTAATGTTTCGGAATCTGACAAAAATTATTGCAGTTCCATTTATTTGGTTTGTACGATTTTATCAAATGGCCATTTCGCCTTATACACCATCTTCTTGTAGATATTCGCCTACGTGTTCACATTACGCAATTGAAGCCTTGCAGAAGCATGGATTGTTTTCTGGAGGAATCTTGGCTATAAAAAGAATTTTCAGTTGTCACCCTTGGGGAAATAGTGGATATGATCCAGTTCCTGAAAAAAAAGATAAAAAATAATTTAAAATAGATATATGTTACAACTTGCCTTTGATTGGAATCCATCACCTGAAATTTTTAGAATAGGACCTTTACCAATACGTTATTATGGGTTGATGGTTGTTATTGCTTTCTTACTAGGAATACAAATAATGAAGAAAATCTACAGGAACGAGAATGTTCCTGAAGAACATGTGGATTCTCTATTTATGTATGTTGTGATTGCAACATTAGCAGGAGCAAGGCTAGGAGAAGTATTCTTTTACAATTGGGATAGTTATAAAAACAACTTGATAGAAATATTCTTACCTATTGCTAAAAATCCTAATGGAACGCTATTTGGCTTTATTGAAGGATATTCATTTGTTGGGTATGCTGGATTAGCAAGTCATGGAGCAGCTATAGGGATTATTGTAGCAATGCTTTTATATCGTAGAAAATATAAGTACAAAAGTGTTTTATGGATTCTTGACCGTATCGTTGTTCCTGTAGCATCTGGAGCAATGTTCGTAAGACTTGGTAATTTTATGAATTCTGAGATTGTTGGGAAAATTACTAATTCACCTCTCGGAGTTAAATTTATCAGGAATGATATTGGTAAAAATGAAGCAATGAAAATCACTAATAAGAATAATTATGAAGATGCGTATCAATTAATTGGAAATAGTTCGAATTATAAAGAAGTATTAGCAAGCGTTCCTGCAAGATATCCTACACAATTATTTGAGTCGTTAAGTTACTTAGGAGTGTTCTTAATTCTATGGTTTGTATATTGGAAAACTGATAAAAAAGAAAGACCAGGTTATTTATTTGGTTTGTTTATGGTTTTATTATGGTCAGTAAGACTTTTTATTGAATTTTTTAAAGAAGGGCAGGGAGGAATTGAATCTATGTTTAACCTTGGATTGAATACTGGCCAATTGCTTAGTATACCTATGATTTTAGTTGGTTTTTATTTTATGTTTAGAAAGAAATAGTGTTTAAATATATATAATTATTATAAACTTGATGACAATTGAATAAATCAAGGAGAGAGCTATTTTTTAGATTAGAGAGCTATTTTTTAGATTAAATGCGAATTAAAGTTTAAATTTGATAAAAATTTTAATTTTTTAATTTAAAAAACCCCCAAATGAAAAAAAATTACAAGTTCTTGTTAAGTATACTTTTTTTTGTATCGTTTTCTGCCTTTGCGCAAACGTATGAAGTAAATGGTAATGTTACAGATGAAAGCAATGATGCTCTACCTGGAGTTTCAGTACTTGTTAAAGGAACCTCAAATGGTACTTCAACAGATTTCGAAGGAAACTATCTATTAAATGTTTCTCAAGGAGATGTTGTTGTTTACTCTTTTGTTGGTTTTGAAGACAAAGAAGTTACTATGGATGGTTCATCTACTGTCAACACTGTTATGTCTTCAGGTTTAGAACTAGACGAGATTGTTCTAGTAGGATCTAGGAGCAAAGGACGTACTATTATTGATACGCCTGTTCCAGTAGATATTATTGATATGGCTGAGATTGCAGCTTCGGGACCACAAACTACTATTACAGGAATCCTTAATGTAGTTGCTCCCTCTTTTACATCAACTACTCAGACAGTTTCTGATGGTACAGACCATGTTGATCCTGCTTCTTTAAGAGGTTTAGGACCAGATCAAGTATTGGTTTTAATCAATGGTAAAAGACGTCACAAATCTGCTTTGGTAAATGTAAATGGTACAGTAGGTACTGGTACAGTAGGAACAGATATGAATTCTATTCCAACAGCATCTATTGCTAAAATTGAAGTTTTACGAGATGGAGCAGCTGCACAATATGGATCAGATGCTATTGCTGGTGTAATTAACATTGTCCTTAAAAAAGCAACCAATGAATTAACACTAAATCTTAATACAGGAGCTAACATTAGTGAGCATTCTGAACAATACAATGAAGGTGGTGTTGATGGTGAAAAATTCCAAATCGACGCTAACTATGGTTTAGACCTAGGTGATGATGGAGGTTATATTAACTTTACAGGATCTCTATCAACTAGAGGAGCGACTAACAGAAGTGACTCTATGGGTAAACCAATTTACACAATGTTTGATGTCGCTACACGTACATTAGGATATGACCAAGCCTTTGCTATGAATCCGAGCGCTTTAGCTGCTTATGTAGGTGGATTAGATCCTTCTTTACAAGCAGTTTATGATGCTGGTATTGCTAATGGAGATGACTTCTTAAACATTATTAATTCAGACAGTGATACATTTGTAGGTAATACTGCAAATTCATCACCTATTACAGATTACGAATTAGCAGCAAGAGGATTGACTCGTGATGATTTTAGAATGAAAGTAGGTCAATCTAAATTACGTACTGGTCAATTTATGATGAATATGGAATTACCGTTAGATGATAACGGTGCTACATTTTACTCTTTTGGAGGATTAAGTTTTAGAGATGGATTAGCGGCAGGATTTTTTAGAAGACCAGCTTATTCAGATGGAAGAGGTAATACAGCAGCATTAGCTAATGGTTTTTTACCTCATATAGCATCTCGTGTATTAGATAAATCTATTGCTGCAGGAATAAAAGGTAAAATAGGTGATTGGGATATAGATTTCTCTAACACGTATGGAACTAATAGTTTTGACTTTACAATTAAGAATACTGTAAATGCTACTTTAGGAGCATCATCTCCAAGAGAATTTGAAGCAGGAGGATTTTCTTTTACTCAAAACACTTCTAATTTAGATTTATCTAAATTTTACGATGATACCTTTGAAGGATTGAATGTTGCTTTTGGTGCGGAGTATCGTATTGAAAATTATCAATTAGTAGCTGGTGAGGAATCATCTTATACTACCTATGATATATTTGGAGAGCCTATAAATAATTTAACAGATGATGCCGACAAAGTTAAAAGTTATTTCGGAAGAAATGTTCCTGGTGGTTCTCAAGTATTCCCTGGTTATAGACCAGAAAATGAAGTAGATCAAAATAGAAACAGTTATGCTACTTATTTAGATCTTGAAGCAGATTTATCTGAGGCATTTTTATTAAGTACCGCTTTACGTTATGAAAATTATAATGATTTTGGAGATACATTTACTTGGAAAATTGCATCAAGATTTAAAGTTTCCGATAATTTTGCATTTCGTGGAGCCGTAAGTACAGGATTTAGAGCGCCAGATATGCATCAGATTTATTTTAATGCAACAGCTACACAGTTTGTACAAGGTATTCCAACAGAACAAGGAACTTTCGCAAACAATAGTAGGCTAGCAGACTTATTAAGTATTCCAAATTTAAAAGAGGAGACATCTCAAAACTTTAGTTTAGGGTTTACTGCTAAATTACCAGATGCTGGAATAAAATTAACAGTTGATGGTTATATGGTAAATGTTGATGATAGAGTTGTAAGAACAAGATCTTACAGTCCAAGTACTCCAGAACAACAATCAATTTTTGATGCAGCAGCAGCAGGAACTGCTAGATTTTTTACTAATGGTATAGATACAGAATCTAAAGGTTTGGATATTGTTATAGATCATAAAACCTCTTTAGGCGATGGAACATTAAACAATACATTATCTGGAACATTTTCTAAAACTAAGGTTAAGAATATTAAAGAAATTTTTGGTACTCCAATTTTATCTGATTCTGATGTTGGTTATATTGAAGATGCAATGCCTAGAACTAAATTTAATTTAACACATAGTTATAAAAATGGAAAGTTTAATGCACTACTGCGTAATGTGTATTTTGGTTCTGTAAATGATCCTGATTTTAGAGGTTCTACTACTCCAGTTGAATATGGAGAAAAAATAGTTACTGACTTAACTTTTGGTTATGAAGTTACAGAAGCTTTAAAATTAACTGTTGGAGCCAACAATTTATTAGATGTTTATCCAGACGAAGTTCCTTTAGAAGGAAGTCAATACGGAGATCAATTTATATTTTCTCGTAGAACTTCGCAGTTTGGATTTAACGGGCGATATGTATTTGGTAGATTAACATTCACATTAAAATAAAACATGATGAAAAAAATTAATATTATTTATAAACTATTACTATTGTTACCACTTATTTTACTAATAAGTTGTGATAATAATGACGATATGGTAGACGTAATCACTCAGACTATAACTACAACTGAAAATGCAGTTTTTATAGAAACTGATGATGCTGCTGAGACAACTACTTACCTTGTTGTAGGTGATTCTGATGTTGTAACTGTTGGATTAAATAATGCTTTAACAACTGACATAGATGTTGTTTTTAATGTAACTCGAGATGGAAGTTCAGCTATTTTAGACATGGATTATACTCTAAATGACGCTACAGTTTTAGCTGAAGAAACTAATGGAACTTCAATTATTGAGTTCTTAAATGATGGATTGTATGAAGTATCGATTGCTTCTTCTACTGGAATTGTATTAGTGGATGTGGCTAATAAAGAATTATTTCAAGTAGATAAACCATTAATTACAGCGGTTTGGGGTAATGATTATTATGATTATGACTTATACTTTGTCAATGGCACAGAAGACACTTATACAGATGTTTTAAGTTCTTCGGATGGCACTACTAATTTTGAAGCCTTGGATATTAGTTTAGCTGAATTAGATGCAGGTATTTATTCTTTAGTTATAGATGATTATTGGGGCGATAATGCTAGTATACTCGTAACATTGACTGTTCAGAATTCAGCGACTACTGAAGAAGAAGTTATTGTTATTATGGATATGACAAAATTTGCTGTAGAATTTGAAGTTACTGTTGCTGCAGATGGTACTAAAAGTATGACTTCTACTTTATTATAGAATTTAGTTTTTCTTATTTATCTAAAAAAGGCTGCCAATTGGCAGCCTTTTTTAGATAAATAAGAAACTATAGCCTTCCAGCAGACTATACTTCACTTTTTATAATTCAATATATATATATATATTCTGCTTTCTTGAGTGAAAATTGTCAATACTCGCAATATCTCATCATTTTTATAAAGTTCAATAATCTGATTCGTTTCACAATAACTTATAAAAAGATGGATTTCATCTTCTGGAATGTTTAATTCCTCAATAAAATAATCTTTTCCAAATTTATTAAAATCCTATAAGATATACTCTTTCTAAGCCTTAAATCACTTCTTAATTCATTTTCTTTAACACTTATTGGAATTGATATATACCTCCTCTTATAACCCAATGGAAACTTTATTATTACAGGATTAACATTTAAATTTTAGTGCTAAAACTTTATTCAATTTCAAGAAAATTTTACTCTCTAAATTTGAAATTCAGCAGAACTTTATAAATAATTGTCTAAGTGTTCATAAAATTTATTTAGAATTAGTGAGAATTTTATGATAATTTAACATAAAAAGTACAAAAAATATTTTTTCAGAAGTAATTTTTGATATATTCGCACATATTAACTAATCAAATACTATTATGAATTTAAAAAATTACTTTTTGACAATGCTATTTTTCATATCGTTTTCTGCCTTTGCGCAAATGTATGAAGTAAATGGTAATGTTACAGACGAAAGCAATGATGCTCTACCTGGAGTTTCTGTGCTTGTTAAAGGAACCACTAATGGTACTCAAACAGATTTCGAAGGAAACTATCTATTAAATGTTTCTCAAGGAGATGTTGTTGTTTACTCTTTTGTTGGTTTTGAAGACAAGGAAGTTACTATGGATGGTTCATCTACTGTTAACGCTGTTATGACTTCTGGTCTTGAACTAGAGGAAGTTATTATTACAGGAAACAGATCAAAACCGAGAACTATTCTTGATTCTCCAGTACCAGTTGACAATATTGGTGTTGAAGAATTAACAGCTAGTGGTAAACCAACGCTAGAAAGAATGTTAACATTTAAAGTACCTTCTTTTAACGCACAAAATCAAGCAATTTCTGATGCTTCGGCTCATTATGATCCAGCAGATTTACGTGGATTAGGTCCAAGTAGAACATTAGTGCTTGTAAATGGTAAGCGTAAAAATCAAAGTGCACAAGTTTATTTAAACAGAACTCCTGGTAAAGGAGAAGTAGGAGTGGATTTAAAAAGTATTCCAGTTGCTGCTATTGAGAGAGTTGAAGTACTTCGAGATGGAGCTTCTGCACAATACGGTTCTGATGCGATTGCAGGTGTAATCAATATGATATTGAAAAAAGACACTCAGTTCTCTACTTTTAGTGCAAAAACTGGAATTACTTCTGAAGGTGATGGTTTTAACTTCGCAACAGATTTTAATACAACTTTTGCTTTTGGTGAAGGAGGTTATGCTAATTTAACTTTAGGGTATTACAATCAAAAGTTAACTAATAGAGCTGGAAATGTCGGGAACGCTGCTGCAGAAGGAGCAACAAGAGATTATGAAATAGCATGGTTAGCTGCTAATCCAACTGCTGGAATGCATGTAGGACAACCTGATATGGAGAAAGGTGATATCTTTGTAAATTTATCTCATCCATTAGGAGAGAATGCTGAATTTTATTCATTCCACGGATATACGAAAAGAACTGGACGTAGTTTCGCATATTACAGAGCTCCATATTGGAGAACTGATGTAGCGGATGCTAATTTCATTACAACAGAAGGTAACTTTATTGGGTACCAACCTACTTTTGAAGCGAAAATTAATGACCATATTAATAGTGTTGGGATTACAACACAAATGTTTGGTGATGATACTTTTAATTTAGATGCTAGTTTAACGTATGGATCTAATGGTGTAGATTATACAGTTAATAACTCTATAAACAGAGATTATTTGGCGGAATTTGGAACTTCTCCAAGAACTTTTAATCCAGGAGGATACAAATTATCGAACGTTATTTGGAATTTTGATTTTACTAAAGCATTTTCGGACGCTATAAATACATCTTTTGGATTTGAGAGGAAAAAAGAAAATTTTGAAGCTGTTGAAGGAAATCCGTTATCTTATTGGGGAGCTGGATCAGATTCATTTGCAGGAGTAAAACCAGAAGAAGCTGGAAAATTTAGTCGTTATAATGTAGCATTATATGCTGGATTGGATTATGATATCTCTGATGCATTCTTATTGGGTGTTGCTGGACGTTTTGAAGACTATTCAGATATAGAAGACACTAACTTTTCTTTTAAAGTTAATGGACGTTATAAAATAGGTGAAAAAGGAGCTGTTAGAGGTTCTTATAGTACTGGATTTAAAGCACCTACTTTACATCAACGTCACTTAACAAATACACAATATATTATTGTTGCGAGTTCACCAGAACCATTATTACAGGGAACTCTAGCAAATAATAATCCAGCAGTAGCGGCTCTTGGGGTTCCAAGTTTGACATTTGAAACATCTAAGAATATTTCTGGAGGTTTAACGTATAAATTTGATAGAAACTTCTCTGCGTCTGTAGATTTTTATCAAATAAAAGTTGAGGATAGAGTATTATTCTCTTCTCAAATTGGTGCTGATGGTGATGATACTACAACTAATGCAGTTGAGCAAATTTTAGAAGATAATGGTGTTGTAGCTGTACAAGTATTTATCAATGCAGGAGATACTAAAACTACTGGTGCTGATATTGTATTCAATTATAGAAATATTGAAATTGGAGAGTCTTCTAAATTAAATGCAAGTCTTGCTGCTAATTTCAACAAAACTGAAATTGATGCGATAAATACTCCAGATGCTTTATCACAGAATGGTTATGACATCTTTTCTCGTATTGAGCAAGGATTAATTACGAGTGCTAGACCAAAATCTAAAATTTTATTAGGTTTAGATTTAGTAGGTGAGAAGTTTAATTTTGGATTATACAATACAATGTTTGGAAAAGTAACAATTACTTCTCCTAATGGTCCTGAAGATGACCAAGAATTAGGTTCTAAATTAACTACTGACTTCAGTGTGAGTTATAAGTTCACTGATAAGTTATCAATGACTGGGATTATGAATAACATGTTTGATGTATATCCTGATGTTACTTTAGCATCTACTGGTACTGCTCAAGCAGGATCTCGTTTTACATATTCTTCGGAAGTTCAACAATTAGGTCAATTGGGAACTAACTTTAGTTTAGGATTAAATTATCAATTCTAATATTTTAGAAATTCTTTATTAAAAAGCCGTTGAGTAATCAACGGCTTTTTTTATTCTTTTAATTCAAGATATTTTTACTTTCCTGAGAAAAAAATAATCTTTTCCAAATTCATTAATAATCCTATCAGATATACTCTTTTTAAGCCTTAATTCACTTCTTAATTCATTTTCTTTATCTCTCATTGGAATTCCACCTATACTAACTCCACCTCCCATATATGTTGGATCTACATGATTCATTATTGGCTTTTCATAATTTACCTCATAAGTACTTGATTTCATACTTGGCATTGATGCCAATTTCATGAATTCTCGTTGAAGGGCGTATATTTTAAGGATGGTATCGATAGCTACATCCTTGGTGTCTTCAAGTAAATTTCCTGATAGGTTGTGGTTTTTTAGTTCAACAGTCTCTAAATAGTTAGTTAAAGGTTCAATATAGATTTTCAAGAGTTTATTTTCTATATTAATTTGTTCCACAATTACTTTTTTCGATGTATATTCTAAATGTGAAATGAATAAGATGTCATTTACTTTTACATCAATTTCAAAACGTCCATTTAAATCACTTATAGCACCTCTATTGGAAGTAATATTCAAGATATGAATATCTTGAACAGGAGTTTCGAAGTGTGTTATAACACCTTTAATATTACTCAACTGATCTTGTGAGTAGCTAGTAAGAATGAATACAAAGAACAAAATTGTGGTTAGCAAGTTTTTCATTGATACAAATTACTATTTTTAAATGCTAAAAATATATTAAAGCAATTGTAAACTTTTGTTAAAGCGTTATTTTGATTATTTTTGATAAAAATATTTTTGATGAAACGAGCATAAAAAAAATCATTATTAAACCAAAAAATGATTTATGCGAATGCATGTGACAGATAAAAATAATAAAAATATATTCATGAAAAATTTATTAATAGCAAGTACTTCGACAGTTCATGGAAAGGGATATTTAGAATATATATTGCCAGAACTGAGTGTGTTTTTTAAAGGGATTTCCGAAATACTATTTATTCCTTATGCTCGTCCTGGAGGAATCACTTATGATGAATATACTGCCATCGCTAAAAAAGGTTTTGCTAAAATCAATATAGAAGTAAAAGGAATTCATGAGTTTGGGAATCCTACTACTGCCATTCAACAATGTCGAGGAATTTTTACTGGAGGAGGAAATACATTTGAACTTGTGAATCAGTTATATAAAAATAATCTGATAGAAGTTTTAAAAAGTAGTATTAATGAAGGTACACGTTATTTTGGGACAAGTGCAGGAAGTAATATTATAGGCGTAAATATTAAAACGACTAATGATATGCCAATTGTGTATCCTCCGAGTTTTGACACATTACATTTAATAGATTTTAATATCAACCCTCATTATTTAGATCCTGACCCTAATTCTACGCATATGGGAGAAACTCGAGAAACCAGAATTAAGGAATTTCATAAGTTTAACAAACTTCCAGTTTTAGGATTGCGTGAAGGAAGTTGGTTAAGAGTAGAAGGGAAGCAAGTTATATTAAAAGGAGAATTACCGTCACGTTTATTTATGGCAAATGAATCTCCAAAAGAAATAGCAACTGACACGGATGTAAGTTTTTTAATGGATTGACAATAGCAAGTTTATTTGTTCTGCATCAGCACACTTTTTCACTTCTTCAGAGAAGGTATCGTAAATAACTTTTACCTTTTTGATATCAATAGAATCTCTTTTTGAGAGATCATTTAATATCATTGCTGAAATATAAGAATTCGGGTTTTCTTTAGCGTAGGTATAGTTGAAATCAATATTTTCTTTTTCGATTGCTTTCATTTTTAAAGCAATATGACTTAATTTTTCTGCATCGTTTTCAAGTCTCGCACGTTGTAAGTCTGGAAAGAATAAATCCATTTTGTCATAGATATTCATAGATTTTTGTTGGACATCAGCAAGTTCACTATTTATTAGGGAACTTGAAATTGTTGCTTTAGTCAAGTCGTTCTTATCAGCCTGTACATTGATAGTATCATTCTCAAGTATGATTAATTTTCCGCCAAAAACATTAGTGATTGTTAGTAGATAACGTTCTGGATACTTAATACTACCATTAAAAGTGACTTTGCTATTTTTAATAATTGCAGAATCTGAAAGGATTGTTTTAGAATTGGTTAATTTATGGAGGTAAGATAAATTTCCGTCAGCATTTGAAATATTAATATTTAGAACAAATTGCTCTTGAACTTCATTTTTTGCTTTCTCTTTTGCACATGAAAAGAAAATAAATGAACTTATAAGCAATACACACATTCTCTTTTTCATAAGAAAGTTATTTTGTATTATTAATAATTAACATAATCTATTATTTCTAGACCATAACCTGTAACTCCCACACGTTTCTTTGTGCTTGTGGCATTAGACATTACACTTAGTTTAGAAATTCCTAAATCATGAAGAATTTGAGCGCCAATACCAAAATCTTTTTCGTCCATATCAACTCTTGAATCAGACTTCTCGCCTTTTAAAGCAGTCAATCGATTCATTAAATTTTGTGATTGGTTTTCTTGATTGATAAATACTACTGCACCTGCTTTTTCTTTCTTTATCAAATTAAAAATTCGTTGGAATTTCTCATCAGGATTATTAGTCAACAGACCTAAAGCATTATTAATAAGAGTAGAATTTACTTTTATTAAGACTTTATCGTCTTCTTTCCATTCACCTGTTGTTAAAGCTATATGCACTTGATCATTAGTCGTTTGTTTATAGGCTCTAAGCCTGAATTCTCCAAAACGAGTATCAAGATTAAAATCTTCTATCTTTTCAATTAATGAGTCATGTCGCATTCTGTAAGCAACTAAATCTTCAATAGAGATTAATTTCAGATCAAACTGTTTTGCAACATTACTAAGTTGTGGTAACCTTGCCATTGTTCCATCTTCATTTAAGATTTCAACAAGTATTCCTGCAGGTTTAAAACCAGCCAATCTCGCAAGGTCTACTGCTGCTTCTGTATGTCCAGTTCTTCTTAAAACACCACCGTTTTTTGCTCTTAAAGGAAAGATATGTCCAGGTCTTCCTAGGTCATGTGTTTTTGTTTCTTGATTTACAAGTGCAAGTATGGTTTTTGCTCGATCATGCACAGAAATTCCAGTAGTACATCCATTACCTATTAAATCAACGGATACTGTAAATTGAGTATGATGAAGAACAGTATTGTTCTGAACCATCATTTCTAGATCCAATTCTTCACGACGAGTTTCAGTGATAGGAGCACAGATAAGACCTCTACCATGAGTCGCCATGAAATTTATCATTTCAGGAGTAACCATTTCCGCTGCAGCAATAAAATCACCTTCGTTCTCACGATTCTCATCATCAACAACAATTACAACTTTACCACTTCTAATATCCTCAATGGCTTCTTCAATGGTATTTAGTTTTATGTTTTTCGTAATCGCTTCCATTTCTTATTTTTTTATTTTTTGAAACTGACTTTATTAAAAATTTTTTTTAAGTTGTCAAAAAATGTATCAATATTAAAAATTCCCATGTCCTTAGCGGCTCTTCTAGTAAGTAAAATTCCAAAAGGTAGTAAGATCAATGTTGATAACCATCCTCCTAATGCTGCTGAAATCGCACTTTCTTCTGATAAATTCCTCCCAAATGAAGAGATAAAGAAATAGGTGACAAAAATAACAATTGCCAATACCATAGGCAAACCAAATCCTCCTTTTCTGATAATAGAACCTAAAGGAGCTCCAATGAAAAATAAAACCAAGCAAGCCAATGAAAAAGCAAGTCGATAATGATATTCATAATCGTATAAATTAAGTATTTTTCGCTCTCTTTTAAAAACAGATACTTTTCGCTCTAGATTTTCTAATTCACGCTTGTTATGTTGTTGAGCATTAGAAATAACTCCGATCTTTTGCATTAGATTGAAATTTTCTAAAATATCAGGATTCAATTTTTGATTAGGGATTGAGTCTGGATATGGACGTAATTCATTTCCTCTAAAACTTGCTCGTAAATTATTACTTCTTATTGCTAGGTTGTTGTTAAACTTAAGTTTGGTAGTGTCTGATTCGTGTAAAAGTTGTTTTAAACTTAGCATTTGTTGATGTTTATCAACATTTATTTTATCAATATCTTTATTACTGAAAGATGATATATCAATATTTATAGTATACTTTTCAAAAGTAGCTTTAGAAGAAGGCATTTTCAACCGTTTCTTTTTTAGGTCACGCTTATTGGTATGTTCTTCGTAATAATTACCATCCTTTAAGATAAAGGTCATATATCTACTCCCTTCTTCAGATGTGATTTCTGCTTCTCTAGCAGTAATCACTTTTGTCTTACCATAATTGGAAGATAAATCTGAAATCTGAACATTCTTTAAAAAATTCTGATCTTCTCCATACTTCTCATCAAACTTTATCACATATCCAGGAATGTCAGTATTGAAACTTCCTGCAACCAATGCTAAAGCAGGCTGTTTCTTTTTGATATTGCTAAACATATTCTTTTGTTTAAGCACCGCATGTGGATATACATAATTCAAAAACATGAAATTAATTCCACTTAAGAATATGGTCAAGAACATAATGGGAGCAATAAATCGGCGCAATGATATTCCTGCAGATTTTATTGCGGCAAACTCATAATTTTCAGCAAAGTTTCCCACAGCCATTATTGAAGAAAGTAAAATTCCTATTGGCATTGCCATAGGAACTACTGTCAGTGTTAAGTATCCGATAAATTTTAAAATAAAATTGAGTTCTATCCCTTTACCAGAAATTTCGTCAAATCCTAACCAAACTCCTTGCATTACAAGGACAAATAGGATGACGAAAAATGTGGCTAAAAAAGGCTTTAAAAAGCTTTTTATGATATAAGTATCAAGTTTTTTCAAATATAATTACTTTGGTTCAGTGATATCATACCCTTTAGCGGTAAATTTTTCTTTGTCAAAGGTAAATAACTTATTTGAAATAGGTTGGTTCGTAACGAATTTAGATATAGTAATTGTTGTAACCGTATCATCTTGACCAGTTTCTATAACTTTATAGATATGTTTAGTAACACTGTCAATTCCTAATAAAACAGATTCCATTTCTGAGTCACTATCTATAGGTATTAATTTTACAAATTGGATTTTTCTTCCATTTACGTTTTGTAATATATCCATTTCATAAGTATATCCATTTTCATAAAATGTTAACATTTTAGAAGGTGTAATAGTAGTTTCATCATCAGAATTAGGTTTTTTAATAACTACTTCTTCAAATTCGTGAATGATCATATATATTTTATCTCCATCATACATATGCTCAGCACCCATATAATTGAATTGGTATAACTCTCCTTGTAAAGTAGAATTACCCTTAGACTCTTGATGTAAATTTGCTGCTTTATTATCTAGTTTATTCTCAAACTCAATATAAATATTATCATATGATTTTATTTTCTGAGCGACATCATCCAATAATGCTTTAGCATCTTGACCATAAGAAATAGAACTTATCAATACGAATAATAAAATTACTATTTTTTTCATTTTTTTACTAATTATTTTTTTCGTTCTCTAATAATTGGTTTAAAGCCATTTCATCTGGAACTAATACTTGTCTAGCCTTACTCCCTTCGAATTGCCCTACAATTCCAGCAGCCTCGAGTTGGTCAATAATACGACCCGCACGATTATAACCAAGTTTTAATTTTCGTTGTAATAAAGAAGCTGAACCTTGTTGTGCATGTACAATAACTAACGCAGCATCTTTAAACAATGCGTCTCTATCGTTTATATCTACATCAAGACTTGTGCCACTTTCTTCACCTACATATTCAGGTAATAAATACGCTTCAGGATAGGCTCTTTGTGAACCAATAAAATCAGTGATTTTTTCAATTTCTGGAGTATCTACAAATGCACATTGTATTCTTACAAGTTGATTTCCTCCTGAATATAACATATCCCCTTTACCTATCAATTGATCGGCACCAGAATTATCTAAAATGGTCCTAGAATCAATTTTTGAAGTTACTCTAAAGGCAACTCTTGATGGAAAATTGGCTTTGATAATACCAGTAATTACATTTACAGATGGTCGTTGTGTTGCTACAATTAAATGAATCCCAATAGCTCTTGCTAGTTGTGCTAATCTTGCAATAGGAGTTTCAACTTCTTTTCCAGCTGTCATTATCAAATCAGCAAATTCGTCAATAACTAAAACGATATAAGGTAAAAATTGATGACCATTCTCTGGGTTCAATTTCCTAGATTTAAATTTATTGTTGTACTCCTTAATATTACGAACCATTGCCAATTTTAATAAATCATAGCGATTGTCCATTTCAATACATAAAGAATTCAATGTATTTACAACTTTGGTAGTATCAGTAATTATAGCATCTTCAGAATCTGGAAGTTTAGCTAAGTAGTGGCGCTCTATTTTATTAAACAGCGTTAATTCTACTTTTTTAGGATCTACTAATACAAATTTTACTTCAGCAGGATGTTTCTTATATAAAAGAGATGCAAGTACTACATTTAAACCTACTGATTTTCCTTGTCCTGTTGCTCCAGCCATCAATAAGTGGGGCATTTTCGCCAAATCTACTACAAAACTTTCATTGGAAATTGTTTTTCCAAATGCTATAGGAAGTTCCATTTGTGCATTTTGGAATTTGGTAGATGCAATCATAGATTTCATAGAAACCATTGTTGCGTTTTTATTAGGAACTTCGATTCCTATAGTTCCTTTTCCAGGAATAGGAGCGATGATACGTATTCCCAATGCTGACAATGACAAAGCAATATCATCTTCTAAGTTCTTGATTTTAGAAATCCTTACTCCAGCTTCAGGAACAATTTCATATAATGTAACGGTAGGCCCTACAGTTGCTTTTATTTTAGAAATTCCAATTTTATAATTACTTAAAGTTTCTACAATTCGATTTTTATTGACTTCTAATTCCTCTTGATCTATAGAAATACTTTCATTGAATTCTCTCAATAAATTAAGTGTTGGAAACTTATAATTTCCCAAATCCAGCGTTGGGTCAAATTCGCCAAAATCTTTTACAAGTTTGTCTGATAAATTTTCAGACTCATGTTTTTCTTCAACTATTTTCTCAACATCTATGGTTACTTCTTCAGTTTGATCAGGTTTACTAGTATTCGTTTCATCTGGTTTGATGTCTAATAATATGTCTTCTTTTTCATTTCCTAAATAATTTTTAATCGTCGGTTGTAAATTTTCTACTGATAATTCAAAATCTGATTTTCCGTTAGTTTCAACTGAAAGTTCTTTTTTAATTATAGTTTCAGCAGCGTCATTGATCTCTGAATTTTTTACTTCTATTTCTGCTTGAACTTTTTCTTTTTCCTTAAATAATGGAGCAATATGCTGCGCGCTCAATTTAAAACGAATTGCAAGATAGGAGAGTAATGTGAAAATTAATAATAATAAAACTCC
Source organism: Flavobacteriaceae bacterium (assembly GCA_034111625.1). GTDB lineage: Bacteria > Bacteroidota > Bacteroidia > Flavobacteriales > Flavobacteriaceae > Urechidicola. The sequence goes on along the minus strand of JAWUWX010000005.1, from coordinate 45,104 downwards.
AGTGCTACCTAGAAATGCTTGTAAATAATTATTTAATTCATAGCCAATAGTTCCTGAAAGTAAAGAACCATTATCAGTAGAAAAAGCAAATAGTATTGAAACCCATATCAGACCTAATATACCCCAACCCCAAGGTTTCCTAACTTGTTTTAAACTTACCTGTAGCAATAAGTAAATTCCACTGACGAAGAGTAAAACTGGAATTAAAAAAGAGGCAATCCCAAATCCTTTAAAAATAAACACGTCACTTAAATAATGACCTATTTTTCCAAGAAGGTTACTTACGTTCGCTTTTTTATCGGAAAATTCCGTCAATTCACTTTGATCAACTTGCCAATTGAAAAGAAAAGAAGTGAAGGCTACTAATAAAAATATTCCGAAAATTGAAAAGAACAATCCAAAAATGGTTTTGGTCTGCTTATTTCCAAAAAACGATTTTGTTTTTTGGAAACGTGGCGTTTTAGGTTTGCTTTGGGTTGTTTTTTTCTTTTTAGCCATTCAATCAGTTATTATCACAAAAATACCGAAATATCAAATTATTATTAGGTTTTACAGCACAAATTTTGGAACATATATGATCAAACCAATTATTACTGCAATTATTGCTGCAATAAATGGAATTCCTGCTGCGATGTCTTTAATAAAACCAATTTTTTTATGGTATTCAGGATGTATAAAATCACATACGTATTCAATAGCTGTATTAGCAGCTTCAGCAACAATGACTAAGCCAATTGCTAGAACCTGAAACAGCCATTCATTTGTTGAAAGATTCATGGAGTAGCCAATAATTGTCATAACAATTGCAATAACTACTTGAGCAATAATACTATGTTCCGTTGAAACAAGAAGCCACGCACCTCGAGCTGCATAACCAACACTCTTATATCTACCAATAAAAAAATTATCCTTTGATCTATTCATTAATTATTTTAAAACTTCCAGTGCTGCTCCATAATTTGGTTCATCTACAGTTTCTGTAACCTGTTCAGTATGAATAATAATTCCATTTTCATCTACAACAATAATACTACGTGAATTCAGACCTTTTAAAGGACCATCAATAAAATTCAATCCATTAGAATCTCCAAAAGCACCTGAAACAAAGTCAGAAAGCATCACAACATTTTCAATACCTTCTGCACCACAGAATCTTCCTTGAGCAAATGGTAAATCACGAGAGATACATAATACCTTCGTATTCTTAAGATCTGTTGCCGTTTTATTAAATGTTCTTACGGATGTTGCGCAGGTTCCTGTATCTACACTTGGGAATATATTTAAAATCAATCTTGATCCAGAGAAATCATTTAATGATTTTTCGGATAAATCACCTGCTACCAATGTAAAATCAGAGACTTTACTTCCTTTATTTGGTAAATTTCCTGAAGTGTTGAAATTATTTCCTTTTAATTTAACTACTGCCATAATCTATATTTTTATCTTTTATCAAAAATAATACAAAAAAGAAAAACTCTCGAATTTCTTCGAAAGTTTTTAAGGGATGTTGTTAACAATACTTTATTGATCTATAGAACCTAAAACACGTTTCATAAAACCATTTATTGCTTCTTTTTTTGGAGTACCATTTTTAATTTCTTTGTTCACCTCAAGAGCACCATACATATTAGAAATTAGTTCCCCAATAATATCTAATTCGTCATCTTTTAGTGACGAAACTTCAGTTAAATCTTCTAAAACCTCAAGAGTTTCGGTGATATAATCTTCATCATTATTCTCGATGAATGTTGTCAATTGTTTTATGATAGGCATTTTCATACTTTTATAATTTTAATTTTTAAAAATGTTTTTATTCCTTTCAGTTTTTTTGGTTTTGCGCACTTTTTTCAGAAACAAGCGTTTCACAATTTTTTGGAGGTGATTACACCATTCTTCGTAACTAGTTAACTGTTATGTTTTTTTATGACTCATTTTAGATTACTTCAGCAACCAATTCTTTTAATACTTCAAATTTATTAGTCTGCGTCTGATTTACTTTTGCTCCATTTTTAAATGTTGCAAATGTTGGTAAATTATCTACAGTTGCTAATTTTCTTGATTCAGGAAACTTCTCAGCATCAACAATTACAAAAGCAACACTTTCATTTTTATTCGACAATTTCTTGAACTTAGGTTTCATTATTCTACAGTTTCCACACCAAGTTGCAGTGTATTGAACAACAACAGTTTCATTTTCGGCAACTAGTTGCCATAGTTTATCTTCGGTTAATTCTGTTAACATGATTTTTATTTTTTATAATGAATGTCATTCCTGAATTTGTAGGAATGACATTATAATATTTAATATTCAAAAAAAATAGTACTAACACATGCTATTAATGAACAGCTAAATATTCAGCAGTACTGTTTCTATCAGCATTCATTGCATCTTTTCCTTCTTCCCAGTTTGCAGGGCATACTTCACCTTTTTCTTGTACATGCGTATATGCATCAATCAGACGAATGTATTCGTTAACATTTCTTCCAAGAGGCATATCGTTTACACTTTCGTGGAATACTTTTCCTTCTTCGTCAATAAGATAGGTTGCTCTGAAAGTCACATTAGAACCTTTAATTTCTATTGAGTCATAATCTTCATTGTATATTTCAGCATCAATATCAAGAATACCCAAAACATTAGATAAGTTTCTTGTTGTGTCTGCTAATAAAGGATATGTTACACCTTCAATTCCTCCATTTTCTTTTGCAGTATTTAACCATGCAAAGTGAACTTCATTTGTATCACAAGATGCGCCAATAACTGTAGTGTTTCTTTTTTCAAAATCTCCTAATGCTGCTTGAAAAGCGTGTAACTCTGTTGGGCAAACAAATGTAAAATCTTTTGGATACCAGAATAGCAACACTTTTTTACTGTTGATTATTGCTTCTTCAAATACGTTGATTCTTAAGTTGTCTCCCATTTCTGAAATTGCATCAACTTCAATGCTTGGAAATTTTTGTCCTACTAATGCCATAATTATATTTATATAAAATTTGTTTTTTTTAAATTGTAAATCTACTCAATATCTTAAGTAATTAGTTAGATAAAAATTGTATTTTTTTATTCCTTTATAGAGGATATTTATCGGGTAGAAAAATGATAAGTAAGGTTGAATTTATTTTAGATGTTAGGTGCAATTAGAAAATTGGAAGTTAGATTAAAATCAAAATAATTTAATTATATATTATTTTCATAATAAAATTGATTTATTGGTTTATTACAACTTTTGCTTTTAAAATAAACTTTATTGATTGAGCTAAAAAAAAAACAATGAATATATACATTTGTATATATTCATTGTTTTCAAGATAATCTCTTAATGAAATTTATTATAGGTTGATGTTAAGCTAAATCAAAACGATCTAGATTCATAACTTTAGTCCAAGTAGCAATAAAATCATTCACAAATTTTTCATTAGAATCCTGTGAACCATATACTTCTGATATTGCACGTAACTCAGAGTTTGAACCAAAAATTAAGTCAGCTCTAGTTCCAGTCCATTTCAATTCGCCAGTTGTACGATTTCTTCCTTCAAATACTTTATCGTCTTCAGTAGTCGCCTCCCAAGTTGTTCCTAGATCTAATAGGTTTACAAAGAAATCATTTGTTAATTTCTCTGATCCTTTCGTAAACACACCATGATTTGACTTATCATGATTTGTATTCAACACTCTTAAACCACCAATTAAAACAGTCATTTCAGGAGCCGTCAATGTTAGTAATTGCGCTCTATCAACTAATAATTCTTCTGCTGATGATGTATGGCGTGAATGAATATAATTTCTAAATCCATCTGCTGATGGTCTTAATGCTTCAAATGATTCGATATCTGTTTGTTCTTGTGTTGCATCTGCTCTTCCGGCATTAAAAGGAACTGAAACATTCATTCCAGCATTTTTAGCCGCTTTTTCGATAGCAGCAGAACCACCTAAAACAATTAAATCAGCAATAGAAACTTGTTTGCTTCCATTGTTAAATTCATTTTGAATATCTTCTAAAATTGCTAAAATTTTTGACAATTCAATAGGATTATTTATTTTCCAATCTTTTTGAGGTGCAAGGCGAATTCGCCCACCATTTGCTCCACCACGCTTATCAGAACCTCTAAATGTTGATGCTGATGCCCAAGCAGTAGAAACCAGTTGTGAAACGGATAACCCAGAATTTAAAATTTTATTTTTTAATACGTCAATATCTGCATCATTAATTAAAGCGTAATTAACAGTTGGAATTGGATCTTGCCATATCAATTCTTCTTTTGGTACTTCAGATCCTAGATATAATGAAATTGGTCCCATATCTCTATGCGTTAATTTAAACCAAGCTCTCGCGAATGCATCTTCAAATTCAGTAGGATTGTCTCTAAAACGTTTTGAAATTTCTAAATAATCTGGAAACAATTTTAAAGCCATATCTGCAGTCGTCATCATCAAATCTTTCTTTTTTGATGCGTCATGAGCAGAAGGGGCCATATCTGGATTAGAAGCGGCAGTTGGTTTCCACTGATTTGCTCCAGCAGGACTCTTTGTTAACTCCCAATCATAATCTAATAAAACTCTGAAATAATCATGATCCCATTTATCTGGGTTTGGCGTCCAAGCTCCTTCAATTCCACTTGTAATAGTGTCATCTCCTTTTCCTGTGCCAAATATATTTTTCCAACCTTTTCCTTGTTCTTCAATACTTGCTCCTTCAGGTTCTCTTCCTACATACTTATCTGGATCTGCAGCACCATGTGCTTTCCCAAATGTATGACCACCAGCAACTAAAGCTACTGTTTCTTCATCATTCATTGCCATACGAGCAAAAGTTTCACGAATATCAATGGCAGATTTTAATGGATCTGGATTTCCGTTTGGTCCTTCTGGATTTACATAAATTAATCCCATTTGAACTGCTCCAAGAGGATTTTCTAAATCTCTTTCTCCAGAATATCTTTTATCTCCAAGCCATTCTGTTTCAGATCCCCAATAAATATCTTGTTCTGGTTCCCATACATCTGTTCTTCCTCCACCAAAACCAAAAGTCTCTAATCCCATTGATTCTATAGCACAGTTACCTGCAAGAATCATTAGATCTGCCCAAGAAATTTTTTGACCATATTTTTGTTTGATTGGCCATAATAGTAAACGTGCTTTGTCTAAATTCCCATTATCAGGCCAGCTATTTAATGGAGCAAAACGTTGGCTACCAGAACCTGCGCCACCACGTCCATCTTGAATACGGTACGTACCCGCACTATGCCAAGCCATTCTAAAGAATAAACCTCCATAATGACCATAATATGCTGGCCACCAATCTTGAGAGTCAGTCATTAATGTATAAAGATCATTTTTCAATGCCTTCAAATCTAGTGACTTAAATGCTGTTGCATAATCAAAATCGGTATTCATTGGATCTGATTTTGACGAATTTTGACGTAGAATATTTAACTTTAGTTGGTTAGGCCACCACTCTTTGTTAGTAGTTCCTCCACCAGCACTTTGTTTTTGTCCTCCACTCATATATGGGCAGTTACTTATGTCGTTACTATTATTATCCATAATTTTAAATATTTTTTTAAACTTATTACCGTAACAAATTTACTCAAATGTTTATGTATTTATATCAATTTATGATAAATATATATTAGTGCGTTATAATTAAAATCTATAGCACATAATTAATTAATTTTTTTATTTAACTTCGTCATTATGAAAAATTTCAATTCGCCTTTAGAGGCATTTCTACATTGGGAACAGAAAAACCCTAACGCTTTGTTCTTAGTTCAACCAATTAATGGTACTGTAATTAGATTTACTTTTGCCGAAGCAGGAGCAGAAGCTCGAAAAATTGCTGCAGCAATTAAAGACTATGATTTACCAAAACACAGTCATGTAGCCTTGCTTTCTAAAAATTGTGCTCATTGGATTATATCAGATTTGGCAATAATGATGTCAGGACATATTTCAATTCCATTATATCCTACGTTAAGTTCAGATTCTATTCAGCATGTTTTGGAACATAGTGAGTCAAAGGCAATCATTATTGGTAAATTAGATGATTTTCAATCTCAAAAATCTGGTATTCCTGATATTCATAAAATAAGCATTGGATTGTATGGCGAGGATGAAGGTCAATCTTGGGAAGAGATAGTTTTGAACCAAGAACCAATTGTGGAATTCCCAACTATAAAATCAGAGGATGTTTTCACTATTATTTATACCTCTGGAACTACAGGCAACCCTAAAGGTGCTATTCATACAGTTGGTAACTTTATGGAATGTATAAATATTATACGATCTGTTATGGAACTTCCACACGGAGCACGTCTGTTTTCTTACTTACCATTAGCACATGCTGCAGAACGTATAGGAATTGGGACTCATGGATTGGTTGTAGGAGCAGAGTTTTCATTTCCTGAATCTTTGGAAACATTTGCATCTGATCTTGAAAAGTGTCAGCCAGACATTTTCTTTGGAGTTCCTAGAATTTGGACAAAATTTCAAGAAAAAATTTTAGAAAACATACCTCAAAAAAAATTGAGGCTTATTTTAAATATTCCGTTTTTGAGAACAGTTATTAAAGGAAAATTAAAGAAAAAACTAGGACTTTCTAATGCTAGATTTATTATTTCTGGAGCTGCACCATTGGCAACGAGTGTTATGCGATGGTATAAAAAACTAGATATTGAAATACTTCAAGGATATGGTATGACTGAAGATTGTATTTCTTCACACTTTAATTTGCCAGGAGAAAATAAAATTGGAACCGTTGGAAAAGCACTTCCAAATGTAAAAATAAAACTATCTCCTGAGGGAGAAATATTGATTAAAAATAAGTGTCTGTTTAAAGGGTATTATAAAGACCCTGAAACTACTGCATCAGTATTTGATGAAGAAGGTTTTTTTAAAACAGGCGATAAAGGAGAATATGATCACGATGGATATTTAACAATTACTGGACGTATTAAAGACCAATTTAAAACCGATAAGGGTAAATATATTTCTCCTTCATCGATTGAATTAAAATTGGCCAAAAATCCTGCAATAGAACAAATATGTGTTGTAGGGACTGGAATTCCGCAGCCGATTGCTCTGATTACATTATCCGAAGTAGGAAATTCGATGGCTAAAGAGGTTTTAAATCAAGGTTTAAATGATACACTTTCAGAAGTGAATCTAACACTTAAAAAGGTTGAGAGAGTTGAAAAAATTATCATTATGAAGGAAGATTGGACTGTAGATAATGGGTTGATTACTCCTACGTTGAAAGTAAAACGAAATAGTATTGAGAAAATTCATCAGGAATATTATAATTCATGGTTTAAAAATAATGAGAAAGTAATTTTTGAATAAATATTTTTTTTAACGTAAAGGATTATAGAATTCGAAACCGTTATCGTAACTTTTTTTAAAATAGTTTAAAAAGAATTTGCAATAAGATAAAAACTATATATATTTGAACCCATATAATAAACGAAATGAATACAAATCAATTACATCATCATCATTTTCATACTGGCACTCAAGCGAGAAGAAAGTGATATATATGTAATTTGCATATAAATTTTTCTAAAATCCGTTTGAGTAAATCAAACGGATTTTTTTGTATTTAAAATCTACTTGGTTTATTCTAACAATAAAAAAAGAAGTAATGACTAAACTTAAAATTGCCATTCAAAAAAGTGGAAGGTTAAATGAAGATTCTATCAAACTTTTAAAAAGTTGTGGAATAAATATTAAAAATGGAATTGATCAACTTAAAGTTGATGTGTCAAACTTTCCAATAGAATTATTATACCTTAGAAACTCTGACATTCCTCAATATTTAGAAGATGGAGTTGTCGACGTTGCTATAATAGGAGAAAACTTGCTGATAGAAAAGCAAAAAGAAATTGAGATTGTTGAAAAATTAGGGTTTTCAAAATGTAAAGTTTCATTAGCTGTTCCAAAAGAAGTTGAAGACGAATCTATACGTTTTTTTGATGGAAAAAAAATAGCAACGTCTTACCCTAATACTGTTCAAGCATATTTTGATAAAAATAATATAAAGGCAGATATACACGTAATTTCTGGTTCAGTTGAAATTGCACCAAACATTGGTCTTGCTGATGGGATATGTGATATAGTGAGTTCTGGAAGTACACTCTTTAAAAATGGTTTAAAAGAGACGCAAGTCATCTTAAAATCTGAAGCAGTATTGGCTAAGAGTAAAGATTTGAATCAAGAAAAAGAGGCTATTTTAGCTCGATTATTATTTAGAATTCAAGCAGTACTTAGAGCAAAAAATACTAAGTATATCTTAATGAATGTTCCGAATGAAAATATTGAAAAAGTAACTTCAATTTTACCTGTTTTAAAAAGTCCAACTATTTTGCCATTAGCAAAAGAAGGTTGGAGTTCATTACATAGTGTAATTAAAGAGGAGGAATTTTGGGAAGTAATTGATGAATTAAAATTAGCAGGTGCAGAAGGTATTTTAGTGGTTCCAATTGATAAAATGGTGATATGATGAAAACTATAAAATATCCAAAAAGAAATAAATGGCCAGAACTATTAACAAGACCTGAATTTGAAAGAAATCAATTCACGAATGTAGTTTCTGAAATTTTATCTGAAGTAAAACTAAAAGGAGATACTGCGTTATTTGATTTTACGAAAAAATTTGACAAGTCTACTTTAAGTTCTTTGGTAGCTAGCGAAAATGAAATAAATGAGGCGATTCAATTAGTTCCAGAAGATTTAAAAAAGGCGATTGATATTGCAAAACGTAATATTGAGAAATTTCATACTTCTCAAAACACTCTAGAACCTATTATTGAAACAACCAAAGGTGTAAAATGTTGGAGAAAAAATGTGGCTATTGAAAAAGTTGGATTATATATTCCAGGAGGAACAGCCCCATTATTTTCTACCATATTAATGCTAGCGATTCCAGCAAAAATTGCGGGATGTAAAGAAGTAGTTTTGTGTACGCCTCCAGACAAAAACGGAAACATTAATCCTGCCATTTTATATACAGCATCGTTGGTTGGTGTTACGAAAATATTTAAAGTTGGTGGCGCACAAGCAATAGCAGCTATGGCTTATGGAACAGAAACGATTCCTCAAGTATATAAAATATTTGGACCAGGAAATCAATTTGTAGCAAAGGCAAAAGAACTAGTGCAGCAAGAAGGAATTGCGATTGATTTACCTGCAGGACCAAGCGAAGTATTAATAATTGCAGATAAAACAAGTAATCCCTCTTTTGTAGCAGCAGATTTATTGTCACAGGCAGAACATGGAGCAGACAGTCAAGTTATTTTATTGTCAAATGATGAGAATGTTATTGTTGAAGTGAATAAAGAATTGAAAGTTCAATTAGCACAATTACCAAGAATGGAGTTTGCTGTAAAAGCACTGGAGAATAGCCAATCAATTCTACTTAAAAATATGGGTGATTGTATTGATTTCAGCAATCAATATGCGCCAGAACACTTAATTATTGCGAGTAAAAATCCAACGATGTATATTGACCAAATTATAAATGCAGGTTCTGTATTTCTTGGAAACTATAGTTGTGAAAGTGCTGGAGACTATGCAAGTGGAACAAATCACACGTTGCCAACAAATGGATATGCTAAGAATTATAGTGGAGTTTCATTCGACAGTTTTGTAAAGAAAATCACTTTCCAAAAATTAAATAAAGAAGGAATTAAAAATATAGGTCCAGCAATTGAATTGATGGCAGAAGCAGAGCAATTATTTGCTCATAAAAATGCGGTAACACTTAGATTAAAAGAGATTCAAGATGTTTGATATAAAAAAAATAACTCGAAAAAACATACTCAATATGCAGGCTTATAGTTCTGCTAGAAGTGAATTTAAAGGAATAGCCGATGTATGGTTAGATGCCAATGAGAGTCCAAACGCTTCTAATTTAAATAGATACCCAGATCCATTGCAACTAAGACTGAAAGCAGCGGTTTCGAAAATAAAAAATGTGGCTTTAGAACAGATATTTGTTGGAAACGGAAGTGATGAAGCAATAGATTTATTATTCAGAGCTTTCTGTGAACCTGGAGTAAGTAAAGCCTATATTTTTCCTCCAACTTATGGAATGTATAAAGTTTCTGCTGCGATTAATAATATTGATTTGGTTGAATTACCATTGACAAAGACTTTTGAATTGCCAACTTCCCAGATGATTCTACCAAATTTAAAATCTGATGGATTGTTATTTATTTGCTCACCAAACAATCCTACTGGAAATTCAACAGATTCAGATCGTATCAAAGAAATAGCCAGTAATTTTAAAGGATTGGTAGTTGTTGATGAAGCGTATATTGACTTTTCTACCTATAAAAGTGCAATTAAGTTGCTTCAGGAAATTCCAAATTTAGTGGTATTACAGACTTTTAGTAAAGCATATGGATTGGCTGGAGCAAGAGTAGGAACCGCATTTGCAAGTCCAGAAATAATTTCAATCTTAAATAAGATTAAGCCTCCATATAATATTAATTCTTTAAGTATTGATGCTGCGTTAAATATTATTGGTAATAAGGAATCTGTCGATAAGCAGATAGACGAAATCATTTTGGAAAGAAATAGATTGAGAGTTGCAGTATCAAATTTAACCTGTGTAACTAAAATTTTCCCTTCTGATGCAAACTTTCTTTTAGTAGAGTTTATAAATTCTGAATCAGTATTTGCTAAATTAATTAGTCAAGGAATTGTGGTAAGAAACAGAGGTTCTCAAATTAAGAATTGTCTTAGAATTACTATTGGAACTAAAGATGAGAATGAAAAATTAATGAATGTTTTAAACGAAATAGAATGAAAAAAGTATTGTTTATAGATAGAGATGGCACTTTAGTCATTGAACCACCAGTTGATTATCAATTGGATAGTTTAGAAAAATTAGAATTCTATCCAGGAGTTTTTCAAGGATTGTCGAGGATTGTAAATGAATTGGATTATGAATTGGTGATGGTGACCAATCAAGACGGATTGGGAACCGATTCTTTTCCAGAGGCTACTTTTTGGCCTGCTCAAAACAAAGTAATCCAAGCATTTGAAAATGAAGGAATCGTATTTTCTGAAATTCTTATTGACAAGTCATTTCCAGAAGATAATGCTCCAACGCGTAAACCTAGAACTGGATTGATGCAAAAATATGTGCATGGGAATTACGATTTGGCAAACTCATTTGTCATAGGAGATAGAGATTCAGATATTGAATTGGCAAAAAATTTAAAATGTAACGGTATTTTTATGGGTGCTGTAAATGAGATTGCGACACTTTCAACAACCAGTTGGAATGAAATTTATCAATATTTAAAATCGAAACCAAGAGTAGGAACCGTAAAAAGAATTACTAAAGAAACTGAAATTACTGTAGAAGTTAATTTAGACGGAAATGGAAAGAATGAAATTTCTACAGGTATTGGATTCTTTGATCATATGTTAGAGCAAATTGCAAAGCATGGAACAATAGACTTACAGATCAATGTAAAAGGAGATTTAGAAATCGATGAGCATCACACAATTGAAGATGTTGCAATCACTTTAGGAGAGGCTTTTATAAAAGCATTGGGATCTAAAAAAGCGATTGAACGATATGGATTCTTATTACCCATGGACGATTGCTTGACGCGAGTAGCGATTGATTTTGGAGGAAGACCATGGCTTGTATGGGAAACTGAATTTAAGCGAGAAATGATTGGAGAGATGCCTACAGAAATGTTTATGCACTTTTTTAAGTCTTTTACAGACGCGGCCAAATGCAATTTGAATATTAAATCTGAAGGAGAAAATGAACACCATAAAATAGAATCTATTTTTAAAGCATTTGCCAAAGCCATAAAAATGGCGGTTAATAAAACAGAAAATTATTCAATTCCAAGTACCAAAGGAATCATATGATAGCAATTATAGATTATAATGCAGGAAACATAAGTTCGGTTCAAAACGCTCTAGAAAGGCTTGGATATGAGTCTGTTATCACTAGAGATAAAGATGAAATATTACGTGCTGATAAAGTGATTTTACCTGGAGTAGGAGAAGCGAGTACTGCCATGAAATACCTCAAAAAATATGAGTTAGATACTTTTATAAAAGATATCAAACAGCCGTTTTTAGGTATTTGTTTAGGGATGCAATTGATGTGTACTTCAAGTGAAGAAGGAAAGACTGATTGCTTAGGTATTTTTAATGCGAAAGTTAAATTGTTTCCTCCAAAAGAAAAAGTACCGCATATAGGATGGAATAGTTTGTATGAGTTAAAAGGAGATTTATTTAAAGAAATGAGTGCTACTGAAGATGTATATTTTGTGCATAGTTTTTATGCCGAATTATGCGAAGAAACAAGTGCAGAATGCAATTATATATTTCCATTTAGCGCTGCGCTGCAAAAAGACAACTTTTATGCAACTCAATTTCACCCAGAAAAATCAGCAACTGTAGGTGAACAAATACTTAAAAACTTTTTAGCGTTATGAGAATAATACCTGCAATAGATATCATCGATGGCAAATGTGTGAGGCTCTCAAAAGGAGATTATACCACAAAAATAATATACAATGAAAATCCGCTTGAAGTTGCGAAGGAATTTGAGGCTAACGGAATTCAATATTTGCATTTGGTAGATTTAGATGGCGCAAAATCAAAACAAATTATAAACCATAAAATATTAGAATCTATAGCCTCTAAAACAAACCTGAAAATAGATTTTGGTGGTGGGTTAAAGTCTGATAAAGATTTAGAAATAGCATTTGAATGTGGTGCGTCACAGATTACAGGTGGAAGCATAGCAGCCAATAATTCTAAACTTTTTGAACAATGGATTTTAAATTACGGATGCGAAAAAATAATTTTAGGTTCAGACTGTAATAACAGAAAAATTGCTACGAATGGTTGGTTAAAAGAATCAGATCTAGATGTATTAGATTTTATTAAGTCATACCAAGAAAAAGGAATATTATATGTAATCTGTACTGATATTGCTAAAGATGGTATGCTGCAAGGAACTTCCAATGATTTGTACAAAGAGATACTTAAAGAAACGAAAGTAAACTTGATTGCAAGTGGCGGTGTTTCTAGTATGGATGATTTACTATTACTAAAAGAAATGGGCTGTGAAGGAGCAATTCTTGGGAAGGCGATTTATGAAGGGAATATTTCACTTAAAGAATTGCAGAAATTATGCTAAAGAAAAGAATTATTCCGTGTTTAGATATTAAAGATGGAAGAACCGTAAAAGGTATAAATTTTGTTGATATTCAAGATGCTGGAGATCCGATAGAGTTGGCTAAAACATATGTGCAACAAGGAGCAGACGAATTGGTTTTCTTAGATATCACAGCAACTATAGAAAAACGTGCAACGCTACTAGAATTGGTTGAAAAGATTGCGCAAGAAATTAATATCCCTTTTACAGTAGGTGGTGGAATCAATTCACTAGAAGATGCTGCAAGATTGATAAAAGCAGGAGCAGACAAGGTTAGTGTGAATTCGTCAGCAGTAAAGAATCCAAAATTGATCAAAGAGATTGCTGATAAATTTGGATCACAATGTGTCGTAGTCGCGATTGATACAAAGTTGATAGAAAAGGATTGGATGGTTTTTGTGCATGGAGGAAGAACGATTACACCTTTAAAAACATTGGAATGGGTAAAAGAAGTTGAAGGATTAGGTGCTGGAGAGATATTGCTTACTTCAATGAATAATGACGGTACTAAAAGCGGTTTTGCATTAGATATAACGAGTAAAGTGAGTAATTCAATTAATATTCCTGTGATTGCTTCGGGTGGCGCAGGTTCAAAGGACCATTTTGTAGATTTATTTAAAAATACGACTATAAGTGCAGGTCTTGCAGCGAGTATTTTTCATTATAGCGAAATACCAATTCCTGAATTAAAAGAATATTTGATAGCACAAAATATACCAATTAGAAAATAATATGAAAACTATAGATTTTACAAAAGGAGATGGACTCGTTCCAGTAATTATACAGAATGTAAATACGTTACAAGTATTAATGCTTGGTTATATGAATGAAGAAGCATATACTAAAACGAGCAAAGAAAATAGAGTTACTTTTTTCAGCCGAAGTAAAAATAGATTGTGGACAAAAGGGGAGGAGTCTGGTAATTTTTTAGCCGTAAAAGATATTCAAATTGACTGTGATAATGATACTATTTTAATCAAAGCGATTCCAAAAGGTCCAACATGTCATACAGGTTCCACGAGTTGTTTTAAGGAAGAAACTTCTAAGGGTTTTTTATACGAATTAGAACAAATAATTCACCAGCGAATTGACGAAAACGATGAGGAATCGTACACCAATAAACTATACAAAAGAGGAATTAATAAAGTAGCACAAAAGGTAGGTGAAGAAGCAGTTGAATTGGTGATTGAAGCCAAAGATAATGATGCTGATTTATTTAAAAACGAAGCCGCAGATTTAATGTACCATTATTTAATTTTATTAAAAGCCAAAGGTTTTAACCTGACTGATATTGAGGAAATATTGAGTGAAAGAAATTAATATTTTATACTTTTGGATTTAACCCTTAGTAATTTAGGATTACTATGTTGGTAGTATTTAGTTTAATTTATATAAATTTAAATATTTTTAACAATCCAATCTTTTTTATGTTTATAATAAGTTAAGAGTTGTAATTTAGTCAATTGTTATAAAAGGGTTAACTCCCAAAAGTTATGAAAGAAGAAAATGCTATAAAAGACTTGAAAACAACGAATAAATTGTTGTTGATTATTGTTATTCCGCTTATCTTTTACCTACTCAAGTTACTCTCTTTTATATTTATTCCGCTTATTTTATCAATGTTTATTGCTTTGTTATTGACACCAATAATGAGATTATTATTGATGATAAGAGTGCCTAAACCTATAAGTGTTTTTATTGTAGTTTTAGTTGTTTTAGGGTTTTTGAAGCTGGGAGGAGAGTTGGTTCAATTGTCTAGTAATGAAATACTTTCCAGCGACAGCATGTTTTTTAAAAAGGCAGAAACGAAGCTTATTGACTTGATTGTTTCTGTCGAAGAGGTTTTTGGAATAGAGAGATTGGAAAATGAAAGTGTAATAAAATATTACTTCCAAAGTGATAATATTTTAGAGAGTTTTGGTTCTACATTTAATTTTATAAAACAGACACTTTCAATGACTTTAATAACAGCTTTTTTTGTTGTTCTATTGCTTTCTGAATCAATAAATTTTGAAAGAATGATGAGTACAACCATTTTTAGCAGTAAATATTCATCCGTAAAAACATTTATAAAGATAGAAAAAGACATTATTAAATTTGTGAAGGTGAAATTCTTTATGAGTTTGTTTACTGGAATAGGATTTAGTCTTGCGTGTTTATATTTTGATGTTAGTTTTCCTATTTTTTGGGGATTATTTGCATTTTTAATCAACTTTGTACAAATGATTGGTTCGGTTATTTCTGTCTTAGTATTGTCTTTATTTGCTTTTGTAGAAATAGATCCATCAAGTACATTGTTACTTTTTATTCTTGCTATTACCTTAGTTCAAGTTATTATGGGAGGAATTTTAGAGCCTATATTTATGGGGAAAACCTTTTCTTTAAACATTATTACAGTTTTAATTATGTTGATGCTTTGGGGATATATTTGGGGAGTTCCTGGATTGATAATGTCTATACCAATTACGGTAGTTATTAAGATAATTCTCGAACAGTTTCCGAACACGATAGTTATTGCTGGCCTTATGTCTGGACATGGAACTGAGGTCAAGTATCCTTGGAAGAAAAAAGTGGCTAAATAATTGATTTTAAAATCTTGATAAATTTTCAACATTTCAACCTTTTTTATTAGAAAACTAATAGAGAATTGTAACTTCGCATATTCAAATAAACTAACCATTGAATCTTAGCAGTTATACATCCGAATTTTCAACAAACTTAAAACTTGCATGGCCAATAATATTGGGAATGTTAGGTCATACGTTTGTAGGATTTGTAGATAATATTATGGTTGGTCAATTGGGAACAGCACAATTGGCGGCTGTATCTCTTGGGAACAGTTTTATTTTTATTGCAATGGCTATCGGAATAGGTTTTTCCACCGCAATTACACCTCTTGTTGCCGAAGCAGATGCTGAAGATGATGCTGTAAAGGCTAAATCTGCTTTTAAGCATGGATTATTTTTATGTACCGTTCTAGGAATTGGTTTGTTTTTATTGGTATTGCTGTGTAAGCCGTTGATGTATTATATGGATCAACCTGAAGAAGTTGTAGCATATGCTATACCATATTTAGAATTGGTAGCATTATCTTTATTTCCTTTGATTGTTTTTCAAGGCTTTAAGCAATTTGCTGATGGATTGTCTATGACTCGTTATCCAATGTATGCAACACTTATTGGAAATGTTATAAACGTTGTGTTGAATTATATATTAATTTTCGGGAAGTTCGGTTTTCCAGAATTAGGAATTGTTGGCGCAGCCTATGGGACCTTAATATCGAGATTTGTTATGTGGTTTTATTTATGGTGGTTATTACGTGGAAAAGAAAAGTCTAAGAGCTTGGTGACCAACATAAAATTATTTGTCCTTAATAGTTCAATGATACAAAAAATATTGAGTTTAGGATTTCCAAGTGCTATGCAAATGTTCTTTGAAGTTGGAATTTTTACTGCAGCGATTTGGTTAAGTGGCACATTAGGAAAGAATCCTCAAGCAGCCAATCAGATTGCTTTAAATTTATCCTCAATGACTTTTATGGTGGCAATGGGAATGGGAGCTGCCGTAATGATTAGAGTAGGGAATCAAAAAGGATTTAAGCAGTTTAAAGAATTGCGTAGAATTGCTTTTTCTATATTTTTATTGACGGCACTTTTTGAAGGTGTATTTGCAATTTGTTTTTTATTATTCCGAGAAGAGTTTCCCAAGTTATATGTCGATATGAATGATGTAACCAACTATGTTGATAATAGAGAAGTAATTGCTATTGCTTCGAAACTTTTACTAGCTGCTGCAATTTTTCAAATCTCCGACGGTATACAAGTTGTTGTTTTAGGAGCGCTTCGTGGAATGCAAGATGTATGGATCCCAACACTTATTTGTTTTATATCCTATTTTGTAATAGGTCTTCCAGTTAGTTACTATTTGGGTAAAGCGGATGCTTTTGGAAGTTTTGGAATATGGCTAGGATTATTGGCAGGATTGTCAGTAGCCGCAATTTTATTATTTTTACGCTTTAATTATTTAACTAATAAATTAATAAGAATAAAACATGGAACTACCTAGATTTTTATTTTGCGACAATACAGATCATAAAGATGCCATTTATATACTACATATGGACTATCCGCGTTTTATCATCAATTTAGTAGATGATGAAATAGAATGGTTAGAGTCACTTGAACGTACTGATGAAGAACAACTTTCTATTGAGGTTGCTGGATTGATAGAAGAGGCGAGTGCTTTTTATGATCGAGAAATGGAACGTTACGATTCATAAAAAAGAACGATTTACAAGAAGTTTTTCAGGGATTTACTTTGCTGCTTGGACTAGTTCCAGTTTATTTAAACTGGCCTGTGTTGTAAATATTCCGTAGTTAATTGTGGCAATATTTTTTTCAATTCTGTCGATTGTTCCGGAAGATTTTCCGTCTATTAATCGAACTGTATCATTGATTTTAAAATTGTAATCGGCTTTTTGCTTGGCAACTTTTTTTGCGACTTCTTTTTTAACTTCTCTTACTTTTTCGACTTTTATAAGAATTTCTTTTTCAATTTTTTGAAATTTTTCTTTTTGGACTTTTTCAGTAACTTTTTCTTTCTTTTTCTCTGTTTTGGTTTTTTTTACAGGAGTATTTTTCTTTAGATATTTACTTCGTTCTATCATTGCCCATTTTGTGAACTCAGCAATTAATTCTTTTTTATTATTGGTTTGAAAAAATTTATTGGCTAGTTCATTTACTTTTCTTCCAGTAACGAGCATTTTCTGATTGGAATCATACATTTTTTGAAATAACTCTAGTTTTTGTTGTACTTTTTCTTCCTTTTCAGATAAATTTCGGGTGTATTCTTTGGCTTTAGATTGTTCTTTTTCAAGATTTTCAGAATTTTTCTGGAGTTTGTTGCGCTCTTTTTGAAGTTTAGAAATGGTCTTGTCTAGCCTTATTTTTTCACCTTCTACTTTCTTTTTGGCTCGGTTAATCAGGCTATAAGGTATGCCGTTTTTTTGTGCTACTTCAAATGTGAACGAACTTCCAGCCTGACCGACGAAAAGCCTAAATAAAGGCTCTAAACTTCGCTCATCAAATTGCATATTAGCGTTACTGACATTTTCCAATTCGTCCGCCAGCACTTTTAAGTTGGAATAATGTGTTGTGATAATTCCGTAAGCCTTTTTTTCGTAGAATTCTTCTAAAAATATTTCTGCTAATGCCCCTCCCAATTCTGGATCGGAACCAGTACCAAATTCGTCAATCAAAAAGAGTGTTTCGCCGTTGCACTTCTTTAAAAACTGGCGCATATTTTTTAAGCGATAACTGTAAGTACTTAATTGATTTTCAATAGATTGATTATCTCCAATATCCGTTAAGATTCTGTCAAACACATACAATTCACTTTTAGGATCTACAGGAATTAAAATAGCACTTTGTAACATGACTTGTAACAGGCCTATTGTTTTTAAAGTAATACTTTTTCCTCCTGCATTCGGACCAGAAATAACAATAATTTGTTGCTTTTCATTCAATTCCAATGTCTGCGAAATTGTCTTTATTTTATTTGAATTATTTTTTTCAAACAGGATAGGATGGTAGGCATCCTTTAAATATATTTTTTTAGTCGATGAAATTTTTGGAAATACAGCATTGATATGATTGGCATACTTGGCTTTAGCACCAATAATATCCAATTGAGTTAGATATGTGAGATAGTCAAGTAATAGTGATTGAAAAGGTCTTAAATCTTGAGTAAGTCTCTTTAGAATTAAGATCACTTCTTGCTTTTCTTCAAACACTAAATTTTCCAATTCACGTGTGAATTGTAACGATGCCTGAGGAGCAATAAAAATGATGCTTCCTGTTCTTGAAGTCCCTAGAAGTGTCCCTTTTACTTTCTTTTTATGCATTGGAATTACTGCCAATACACGCTGATTTTCCACGACTGATTCTCGGATATCATCTAGATATCCTGCCGTATGAAATTTACTCAATGCACGATTGAAACTTCCGTTTATTTCACCACGAACTGATGTGATTTGTTTCCGAATTAATTTTAAATTTTCTGAAGCCTTGTCATTTACTTCGGCAAACTGTGTGATGATCTTTTTTATTGGATCTACAATTTCAGTTGTGTATTCAACATTATAAGAAGCGTTGAATAATATAGGATAGAGTTCTTTAAACTTTTTTAAAAATTTCAATTGCTCGTTTACAGTTTCAGAAACGGAAGCAATTTTTAAAAACCCTTCTGGAGTTAAATAACTATTTTCTATCTGTAAAAAATTGATTTCTTTAGTAATATCCTCAAAAAAATGATTTGGAAGGCGATTGTCATTTTCAAATGAAGTCGCATATTCATCCACTTTTTTAAGTTCTGATAATAGTAATTCTTTATTGGAAATAGGTCGAATCGCTTTGGTGGCTTCTCTTCCTAAATCAGAAATACAAAAAGACTGAATTCGGTCTATAATAGTCCCAAATTCTAAATCATTCAATGTTTTTTCTGATATATTATTTCCCAAAATTGTATTTTTGAATCGGATGTAAAAATAAAGGAAATTTTAAAACTCTCATACTATTTAATACAATCTATGAACATTGAACTACCAGAAGATTGGAATAACAGACTTCAAGACGAATTTAACAAAAACTATTTTAAAGAATTGGTCAGTTTTGTGGATGAAGAGTATGACAAGCACAGTTGTTTTCCGCCCAAAAACAAAGTATTCTCTGCATTTAATCAGTGTTCTTTTGAAGATATAAAAGTCGTTATCATTGGTCAAGATCCATATCATGATAATGGTCAAGCGAATGGTCTTTGTTTTTCAGTTGCAGATGGAGTAAAGCATCCACCATCGTTAAAAAATATTTTTAAAGAAATAGAAACAGATTTAGGAAAACAAATCCCTGAAAGTGGAAATCTAGAACGATGGGCTAGGCAAGGAGTCTTATTACTCAATGCAACATTGACGGTTCGTGCGCATGAAGCGGGAAGTCATCAGAAAAAAGGATGGGAAGAGTTTACGGATACTGTTATCCAATATATTTCAGATAATAAACAAGATGTTATTTTCTTGCTTTGGGGAGGAGTTGCCAAGAAAAAAGGAAAGAAAATCAATAGGGAAAAACACCAGGTTCTTGAAAGTGGTCACCCTTCTCCTTTAAGTGCCAATCGTGGGTATTGGTTCGGCAATAAACACTTCAGTAAGACGAATGAATTATTAAGAGATAGGAAGATTAAATGGTAGTTACGCTTATCGTTGATGTGTATGGTTCAGTTTCGTTGGCTAGAGCTAAGCAATTAATTATTTGCGTTGATAGAAATAGTATTTTCTTTTTCCCATTTCTTGATAATGACAAACCATAGAGTAACTGAGACTAAAATAATTACCAGTTTTTCGGTTCCGTTAATTCCGTTTCTGATTAATGCATTGAACATCATAATTTGGATAATCAGATGGAAACAAGCACTTGCTAATATAGATTTTGTAGATTCTGCTACTTGTCCGATTCCCCAACTTCCAAAAACCATCATTGCAAAAAAGAAAATATTATCTCCAATAGATGCTTCCGTTAAGAAAGTCAAATGCCAGAAGTACCATATAAACCCTATTAACAGATATTTTTTCCAAGGCTTTAATGTTTTAAATTCCTCTTGTAAGTAACCTCTCCAGCCATATTCCTCCATTATACAATAGAGTAAAGTCGCTACTATAGCAATAAAACCATAAAGGTGCGAGTCTAATTCAAAATCATTTTTTACTCCAATTATTGTTAAAATGATGATTGGAATAATTGCCATTATAAGACTTTTCGATTTTGATGTCCCGAAAAACGTTATTTCTGTTTTTCTCTTTTTTTTCAAGAATGAAATAGCTATTAACGCTGCTATAATAACTCCGCTACCTTCAAGTAGAACAGAAGTTAAGATGAAAATCCAAGTTGGTAATTTTTCCAATTCTGATTTGAACTCGAAAATATCAAACCTGAAAATGTTTGATATTGTTATTGCTATTATGAGAAATACTATGACTCTTTTCCAATTGATATGTTCATTCATTATTTAGTTCTTGTTGTATTAGAGTATAAAACTCGAATAATAATTGTTTTTTGAAAATTTTTATTTACCGAATTGTAGTTTATTAGTTATGAGTTGTCTTGATATTATTGTTAAGGTTGTCGTATATGGTTAGTTGCGTGGTTCAGCACATAAAAATCGAATAGAAAATCCGAGAGAATTTTCGTAAGTATAGTAAAACTAGCAATTAATTATTCACGGTGTTGCCATTTCGTTGTTTTAACTCCGTTGTTATTTCCTTTTCAACTATTTTTTTAAATATAATTCTTTAAAATACTCAATACGCTTTCCAGGAATTATCATTTTCCAAATATCTTTTTTTGGGATTATGTTTCTATCTGCAAGTCTTTTTCCGTCCACATAAGTTCTGAATATTAAAGCATAAAAAAATAAAAGAAAAACGAACAATGTTGAGTTAATCAAGTCTGTTTTACTCAGCCAAATTAATATTCCAAGTGGTAATAAGATTGTTAAATAGTAGATAAATAATTTTTTCATATTCTTTTTTAATTTCGCAAAGATGCTTTTCAAACATTATTACTTTTCTTAAATGTTACCCAACGTTGATGCTAAACCGCGTTTCAATGGAGTTTAGGTTTTGTTAGACATTGTTGTAATTTTCTATTATGGTCCTGAAAGTTAAGTTAATTCTTGGTTTTATGATTGACTTTGTTGTTGGCAGCTGATGTAACCAATTATGTTGTGTTTCATCTTTCATTACCAACAAACTACCATGCTCTAAAACAAGACCAACTTTTTCTTTACTTTCTTTGTGTTTAAAAGTAAATTTTCGAGCAACACCAAAACTCAAAGAAGCTATTGTTCCATTCTTTTTTAAATCTTTTTCATTATCGCTGTGCCATGCCATACCTTCGTTGCCATTATGATAAAGATTTAGCAAGCAAGAGTTAAATGACTCACCTGTTCTTAGTTCTATCTTTGTCTTCAATTCCAACAATTCTTTTGTCCATTTCAATGCTTGCTTAGTTGTTTTGGAATAGGTGTATTCATATTGTTTCTCTCCATACCAAGCCACTTTTCTTTTGGTAATTATATTCTTTCCAAAAATAAAGACTTCATCATTTCGCCATTCAATGTTGGTCAATAAGGCTTTTAAAAGATCATCTGCTTGCTTTTGATTGAACAGTTTACCATAATAATTGACCGTTCCATCTTTGGGAAGCCAATTTTTTTCTGGGTCAAATTCGAATTCAAATAATTTCATTTAATTGCTGCTAATATTAAGGTATGGTTTGTTTTAGTGAACGATATCGATCGATAAGCGAAGTTAAATTTTTATACGTTAAGAAACAAACTAAGCCATGTTCACATGATCCGTTAAACTGAACATGTTTCAGTTTCTCATCACAATTGATAACCTGAGGTTTTGAAATAAATTAGAAAAAAAACTTTCTGATCCCAATAAAAACAAAAACCATAAGAGTATACACTAAAAAGAAAGGGAGAATCAAAGCTTTTAAGCCTAGTACAAGCATAATTGCAATGAGTAGCAATTGGAATCCTAAACCAAACGTTGAGACACTTGTCATAAATAAATTAGGTAATACTTTACCTTTATCTGCAGTACTATCAAGAATATAAATGATTTTATCAAACGCACCATAAAAAAGTTTATACAATCCAAAAAGAATATTTACATGCTTCTGTTTTTCGCCTTTTAATGCGATTGGTGTTTTATCTTCAAACACTCGACTCGTTGTATCGCCATCAAATCTATTTCTTAAAATCACATAGTAGTAATTGTACAACGTTCCTTGTAATTGTAACCCCAAGAATGCGAATAAGCATATCCAAGCACTAGTATCTGTAATAGACCATATAGAAATAAAAAACATCCCATTCAATAATATATCAGCTACAGAATCTAAATAACGGCCTGTATACGAGGGTGTTTCTTTAACGCGAGCCAATTCACCATCTGCAGCGTCTAGAATAGACTTTAGAATTAAAAAGAATGCAGCTAGCCAGTAATATTCTTGTAGAATACAATAAACAGCAATCAAGCCAGCTATTATAAAACCAATAGTAACGTGGATAGGAGTGAAAGAAGTGTTTTTTAATGAGTTCGCGATAATTCTGGCTATTGGTCTTCCATAGTCAGAAAGATCAATAAATTTATGCTCTTTAGGTAATTTGGACATGTACTATCATAGAAAACTGTAGTGTGGAATATACCGAATTAATTTTTTTCAAAAATACAATTAAATCATAGCTTATGAATTGGTTTTAGAAAGTATTTATATTGTAAAACGATTCTTCTATTTTGATATTTTTTGAACGTTCTCCTTAATAATATCCAGTAATAATTCTATTTGTACTAGGTGAGTTCTAAATGAGACTACAGCAACTCGAATCCAAAACACACCATTTATGTTGGTTGAAGAAAGGAATATACGTCCATCTTTTTGAATTGCTTGAATCAGTTTTTTATTAAAAGAGTTTGCATTTTTATCTTTTGGAATATATCTAAATATTGCCACAGAAAGTTCCGGTTCCGGTCCAACTTCAAACCCTTCTATCTTTTTTATTTCTTGATAAAAATACCGAGCTACATATATTTTTTCTTCTAATGCCGCTCTAAAAGGCTTTAAGCCAAATAGTTTTAATGGCAACCACATTCTCATTCCTCTGAAGTGTTTCGTCTGTTCTAGAGAGATGTCTGCTGGTGAAATTTCTTGATTATCATCGATTGAATCCTGCATGTAGTCAGCTAGATAATGATAGGCTTTTAATAATTTTTCTTTATCCTTTATAAGAATAGCACCTGTTCCGAATGGAAGAAAAAGGGTTTTATGAGGATCGAGTGTAATAGAGTCGGCTTCTTTTATTCCTTCAAACTTAGATTCCAACTCCTTTACTAGTTTGAAAAAACCACCATAAGCGGCATCAACATGAAGCCATAGTTTGTGTTTTTTTGCAATAGCAGCAATTGTATCTATAGGGTCAATAGCTCCTGTATTAGTAGTTCCTAAAGAGGCATTGATATAAAAAGGGATCAATCCGTTCTTTTTATCTTCAACAATTGATTTTTCTAATTCGACTGCCGAAAGTCTTAATTTTTCATCTAAAGGAATTTGCCTAATTGTAGCTTCATATAACCCAGCAATTCGAATGGCTTTTAAAATAGAATGATGTGCTTGCTCTGAAAGGTAAATTACACACTTATCAAAATCTCTGGCCTTGAGGTTATGAGATTCTCTTGCTGTTACTAACGCCATAAGATTGGCAATAGATCCTCCTGAAGTTAAATTGCCAGTAGCATTATTAGAATACCCCATTAAGCGGCACATCCATCGAATAAGCATATTCTCTAATCGAACTGCTCCTGGAGCTGCAAAAAATACTCCTGCATAGCGATTGTTAACAGCAGCAATATAATCTCCTAGAGCGGAAGGGTAAAGTCCGCCACCTGGAATGTAACCCATATGTCCACCTGAAGCAGGATTTATGCCTACTTGATCAATGTTTTTTGTAACACTATCCAATAATGAAGTTAATTCAGTTGCTTGTTCTTCAATGTCTAGCATGTAGATGCCTTTTCCATTTTCTTCTGAAGATAAAAAAGCCTTGCTAGTCTCCAATTTGTTGATAAATGCATCTGAGTAATTTAGAACTTCAGAATTCCACTTGTTTCTTTGATTTGTTCCAGGATCTAATAGCCTTGATATTTTCTCGAGTTCTTTAATCTTACTAATCATATTTATAGTAGGCTTTTAAATCTATGTATATTGACTTTGTTATACATAATGAAACAATACTCAATCACGTAGAATAGAAAGTTGAGTATAAGCAAGCGAAGTTAATTTTTTATACTTTAAGAAACAAAACAAATGTTAAAACCCATTTCATACATTGAAATGAGTTTTAACATTATACTAAAATCACTTTAATTATTTCTAAAAACAAACTTTCCGTCAAATGCATCTAACAAGATAGAAGAATCTGCTGTGATTTTTCCAGCAAGAATTTCTTTGGATAATTCATTTAAGATTTCTCGTTGAATAACACGCTTTACAGGTCTTGCACCGAATTGTGGATCATATCCTTTTTCTCCAAGAGCCGTAATGGCTTCTTCTGTTGCGTCAAATACGATGTTTTTATTTGCGAGCATTTTTGAAACACCTTTTAATTGCAAATTAACAATTTGCTTTATCTCAGCCTTGTTGAGAGGTGTAAACATGATGATTTCATCAATTCTATTTAAAAATTCTGGTCGTACAGTTTGTTTTAATAATTCGACCACTTCAATTTTTGTGTTTTCTGTAATCGAATCTCTTTTACTCATATCAATATTTTCAAATCGTTCTTGAATAATATGTGCTCCAATATTGGAAGTCATAATGATAATTGTATTCTTAAAATCGGCTACACGACCTTTATTATCAGTTAACCTTCCTTCGTCAAGAACTTGTAATAAAATATTAAAAGTATCAGGATGTGCTTTTTCAATTTCATCAAGTAATACAATAGAGTAAGGCTTTCTTCTTACAGCTTCTGTCAATTGTCCTCCTTCATCGTAACCTACATATCCTGGAGGCGCACCAATCAATCTACTTACTGAATGACGTTCTTGATATTCACTCATATCGATACGAGTTAAAGCATTTTCATCGTCAAACATGTATGTTGCCAATGCTTTTGCCAATTCTGTTTTACCCACTCCTGTTGATCCCAAAAAAAGGAATGTGCCAATTGGTTTTTTAGTGTCTTGTAATCCAGCACGAGACCTTCTGACGGCATCTGAAACTGCTTGAATTGCTTCTTCTTGACCTATTACTTTTTTATGCAATTCATCTTCTAGTTTGAGTAATTTTTCACGTTCACCTTGCAACATTTTTTGTACTGGAATTCCTGTCCACTTTGCAACAATTTCAGCAATATCTTCACTTGTAACCTCTTCTTTAATAAGATGTTCTCCTTTTTTGGATTCCATTTCTTGCTGAAACTTTACCAAATTTTCTTCTTCATCTTTTATTTTCCCATATCGTAATTCTGCAACCAATCCATAATTCCCTTCACGTTCTGCTTGTTCTGCATCAAGTCTGTATGATTCAATTGCCTTTTTTGAGACTTGAATTTTATCTACAACTTCTTTTTCACTTACCCATTTTGCATTTATTTCATTTCGCTCTTCTTTTATATTGGCCAAATCCGCTCTTAAAGCCTTTAATTTAGTTTCATCTTTTTCACGCTTAATGGCTTCAATTTCAATTTCCAATTGCATTATTTTACGATCCAATACATCTAGTTCTTCTGGTTTGGAATTGATTTCCATACGAAGTTTAGATGCCGCTTCATCCATTAAATCAATTGCTTTATCTGGTAAAAAACGATTGGTAATATAGCGCTGTGATAATTCTACAGCCGCAATAATAGCATCATCTTTAATCCTTACTTTATGATGTGCTTCATACTTATCTTTAATTCCTCTTAAAATTGAAATTGCACTTTCTGTATCAGGCTCATTCACGATAATTTTTTGGAACCTACGTTCTAAGGCTTTGTCATTTTCAAAATATTTTTGATATTCATCCAATGTAGTTGCACCTATTGCACGTAATTCACCACGAGCCAATGCCGGTTTTAAAATATTGGCTGCATCCATTGCACCTTGTCCACCTCCTGCTCCGATAAGCGTATGAATTTCATCAATAAACAAAACAATATCTCCTTCTGATGAAGTTACCTCTTTGATTACCGATTTTAAACGTTCTTCAAACTCTCCTTTGAATTTTGCTCCAGCAATCAACGCTCCCATATCAAGTGAATATACAACTTTACTCTTTAAATTTTCTGGAACATCGCCTCGTATAATTCGATGTGCCAATCCTTCGGCAATAGCGGTTTTACCTGTTCCAGGTTCGCCTACCAAAATAGGGTTGTTCTTAGTTCTTCGAGTTAGAATCTGTAAAATTCGGCGAATTTCTTCATCACGCCCTATCACTGGATCCAACTTTCCGTCTCTAGCGAGTTGATTTAAGTTTTTAGCGTATTTATTTAAAGAATTATAGTTTTCTTCAGCGCTTTGAGAAGTTACATTTTCACCTTTTCGCAATTCTTCAATGGCTGCTTTTAAGTCTTTTTCATTTACACCATTGTCTTTTAAAAGTTGCGTTGCGTCTCCTTTTGAATTTAATATTCCGAGTAAAAGATGCTCAATAGAAACATATTCATCATTCATTTTTTTGGCAATATTCTGAGTTTCAATCAGCATTTTGCTAGATTCAATAGAAAACATCAATTCTCCACCCTCTACCTTTGAAAAACTCTGAACAATAGTATCTAAGGTCTTTTTAAAGATAGATATAGTAACACCTAATTTGTTTAGAATAAAGGGTATTACATTTTCATCTACTTCAAATATTCCTTTTAGTATATGTCCATTTTTTATTTCTTGTTGGCCAAGTTCTTGCACAATTTGTTGTGCTTTTTGAACGGCCTCTTGTGATTTTATTGTAAATTTATTAAAATTCATAACCTGTCTTTTTGATTTCTATTTATAGTGTTTCAAATAACATTCCATTATCAAATTTTGACATCAATATAGCCAAAATGTCTTGTAGGGCATAGGATTACAGGACAATTTGTCGTTTATAAAAACGAGGCTGCTAAATTTTATATTGTTTGAATAAATGATAAATAGTGAATAGCATTCCTGGACTGAGCATTATGACTTGGCTCAATATTAACGCTGTCAGAGTATGACCGTTAAAAAACAATAATATGAAACATATGAAAGTATTAAATATCTTTACGACCTAATACAAAAAAAAGAATGGGTTTAATAAATAAATTATTTGGATCAGACGCTTCCAATAAAGAAGAGAAAGTAAAATATATAAAATGGATTCCATTGAATTCACTTGAGCAATTGGAAGATATAAAAAAACTATCTTCAACAGAACCGATCGCAATCTTTAAACATTCTACTAGATGTGGAATAAGTAGAGGTGTGGTGCGTCAATTTGAAAATTCATTTGATGAAGAAATGTCAAGATTGAAGGTGTATTATCTAGATTTATTAAATTATCGTGATATTTCTGACGAAATAGGGGCTCAATTTCAAGTGATGCATCAATCTCCTCAATTATTGATTATAAAGAATGAGATTGCAGTTGCTCACGCTTCTCATTACGATATTATGAGTATAGATTTAAAAAAGCAGGTATAAAAAAACTCCCGAAATCTTCGGGAGTTTTTTTAATCATTAATGTTATAGGAGTTGATAATGTCTTGGAGTTTGAGTTTTAAATCTTCTCCTGTTTCATACACCATTTCTTCATCAGAAGGAAAATAAACTCTATCGTTCCTTAATATATCTCGATCTTGATCGTTTAAAGCTCTTTTATCTCCTCTTGCAATTGCATATAAATTTTCAAATATAAATTCACTAGCAATAGGGAAGCTTTCAAGTAATCGTTTCGATTTCAAATCTGAGAATTCAACATTTGCCACAACTTGCGTTGATTTTGTTTGATTGAATTCAGCATATCTACATTTTACAGTAATTATTTTATCGATTTTTATATCATTGCCAAGACTATCTTTTAAAACATTTCCATTGGCATCCAGTTTATATTTCCAACCATCAACAACTTGTCTTTTTCTGATAAATTCTCTTTCATTGATGCGCTCTGGAGATACGTTGATACTTTTCAATTGTAATTCTATAGCATAATCATACTCAATATCCTTTTGGGTATTGGAATGATATTCAGACCAGAACTTATTCAAACCGTAGGTATCAAAATTCAATAAATCTTCTTCCAATCTTCTAGGAATGATCTGTCTTGTGTCATTTTCAATGGATACAATAATAAAATCTGTCCCTTGAAAGCGAGCAACGTCTTTTAATTTACGGATATCTTTATAATTAGGATTTATAGCATCAATATATTCCAATGTTCTGAAAGCAGTTCTATTCTCGCTTTTTCGTTTGCTATGTATAGATGTCAGCACTTCTTCATACAAATGTGAAGAGACTTTTGACCTATAAGAAACGATCTCTTGAGAATAATCATTAAAGTCAAATTGTATTTTACGACCATTAATGGTTAGCGGTAATACAGCCTTGATTGCATTCTGTCTCGCCTCTAAATCTTGGTAGATATCAAACGTACGCTTGTACATTTCTGGATTCCCATCTTTTTTAAGGTGTTGAATTGTGTTAAGGTCTTGATCAACTACTTTAACATATGCATTTTCCAATAATACAATAAACTCTCTTTTACGTTTTTTGTCTTTATTGTTTTCTAATTTTTTCAAAGCATTGCTAATAGCTCTGTCATAATCGCCAGAATGTAATTGTCTTTCGATTTGCTTTTTTCCTACACAGGAAGCAAGCAAAGAAACGGCTGCTAAATAAAGTATTAGTTTTTTCATCTGAATAGGGTTTTAAAAATTATAGGATGTCTAATTTCAATTAGTGTGCCAAAACAAATAAAAAACTCTTAAACATGAGTGCTTAAGAGTTATCTTATTCAGTATAAGTATATTAAATTTATCTAGGAGGTAATACTTTTCCAGCACATTCTCCAAATCCGATTCTTACATTCTCATTTTTACAATATCCATGTAAAATTACATTGTCACCGTCATTAAAAAACACACGTTTCGTTCCATCTTTTAAAGTGATTGGTTCTTTTCCTGCCCAAGTCAATTCAAGCATCGACCCATAGCTATCTTTAGTTTTTCCAGAAAGGGTACCGCTTCCCATCATATCGCCAGCACGAACATTACAGCCATTACTGGTGTGATGTGCCAATTGTTGTGCCATAGTCCAATACATATATTTGAAATTGGATTGTGATAAAGTGTTCTGATCGCCGTTTTCTGTTTCAAGGATTGCTTCTAGATTTATATCGTAACTATTATCCGTTCTTTTTTGTTGAAGATAGGGTAGAGGAGTAACTTCTTGCATTGGACTTTCACATCGGAAAGGTTCCAAAGCATCCATAGTTACTATCCAAGGAGAAATTGTTGAAGCAAAACTTTTTCCCAAGAAAGGTCCTAATGGAACATATTCCCATTTCTGAATATCTCTCGCACTCCAATCATTAAACACCACCATTCCAAAAATATACTCGTCCGCTTCATCAACAGGAATAGATTCCCCAAGATGATTTGCTGCCGTTGTAATAAATGCAGTTTCTAGTTCCATGTCTACACGTGTGGATGCTCCAAAAACGGGTTGAGTCTCATCGACTGGAAGCGTTTGTCCATTAGGTCTATGAATAGGTGTTCCAGATACGACAATAGAAGAAGATCTACCGTGATATCCTACAGGAACGTGCAACCAATTTGGCATTAAAGCATTTTCTTTTCCTCTGAACATAATCCCAACATTTGTTGCATGCTCTTTACTAGAATAGAAATCTGTATAATCACCAATATCTACTGGCAATTGCATTTCGATTTCATCCATTCTGAAGATAATAGCATTGCAATGCTCTTTATTTTTTTCTAGGCTCGTATTGTTTTCGTCAAATAGTTCAGCGATTCTATTTCTTACCAGTCTCCAAGTAATGCGACCATCAGCAATAAAATCATTTAATGTGTCTTGTAAGAACATATCATCAGTCAATGGAATACCTTCGAAGTAACCTAATTGATGAAGTGCTCCCAGGTCAATGGCTGAATCTCCTATTCTAGTACCTATAGTGATGATATCATCACGTGTTAAAAATACTCCAAAAGGAATGTTCTGTATTGGAAAATCAGAATTTGATTCAACATGTAACCAAGATTTTCTATTCGGATTGTTTGCTGTTATTTTCATAAAATTTTGTTCTAAAAATCATTAAAACTATAATTAGAAGCATCTTTTTATTAAAAAAAAAGAATATATAGTTTATTCACTTCAAATATATAAGTTTCTTATGGTTTGCCAAATGAAATTATTACTTTTACAGAAATTTTAACTTTTATAAATAAGTATTTACAATGCAGCGCGACCAAATTATTTTTGACTTAATAGAAGATGAAAAAAACAGACAATTAAACGGTATCGAATTAATTGCTTCTGAAAATTTCGTAAGCGAACAAGTAATGGAAGCCACGGGTTCTGTTTTAACCAATAAATATGCCGAAGGCTATCCTGGAAAACGCTATTATGGAGGTTGTGAAGTTGTAGATGTGGTGGAACAGATCGCGATTGACCGTGCTAAGGAATTATTTGGTGCTGAATATGCCAATGTCCAGCCACACTCAGGAAGTCAGGCAAATGCTGCCGTATATCATGCGATTTTAAAACCTGGAGATAAAATATTAGGATTTGACTTATCACATGGAGGGCATTTGACACATGGTTCACCTGTAAATTTTTCAGGAAAAATATATAAAACTTCTTTTTATGGAGTAGAAGAAGAAACAGGAGTTTTAAATTATGATAAAATACAAGATACGGCAACTAAGGAAAAACCTCAGTTGATTATTGCTGGAGCATCTTCTTATTCTAGAGATATTGATTTTAAGCGTTTTCGTAAAATTGCAGATAGTGTTGGTGCATTGTTAATGGGTGATATTTCTCATCCTTCAGGTTTAATTGCAAAAGGTATCTTGAACGATCCAATGCCACATTGCCACATTGTTACAACAACTACACATAAGACATTACGTGGACCTAGAGGGGGAATGATCCTGCTAGGAAAAGATTTCGAAAATCCTTGGGGACTTACCTTAAAAAGTGGAAAACTAAAGATGATGTCAACTATTATGAACTCTGCTGTATTTCCAGGAATGCAAGGAGGACCTTTAGAGCACATTATTGCAGCGAAAGCAATTGCATTCGGAGAAGCATTAACTGATGAGTTTTTATACTATCAAGTTCAATTGAAGAAAAATGCTGCTGCAATGGCTGAAGCATTTGTAAAAAGAGGTTATAAATTGATTTCTGGAGGAACTGACAATCATATGATGTTGATTGACCTTCGTAATAAAAATATTTCTGGTAAAGATGCTGAAAATGCATTGGTAAAGGCAGAAATTACAGTAAATAAAAACATGGTTCCATTTGACGATAAATCACCGTTTGTAACCAGCGGTATTCGTATAGGAACTGCTGCAATTACAACAAGAGGAATGGTGGAAAGTGATATGGATGGAATTGTTGCTCTTATTGACGAAGTGTTACTAAATCATGAAGATGTTACAATTTTAGAATCAGTAGCTGAGAAAGTTCATAAAATGATGAGTCATCGACCATTATTTAAATCATAGTGTAATTCCCTCGAAGACAGGAATCTATTTAAAAGCAAACCTTTAATTACCGCCTAATCAGCAATGAAAGGTTTTTTATTCATCTTCATTAGCTCTCTGAATAATCGTTTCTGGAAGTGACTTTTTTGCTTTGGCTCCCAGTTTTTTAATTTTCTCAACAGATGTGATTAAATTTCCTCTACCTTCAACGAGTTTATTCATGGCGCCTTTGTATTCTATTTTCGCTTCATCCATTTTTTTACCAACTTTTGTTAAGTCAGAAACTAAACCTTCAAATTTGTCATACAAGGCACCTGCTTGACGTGCAATTTCAATAGCATTACGTTGCTGTTTTTCATTATTCCACATGGTATCAATTGTACGTAGTGTCGCAAGTAAAGTAGAGGGTGTTACAATTACAATATTTTTTTCAAAGGCCTTGTTATACAGTTGGTTATCATTGTTTATCGCAACGGCAAATGCTGGTTCAATCGGAACAAATAGTAATACAAAATCAGGAGATTCTATTTCATATAAATCCTCATATTTTTTCTCACTCAATTGAGAAACGTGTCGATTTAATGAAGCGATGTGCTCTTTTAAATATTGAGCTGAATCTTCTTCATTGTCAGCATTGACATATTGCTCATAAGCAGTCAATGAAACTTTGGAATCGACAATCATTTTTTTATTATCAGGTAAGTGAATGATAACATCAGGACGTAAACGCAGTTGATTACCTGTTTCATCTGCAAAACTTTTTTCCATTTCATATTCACGCCCCTTTTCAAGACCTGATTTTTCCAAAACACGTTCTAGCACCAATTCGCCCCAATTCCCTTGTGTTTTACTATCTCCTTTTAATGCTTTGGTTAAGTTAATTGCTTCTTGGCTAATCTTCAAATTATTTTTACTCAATTCTTCGAGTTGCTGCTTTAATGCTGATGATTGCCTAATATTATCTTTATGTGTGTCTTCAACTTTCTTTTCAAATGTTTTAATCTTTTCTTGCAGAGGATTTAATATAATTTTAAGGTTCTCTTTATTTTGTAAAGTAATTTTTTCTGAATTCTTTTCAAGAATACTATTTGCCATTAATTCAAAATCTTTTCGCAATTGATTCTGCTGTTCAAGATATTCTTTATCACGATTTTTATTTAATATCTCTAGGTTGTCTAATTCTGAAACTTTTTTGGTTAGATCTATAATTAAGTCTTCTTTTTCTTTTCTCAATAGTACCAAATCTTCCTGAATTCGATTGATAACTTTATCTTTCTCTTCTTTTTCAGAGACCAATGATCTCGTTCTTTCATTTAAAGCAGAACCTTCTTTTTCAAACTTTAGTTTAGTTATGATCCAGCCTAAAAAACCTCCTACAAGAAGGGCAATTATAACAAAAAATTGATGTTGATTCATTAAAGATAAATTAGTTTATAAAATTAAGAGTTTTATATTTGTCAGCATAACTTAGAGGAACCTTTTTATTAGATGATAGAAGTAATTACAAGATTCATTTTTTTTAAGATACTTGGATGGAAAGTCAAAGGTGCTTTTCCTTCTGATTTAAAAAAATTCATCCTTATTGTTGCACCTCATACGAGTTGGGTAGACTTTCCAATTGCGATTTTAATCAACTATGCGATAGATTTAAGAGCCAATTATGTTGGAAAGGCAACATTATTTAAACCTCCTTTTGGGTTTATATTTCGAGCGTTAGGTGGAGCTCCAGTTGATAGATCGAAAAACACCAATATGGTAGATTCCATTGTAGATATATACAATTCACGTGAACGATTTATACTTGGAATTTCTCCTGAAGGCACAAGAAAGAAAGTGGAAATTTGGAAATCGGGATTTTATTATATTTCTAAAGGTGCAAATGTACCGATTCTATCTGCAGCGCTTGATTTTGAAAATAAAACATTGATTATCAAAGACGAACAGTTTTTTACTACCGATGATAAGGAGCGTGATCTTGCCCATTTACAATCATTTTATAAAGGTGTAAAAGGTAAAGTTCCTGAGTATAGTTAAGAGTTATCCTTTATAAAATGGCAACTTTACAATTGTTGCAGAAATTGTTTTTTTACGTATTTGGATAAAAATATGGCTTCCGCTTTTGGCCATTATTCTTGGAACATAACCCATTCCTATTCCTTTTTTTAATGATGGACTCATAGTTCCTGAAGTTACATTTCCTATTTTATGACCATTTCCATCTACAATATCATATCCTTGACGTGGAACTCCTCTATCATTTAATTCAAATGCAATCAGCCTGCGTTCTGGCTTGTGTTCTTTTTCCTTGGCCAATGCTTCACAGTTGATAAAATCTTTTGAAAATTTAGTAATCCAACTCAATCCAGCCTCAATAGGAGAGGTAGTATCGTCAATATCGTTTCCATACAAGCAATAACCCATTTCAAGGCGTAATGTGTCACGAGCTGCCAATCCAATAGGTTTTATTCCATAATCTTTTCCTGCTTCCATTACTTTATTCCATACTTGTTCAGCTTCATCATTTTTACAATAGATCTCAAATCCTCCCGAACCCGTATATCCAGTTGCAGAAATAATGATACTTTCAATTCCTGCAAAATCAGCAATTTTAAAAGTGTAGAATTTAATATCGGCAAGATCAACCGAAGTTAACGATTGCATTGCTTCAACAGCTTGAGGACCTTGAATGGCTAATAATGAATATCCTTCTGAAACGTTTCTCATCTCAGCATTCATAGAATTATGTGATGAGATCCAGTTCCAATCTTTCTCAATATTAGAAGCATTTACAACTAGTAAATACATATTCTCTTTTATTCTATAGCATATCAAGTCATCAACGATTCCTCCATCAGCATTTGGAAAACAAGAATATTGAGCATCTCCTATTTCTAATTTTGAAGCATCATTGGAAGTAACTTTTTGTACCAATTCCAATGCGTTTTCACCTTCAATGAGAAATTCTCCCATATGAGATACATCAAATACACCAACACCATTCCGTACCGTTTCATGCTCTGCATTTACGCCTTCGTAGGAAACCGGCATATTGTACCCTGCAAATGGAACTAGTTTTGCTCCAAGAGCTTCGTGAATAAGAGTCAATGCTGTATTCTTCATGTGTAAAAAATTTGGTGCTAATTTATAAAATATAGAAGATACTCTAAAATTTAGTTACTATATTATTTAAAAAAATAAAAATTAGGGATTGTTTATTATATTTGGCATATAAAAATGTATTAAAAATGAAAAAAAACATCACCTTCTCAGTATTATTTTGTCTTGTAGTAAATATTGGTTTTGGTCAGACAGATTTGCCAACTGATTATTTAAGTGCAGATTTCCATAAAGAAAGACGTGAGTTGTTACGTACATCAATGCCAGAAAATAGCGTTGCAGTTATTTTCGCCAATCCAGTAAGAAATAGAGCGAATGACGTAGATTATATTTATCATCAAGATCCTAATTTTCAGTATTTAACAGGTTATAAGGAAGCAAATTCAGTATTGCTTGTTTTTTCTGAAGAGCAAGTGAACGGTGAAAATAGTTTTAATGAATTGATCTATGTTCAGAAAAGAGATGCCTCGAAAGAAATGTGGTACGGAAGAAGGCTTGGAGTAGAAGGTGTATCAAAAAAATTAGGATTTTCAGATGTTTATAATGGAGAAGATTTTAAAAATATTCCTATTGATTTTTCAAAATTTGACAAAGTGTTATTTAAAAATTTCAGAAATGATGTTCGTGATTCTGAGCGTGACGATGCAGATTTATACAGTTTAATTGAGCAATTTAAGACTAAAGTTTCTTATGAATCAATTCCATCTGCTATTCCAGCAGACGAAAAAATAGTTAAAGTAAAGACAAATATTGATGTAAAAGGCTTGCGAACTTTAATGGCGAGTCTTCGTGAAATAAAGACCAAAGAAGAGTTGGTGTTATTGAAAAAGGCATGTGAGATTTCTGCAGTAGGACAGATTGAAATGATGAAAGCAATGAGTCCAGCAATGTCTGAATCTGAAATTCAAGGAATTCATGAGTTTGTTTATAAAAAATATGGAGTAGAATATGAAGGCTACCCTTCAATTGTAGGTGCTGGAAATAACGGTTGTGTATTACATTATATAGATAATTCTAAGATGAGTGCAGGAAAAGATATGGTATTAATGGATCTTGGTGCAGAATATCATGGTTATACAGCTGATGTTACTCGTACAATTCCTGCAAATGGAAAATTCAATACTGAGCAAAGAGCAATTTACGATTTAGTGTATGCCGCTCAAGAAGCAGGAATTAAAAAAACGGTTATCGGCAGTCATATGCGTAAAGATATTGATAAAGCAGGTAGAGATATCATCAATCAAGGTTTGTTTGATCTTGGAATTATTGATTCTGTGAGTCAAAAACACTTATATTTTCCTCATGGAACATCACATCATATTGGACTTGATGTACATGACTTAAGTAATAGAGGCCTTTTAAAAGAGAATATGATTATTACCGTAGAGCCAGGAATTTATATTCCTGATGGAAGTTCTTGTGATGAAAAATGGTGGGGAATAGCAGTGAGAATTGAAGATTGTATTTTAGTGACCAAAGATGGTCCTGTAAACTTCTCTGGAATGGCTCCAAGAAAAGCAAGTGAAATTGAAGAAGCTATGAAAGAGGAAAGTATTTTAAATGCATTTAGTTTACCAGTATTGGATTAAAAATTGATTGACTTTTATAATTCAATTAAAAACCCGACTTCAATATTGGTAGCGTTATAGCCACTATTTGGAGAACTGAAATTTAGATTGGAAACATGTCTTATTCCATAACGTATGTCAAATATTATGGAACTTACCATGTGAGAAAACCCAATTGAAAATACATCAGAAAAGGCAAAACCTTTCGCCATTCTTTCTGTTTCAGTATCCGTAATCATAGGGCCAATACTTCCTATCACATAAGTACTTAACTTATGATTTAATTGATATCTGTAGATAATTCCAATTCCAAGAGAATACTCTTTCATGGTTTTCAGTTGTGTGTATTGTTCTCTTAATTCTAGATAATTTTCTCCATCTTCTGGTCTTACAAATTGCTCATTTAAGAGTTGATGCTTGGCAATATAAATACTTGGCTCAATGTTTAGTTCAAGAGAATACTTGTTTTTTTGTTTGATAAGATAGTTAACCTGCAGTTTGTAAAATTGGTTTTCATAGGTGTAATCTTTAGAATGAAATGGGAAAATCCCCTGTTCTCCTATTCCATAATTAAACCCATATTTAAATTTTTTACTTTTTTCTTGACTGAACCCATTTATTACATTAGATAAAATGAAAAACAGTATAATACATTTTATATAGGAGAATTTTACAAGCATTTTTTTAATTTATTCTGTGTATTGACTATTTTTGTACAAACATAAAAATTTTAACATGAAAAAAGTTACCATTCTATTTATTTCTCTATTGTTATTTGCATGTAAGAAAGACAATCACGTCTTAGAATTTACAATAGTACATATCAATGACGTCTATGAAATCAATGCAATGGAAGGTGGAAAAACAGGAGGAATGGCTCGTGTTGCTAACTTAGTTAATAAATTAAGGAAAGAAAACCCAAATACTATTTTGACTCATGGAGGCGACTTTTTAAATCCGTCATTAATAGGAACATTGAAAGATGAAACAGGAAATCGTATTTATGGCAAGCAAATGATTGAAGTTATGAATGCAATGAACTTTGATTTAGTTGCTTTAGGAAATCATGAATTTGATTTAAAATATCCAGATTTACAAAAGAGATTCAATGAATCTACTTTTAAATGGATTGCTACAAATACTCAATTCAAAAATGATAGTGTTGTAAAGCCTTTTTATGTTGAGAGAAATGGGGTGCAAGAGAATATTTCAAGAACAGCCATTTTTGAATTTAATGATACAGATGGAACGATATTAAAAGTTGGTTTTTTTAGCGCTACAATCCCTTCTAATCCAAAAAACTATGTGGATTATGGTGATTTGTATCAAGATGCAATAAATGCTTATGACGTACTGGAACCAAAGGTGGATATCACTTTAGGTTTAACACATTTAGCGTTTAACCAAGATAAATTAATTGCCAATTCTCTTCCAAATGTCCCATTGATACTTGGAGGTCATGAGCATACCAATATGTTAGTTCCTGTTGGTAACGCTTTTATTTCTAAGGCTGATGCAAATGCTAAGACGGCTTATGTACATAAAATTACATTTGATAAAAAAACAAAGAAAACTTCTATAGTTTCTGAATTGGTTCAAATTAATGATGACGTTGGAGAAGACGCTCAAGTTGCTCAAATTGTTGAGAAATGGAAAAAATTAATGGATAAGGAATTAAAAGAAGTGATTTCAAATCCATATGATATAATATATACAGCGACTGAACCTCTGGATGGTAGAGATACACCAATACGAAGTAGACAAACTAATTTGGGTGAAATTATTGCTGCTTCAATGTCTGCTGCGTTTGATGAACCTATTGATTGTGCTTTTGTGAATGGAGGGTCTATACGAATAGATGATCAATTAAGTGGTGCTATTACTGGAGTAGATATTTTTAGAGTTTTGCCTTTTGGAGGAGGAATCAACAAAGTAGAAATGAAAGGCGAATTGTTAGAGCGTGTATTACAATACGGTCGCTTGAAAGCAGGAACTGGCGCTTACTTACAACGCCATAAGGCTTCTTATAATACGAACACTAAAACATGGACAGTAGGAGGTAAGCCCATTCAAAAAAGCAAAACTTATACCGTTGTCTTAACCGATTATTTACTTCTTGGTCTTGATATCCCATTTTTAAAGTCTGATACTAAAGGTTTGCTGAAAGTGACTCAAAATAAACCTAAAGATCTTGCTTCAGATGTTCGTAAAGTTGTTATAATATATATGAAGTCTTTGAAATAAATGCTATCTTTTTTTAGAATATTCGCGCTAAAATAAAGGATTTTATTCCTGTAATTATTAGATTAGGCAGTATTTTCCATAATATTACCTTCCAATCTACATCATTTTCACTCAATAAATAATAATAAATTTTCACCTTTATCTCACCATATTTATCTATAGTTTAGTTCTTTAGGTCAGTTCTGTTTACCTACGATATATCTCAACAGAAAGTTTATTTTAAATTAATCTAAATAAAGATTGTATAGTTTAATATAAGTTTTATTTTTGCCTAAAATTAACAAACCTATTTTTAATTAATCTAAATAACAATAATGAAACACATTTTATTTACTGCACTTTTATTTAGTTCTATGTTAGTAACTGCGCAAACAGCCCCAGAAACTTATCAAACACCAGAACAGCAACAAAATACTGCTGATAGGTTATTATCATCAAGTAATAAATCACCATTAACAATTGGTGGATATGGTGAAATAAATTATAATCAACCAGAAGGAGATAATGGAGAATTAGACGTACAAAGACTTGTGATTTTATTTGGATATAAATTTAATGAGAAAACCCAGTTTATTACTGAAATAGAATTTGAACATGTAAATGAATTGTATGTTGAACAAGCATTCTTACAATATAGTTTGAATGACAATGTGAATCTTCGTGGAGGATTGATGTTAGTTCCTATGGGAATTGTAAACGAATTTCATGAACCTACAACATTTAATGGTGTTGAGCGTCCATCTGTAGATGGATCAATCATACCAACAACTTGGAGAGAAATAGGAATAGGAATATCAGGAAAAAGCAATGAAATTTCACTAAGATATCAAGCATATCTTTTCAATGGTTTTGCATCTGTAAATGGATCTAAGGTTCTTGGCGGAAAAAATGGATTGAGAAATGGACGTCAAAAAGGAGCAAAGTCAACTATAAACAAGCCTAACTTCTCTGCAAAAGCAGATTATTATGGAATTAATGGATTGCGTTTAGGATTGGCAGGATACGTTGGTCGTACTCAAGCAGAAGATGATGTAGATATGATTGATGGTGCTGATGTTGGAATTGCAATGGTTGGATTTGATGCACGATATGCTTACAAACGTTTTGCTGCAAGAGGTCAATTTATAAATGCAAGTTTAACTGATACGGAAGCATACAATACATTGAATTCTGCGGATTTAGGAAGTAAATTACAAGGTTGGTACTTGGAGAGTTCATATAACTTATTATCGCAAGATAAAGCACAACAATTATGGGCATTCGCTAGATATGAAGATTACGATACACATGCATCTGTAGATGGAGGTCTGACAAAGAACAGTGCTTTTGATAGAAATGACTTGACTTTTGGATTGAGTTATAAATTATCTCAAGGAACAGTTGTGAAAGCAGATTATCAAATTAAAAGTAATGAAGTTGCAAATAACGACTCAACTGGACAATTAAACTTCGGAATAGGAGTGTGGTTTTAAAAAAAAAATCTGTCAATTCGAGTGAATTTTACAATTGAAGTAAGTAAAATTTGTATCGAGAATAAAAGAATTTTAAGTTCTAAAGTAGTTCTCGATATAATTTTTTATCAATGATCACTCGAACTAACTTTTAAAAAGTTATTTCAATAATAAAGAACAATGATTAATTTGAGTTAGCTTTTAATACGGCAAATAGTTGAATTCTTTTATAGAATTTGACTATTTGCTATTTTTAATTTCAATATTTTTGTAATATGAAAAATATGTGTTTTTATACAATTGGTTTTATAATGATTGCGTGTATATTCATGTCTTTTAAAATACCGAAAAATATTTACAAAAAAGTTTCTAAAGAGATAAATATGGTTTACGAAACGGAAGATTTTACTTTAAATTCTGTTTCTATTCCTAGTAAAATGACAAATCAATTAATTACAAAAATTGATTCAAGTAACTTATTTCAAATTATTGATAATAATACAGTTAAAGGCTACGCTTTTATTTCTAAAGCACCAAGTAAGACCGATGAATTTGATTACTTGGTTTTGTTTGATAACGACTTTGTTATAAAGAAAGCAAAAGTGCTTATTTACCGTGAAGATTATGGTGCAGAAATAGGAAGTAAGCGTTGGCTAAAACAATTTATAGGAAAGAAAAATGGTGAGGATTTGAAATATGAAAGAGATATTATTGCCATTTCTGGAGCCACAATTTCTGCCTATTCTATGACTATCGCAATTAATAACTTATTAAAATCTGTTGGTGAGTTACAACAGCAAAAAGCAATATAATGCAAGTACACGGAATTATACATAATTTTCCTAAAGAAATTAAAGCATTGATTGCTGTTTTTTTAGTTGTACTTAGTATTGGTTTTTATTCAGGACTCACATTTGTAAACGAAACAACAGCTGCTAACCCACAAGGAATAGATTCGCACTATAATGGAAATGAAGCTGATGAAAATGCCACTGTAATGCAGTTTAAAAAGTCTAAAAGAGAAATCTTGACGTTGGTACACAACCATATTCTATCACTTGCAATTATCTTTTTTATCATTTCTTTAATCCTTTCAACAACAAGCGTTAATAAGAGATTTAAGTATTTTTTAATGTTTGAACCTTTCTTATCAGTCCTGCTTACTTTTGGAGGTATTTACTTTTTATGGCTAGACATTAGTTGGATGAAATATGTAATTATGATTTCTGGTATGTTCATGACCTTTTCATTTATGGCAGCAAATATTCTTATTTTATCACAATTACTCAAAAAGAAAACCTAAAGTTTCTTAACTTTAGTAAAAATTAAATCTATTATTGATACACAAATTCAAAAATTACTAAACGATCAAGTTAAATTTGAAGGAACTGCTTCTATGCAATATCTTGCAATGGCTTCTTGGGCAGATGAAAAGGGATATAATGGTGTTGCAGATTTCTTTTATTTGCAGTCTGAAGAATAAAGAGTACACATGACTAAGTTGATAAAGTTTATTAACGAGCGTAGCGGAAAAATGATGATTCCACATTTGCAGCAACCAAAAAATGAATTTAAATCTATAAACGAATTATTTGAAGCCTTTTTGGCAAGCGAAATTTTTGTAACAGAACAAGTAAATCATGTGATTCATGAATGTTTACAGTGCAAAGATTATAATGTACATAATTTTATGCAATAGTATGTGACTGAGCAATTGCAGGAAGAAGCTATTGCAAGAACTCTATTGGATAAATTAAATATCATAGGAAGTGATAAATTTGGGCATTATCTATTTGATAGAGATGTCAACAAAATTACAACTTCAACTAAATAAAAAAAAGACTGGGCTTCACACCTATACTTTGGAAATTACTTGTTTAGAAACATCTTTATATTATCTAATGTTACAAAAATAAAAAAAAAGAAAAGTAAGGTAAATTGGATGCGTTATTCGAAAAAATTAGTTGTATATCCAATTTAATACTCTAAATTTGCTCGCAATTAAATCTTAATTGCATCATGATTTCAAACTCATCAAAATTTGTAGGAGAAGGCTTAACCTACGACGACGTATTATTAATTCCAGCATTTTCAGAAGTTTTACCACGTGAAGTAAGTATTCAGACAAAGTTTACTAAGAACATTACGTTAAACACACCTATCATTTCCGCAGCGATGGATACGGTAACTGAATCGGCGATGGCAATAGCCATGGCTCGAGAAGGAGGAATAGGCGTATTACATAAAAACTTAACTATTGAGCAGCAAGCTGCTGAAGTAAAAAAAGTAAAACGTTCGGAATCAGGAATGATTATTGATCCTATTACGATAGGAAAAGATGGAACGGTTCAGGATGCTCAGTCTATAATGAGAGAATATGGTATTGGAGGGATTCCTGTAGTCGATATAAAAGGAATACTGATTGGAATTGTGACCAATCGTGATTTGAGATTTGAAAAAGATGTGAGGCGTAAAATTTCTGAAGTAATGACTTCTGAAAACCTTGTGACGGTTGCCAAAGGAACTTCTTTAAAACAGGCAGAGGCGATATTACAAGATAATAAGATTGAAAAATTACCGGTCGTCGATAAGACATATAAATTAGTAGGGTTAATTACGTTTCGTGATATTATCAAGGTTCGTGAAAATCCTCATGCTAATAAAGATTCATTTGGACGATTACGTGTTGCTGCTGCAATAGGAGTTACCGTAGATGCTGTTGAAAGAGCAGAGGCACTTATATATGCAGGCGTTGATGCTTTAATCATTGATACGGCTCATGGACATACTAAAGGTGTTGTTACTGTTTTAAAAAAGGTAAAATCTAAATTTCCAACTATAGATGTTGTCGTTGGAAATATTGCAACTGCTGCAGGTGCTAAATATTTAGTAGAAGCAGGAGCAGATGCCGTAAAAGTAGGAATAGGTCCTGGATCTATATGTACTACAAGAGTTGTTGCAGGAGTTGGTTATCCACAATTATCAGCAGTATATGAAGTTGCTGAAGCTTTAAAAGGTACTGGAATTCCAGTAATTGCAGATGGTGGAATACGTTATACGGGAGATATTCCTAAGGCTATTGCAGCTGGAGCAGACTCTGTAATGCTAGGTTCATTACTTGCTGGAACCAAAGAATCTCCAGGAGAGACAATTATCTATGAAGGACGTAAGTTCAAGTCTTATCGTGGAATGGGTTCAGTAGAAGCGATGAAACAAGGTTCTA
Source organism: Flavobacteriaceae bacterium (assembly GCA_034111625.1). Classification (GTDB taxonomy): domain Bacteria; phylum Bacteroidota; class Bacteroidia; order Flavobacteriales; family Flavobacteriaceae; genus Urechidicola. The sequence goes on along the minus strand of JAWUWX010000005.1, from coordinate 1,018 downwards.
AAGACCGTTATTTACAAGATGTAGAAGATTAAATTAAAAAATTGGTTCCGGAAGGTATTGTAGGACGTGTGCCATATAAAGGCGAACTCGAAGAAACGATGCATCAATTTATCGGAGGACTACGTGCAGGAATGGGATATTGCGGAGCGAAAGATATTGAAACGCAAAAGAAGGCACAATTTATCAAAATCACTTCTTCTGGAATAGCAGAAAGTCATCCACATGATGTAACAATTACGAAGGAAGCACCTAATTATTCAAGGAGGTAGATTTATCTTAAGAACTTATAGGTTTTCATTTTATAATGTAAGGGTATAAATTTTTTGCAAAACAAAGACTGTCAGGAATATCCTTTAGATTACCATATTTTTCAATTGGAAAGTAATCATTTCTTTGATAAAGTTGACTTGCTTCAGGTTGCCTAGAACCTGTAAAAAGTATACATTTAATACTTTTTAGCTCTCTAGACCACTCTTCTAATTCAGAGAGTATTTTTTCTCCGATTCTTTGTCCTCTAACTTCGAGAGAAACATACATTCTTTTAATTTCCATAGAATTAAAATCATACATTGCGATAGCTCCACAACCAATAGGTTTTCCTTCTTTTAAAGCCAAAACGACATATTTCAAATCGGTAATAGAATTAAATTGAGATAGAGAATGAGTATTTCCATCTCTTTTTGCAAGATCTGAATTCAATAATTGAACTAGTTTTATAAAATTTGGATTTTCTGAATTGGTTCTAATTATTTCAATCATATCTTCTAATTCAATCTTTATGTTTTAATCAAATTTTCAGCGAGTTCTTTTATTTTAATTAAGAAACACTAATCCACCTGATATTGAATTAAATCATCACACTCCGAAGTTCCAGGAGTTCTGTAATATTGAATTACATACCAATCTGAATCTTGAAATTCATGATTACCAGCTGGCGGTGGTATAAGATATTGTATAGATATTGTATTATCACAATAAAAATTTACCGTATATGTGTTTGCAAGATCTGACCAATTAT
>JAWUWX010000004.1:0-33124 GCA_034111625.1 Flavobacteriaceae bacterium | reverse complement strand
ATCCCCAACCATTGAATCCCCAACCATTGAATCCCCAACTATTGTAGCCCCAATTATTGAATCCCCAATTGTTGAATCCCCAATTGTTAAATCCATTATTCCAGAACGGGTTTCCAAAACTACCAAAACCCCTGTTAGAATTGATGTTTATTGTAACATCGTTAGAATATCCCCAAGGAGAGTTCTCATAATTTGAATCATTAGATTCGTAAACACCATTTTGATCTTGATAAGAATATCCGTCTACATCCGTAATTAGATCACCGTTATCTATGTTTTGATATTCTTCGAGTTTTTGAGCGAAATAATTGTCATCTTGATTAGAATTGGTATCTGAACTTATATTTCTATCTCTAGTAGTGTAAATTCCATCGTCATCACTATAAGCGCCTTGATAGGTTCCGCAAGATGTAAATCCTATCAGAATAATGATTAATGCTGAAAAGTTTAGTTGTTTGATTTTTGATAAGTAAAAAACTTTCATAATCCTTTGATTTTTTTATGTTGAACTACTAAAAATAAGTAGTTTTGTCTAAATTAATATAATAATATAAATATCACAATATTTGTGCCAAACTTTAACGTATGGGTAAAAAGTTAATTTCACGAGAAGAGGACTATTCTAAATGGTATAATGAATTGGTTGTAAAGGCTGATTTAGCAGAAAATTCTGGAGTTAGAGGTTGTATGGTTATAAAACCGTACGGTTATGCTATATGGGAGAAAATGCAAGCAGAACTAGATAGAATGTTTAAGGAGACTGGTCATGAAAACGCATATTTTCCATTATTTATTCCAAAATCATATTTTTCTAAAGAAGCAAGTCATGTTGATGGATTTGCTAAAGAATGTGCTGTAGTGACTCATTATCGATTGAAAAATGATGAAAATGGAAAGGTAATTGTTGATGAAGATGCAAAGTTGGAAGAAGAATTAATTGTTCGTCCTACTTCAGAAACTATTATTTGGGATACCTATAGAAAATGGATAGAATCTTATCGTGATTTACCAATTTTGGTCAATCAATGGGCGAATGTTGTTCGTTGGGAAATGAGAACTCGTTTGTTTTTAAGAACATCTGAGTTTTTATGGCAAGAAGGTCATACGGCACATGCTACAGAACAAGAAGCGATTGAAGAGTCACAACAAATGCAACGAGTGTATGCTGAATTTGCTGAAAATTTCATGGCAATGCCAGTTGTTAAAGGTTTTAAATCTGAGAGTGAAAGATTTGCAGGAGCATTAGAAACGTATACTATTGAAGCGTTAATGCAAGATGGAAAGGCTTTACAGGCTGGAACATCTCACTTTTTAGGGCAAAATTTTGCAAAAGCATTTGATGTAAAATTCACTACCAAGGAAGGGAAGCGAGAACATGTTTGGGCAACATCTTGGGGAGTGTCAACTCGTTTAATGGGAGCGTTGGTTATGACACATTCAGATGACAAAGGATTGGTTTTGCCTCCTAAATTGGCTCCAATACAAGTTGTAATTGTGCCAATTCATAAAACAGATGAACAATTGGATGCTATTTCTGAAAAAGTAGGCGAAATCACTTCCGAATTAAAGAAAAAAGGAATTTCATTTAAGTTTGATCACAGAACTACTTATAAACCTGGATGGAAATTTGCTGAATACGAATTGAAAGGTATTCCATTGCGAATTGCTATTGGTCCACGTGATCTTGAAAATGGAACCTTAGAGATTGCTCGTAGAGATACATTTGAAAAGAAAGTTATTTCATTTGAAGATACTATTTCTCACATTGAAAAGACACTTGAAGAAATGCAGGAGAGTTTGTTCAATAAAGCATTAGATTTTAGAAATGATCATATCACAGAAGTAGAGACGTTTGATGAGTTTAAAGAGGTTCTGAACAGTAAAGGTGGATTTATCTCGGCTCATTGGGACGGAACAAGTGAAACTGAAAATAAAATTAAAGATTTGACCAAAGCGACTATTAGATGTATACCTAATAATGCGAAAGTTGAAGAAGGGAAATGTGTTTTTTCTGGCTCAAAATCGAGTAGAAGAGTTTTATTTGCAAAAGCATATTAAAATAAATTTAAAAAAGTTTTGCAGAAATAAAAATAGTTGTATTTTTGCATCCGCTAAGGAAGAGAAATTAATAATAATGGTCCGTTCGTCTAGGGGTTAGGACGCATGGTTTTCATCCATGTAACAGGGGTTCGATTCCCCTACGGACTACAAGTTTAAAACAGATAATAAAATGGCAAATCATAAGTCAGCTTTAAAGAGAATTAGAAGCAACCAAGCAAAACAGTTGAGAAATAAGTATCAACATAAAACTACGCGTAATGCTGTAAGAGATTTGCGTGCTACTACCGATAAGAAGGAAGCGGAAGCATTATTACCAAAAGTATCAGCAATGCTTGATAAATTGGCAAAGCAAAATGTTATCCATAGTAATAAGGCTGGAAACTTAAAGTCAAAATTGGCAAAGCAAGTAGCTGGATTATAAGATCTTTTTTATTACAAAATTTAAACCGTTTTAATTTTAAAAACGGTTTTTTTATGCAATATTTTTACCATTCATAAGAACGATTAGCATCCAGTCGTATGAAAATAAATAGCAGTAGTGTAAATCCCCAAAGTGAAGACCCTCCGTAACTGAAAAAGGGTAGTGGTATTCCAATAGTAGGTAATATCCCAATCACCATTCCGATATTAATCATAAAATGTAAAAAGAATATGGAGGCTATACTATAACCATACACTCTACTGAAAGCTGTTTTTTGACGTTCGGCTATATGAATAATCCGAAGCATGAAGACAATAAAAAGAACAATTACAATTGTACTCCCCAAAAACCCCCATTCTTCACCTACAGTACTGAATATATAATCTGTGTCTTGTTCAGGAACAAATTTTCCTTGCGTTCTATCCCCCTCTAAAAACCCTTTTCCAAAAAATCCTCCAGACGCAATCGTTTTTATCGCTTGATCAGTATTGTATCCAATATTCTGAGTATCGGTTGTTTCTCCAAGAATAATATTGAATCGATCTCTGTGTCGTTGTTCAAATACGTTATTAAAAATATAACTCACACTATATATATAACCACATGCAATAAAAAATAAGAAGGAAAATTGAATCCAATTTCTTTTTAAAACAGTCGACTTGTAGACTAATAAATAAACAATAAGTAGTATAAAAATCATCATCGATCCAAAAATCATAATAGGAATTCCCAAAAAATATCCAAGTTTAAGAGTAAGTAAGAAAAGTACTATAGCACTTATTCCAATAAAGAAATAATAGATTGAAAGCCCTTCTCGATAAAAGACAAAAAGGAATGCTAAGTAAATTAATCCAGATCCAGGATCAGGTTGAAGCGTGATTAGAAAAGCCGGAAATAAAATTACAAAAAAGGCTTTTACATGGTTTTTAAAAGGTCGGAATGTAAAGGTATTATCGCTAAGAAGTTTTGAAACAGCAAGAGCGGTAAAGGCCTTGGCAAACTCTGTAGGTTGCAAGGTGAATCCACCAATTGCATACCAAGATTTCGCTCCATTGATGTTCTTTCCAAAAATAAATAAGCCAATTAATAAGAGGATTCCAAAAAGATAAAACAAAGAAGAGAACCGTTCATAAAACCTAGCATCTATAAATAATACTACAATAATTATAGGAATCGTTAAGATGATCCATATAAATTGTTTTCCATATCGTGAGCTGAAATCTAATATTTCATAATGAAATTCGCTTGTAGTTGCAGCGTAAATATTAATCCATCCAAGAGATACTAAAGCTATGTAAATAATAATAAGCCAAGCATCAACCCCTTTAAATATGTTATTCTTCTCCCTCACCTAGGATATCAGTTTTAATTAATTGTTTTTCATATTCTTCTTGAAGACTTCCATTGAACATTCTTTCTTCTAGATATTGTCTACTAATGTCGCCATTTAAATATTTTTCAATCATTAATGTTGCAATAGGTCCAGCCCATCTCGAACCCCAATATCCGTTTTCCACAAATACTGCAATTGCAATTTTTGGATTGTCCTTAGGAGCAAATGCAATAAAAATGGAATGATCTTGTCCATGAGGATTTTGAGCAGTTCCTGTTTTTCCACATATTTCTATTCCTTTAACTCTTGAAGAGTATGCCGTCCCTTTTGGGTTTTCAAATACATCATAAAGCCCATCAATTATTGGGTCAAAATATTTAGTGTCAATGGTTGTAATATTTTTAGTAATAAATTTAGTGTCAATGGAATCATCTTTTATTCCTTTTACTAAGTGCGGTGTGTAATAAAAACCGCGATTAGCAATAGCCGCAGTCATATTAGCCAATTGTATGGGAGTCGTTAAAACTTCTCCTTGACCTATAGCATTGGATAGGGTGTAAGTGGCAGTCCAGTTTTTCGCAGGATACCATTTGTCATAAAAATCAGCATCTGGAATAAGTCCTTTTCTTCCTCCATGCACATCATTTCCAAAAAAATTACCCAAACCAAAACTCTCTACATGTTTACTCCATGTATTCATTCCAATTCTAGGCGTGTCAAATTTTTCAATGATACGCCTATACGTATTAGCAAAATAAGAATTACAAGATGTGTATATTCCAAAATTTAACTGGACTTTACTCGCATGAGGATGGCAGCCCATTTTCCTATTTTTACTGTATTTATATCCTTGGTGACACATAAATGTAGTATTCTGATTGATAACACCTTCTTGAAGCCCTATCAATCCAGTAAGAATTTTAAAGGGAGATCCAGGAGGGTATTCGGCTTGTAGACCTCTATCATACATTGGTTTATTGATGTTATCGCCAAATAATATTGTGGAATTTTTTGATCGTTTACGACCTACCATCATATTAGGATCATAGGATGGAGCTGTAACTAACGATAATATTTCACCGCTGGCGGGTTCTATAGCAACAATTCCTCCACGTTTATTGATCATTAATTGTTCTCCATATTGTTGTAATACTGCATCTAAGGTAAGGGTTAAGTCTTTACCTGGAATCGCTAGAGTATCATAGATTCCGTCTCTATAAAGGCCTATTTCTTTGTTGAATCTATCTTTTTGAATATGTTTAACACCCTTAACTCCTCTTAAAGATGATTCGTATGTTCTTTCAACACCTTTAACACCTATTAAGTCCCCTTGTTGATAGTAGCCGTTTTCTTTTACTTGTTTTTCATTCACCTCACTTATATAGCCTAGAGCATTAGCAGCAATTTTGATAGGGTATTGACGAATAGATCTTTTTTGGATATAAAAACCTTTGAATTTATATAGTTTTTCTTGTAAATATGCATAATCATCTTTCGAGACATGATTGATAAAAACAGAAGCTAATCTTGGTGAGTATTTTCGTGCTTTCGTATAACGTTTTATGAAATTTCGCTTGTCAATTTTTAATAAATTACAAAATTCTAGTGTGTCTAGTGCTTTTACTTCTTGAGGAACAATCATTACATCATACGATTGTTGGTTTGCTACTAATAATTTTCCATTTCGATCATAAATATATCCTCGCTCTGGATAGTCATAAACTCGTTTTATAGAAGCGTTGTTTAGTGGAGAAATTTTATATGGATTATCAAGTATTTGAAGGTAAAATAGTTTTCCAATGAAAATTATTCCGATAAATAGAATAGAAAAATACAACAAACTTCCTTTATTCATTCTAGCGTTTTTTAGTAAATAGAATGATGATAATATATAGTAATGTAACTGTAAAAACAGTTGATAAAATGGATTTTTTTATGATTTCAAAGAAATCATTTAGGCTAAAGTATTCTAGGCTATAAATAATCAGGCTATGAATGAAAGTAAGAATAAATATATAGGTAATAGATTTACCAAGTGACATCGAACGGACATTAAATAATTGATAATCAAAATCACTTTTTCGAAGTACGTAGATAAGTATTGGTAATCTGAAATAGGCAATAAATAATGTTGCTGCAGCATTTATTCCACCAGAGTTTGAAAAAAAGTCAATTGACAATCCTAGAAGAAAACTTAAAAATAAAAAACTTGTTTTTTCTTTTCTCAAAGGATAGAAAAATACAAAAACGATATAAATGAATGGGTTTAAGTAGCCAAATAAATTAATATTATTTAGAATTAATACTTGTAGAAGAACTAGCGCAATGAAAAGAATAGTATTTCGGATAGTAAAATTATTCATCGTTCGTAGATTCTAATTGTTGAATTTCTTTTTTATGTAAATTTTTAATAACATTTACATTGCTTAATGAACTCATATCGTTAAATAATGTAATATTGATTGTCTTGAAAGTGTTGTTTTTAATTTCAAAATCTTTTATTGTCCCTACTAGCTTCCCTTCAGGAAATATAGTGGATTTTCCTCCAGTAATTATAGTGTCACCTATTTTAATCCTTGCCTGCCTTGGTAAATCTTGTAATTGTGCTGTCTTGTAGTCTTTTCCATCCCATGTTAAAGTACCATAATGATCATTGTTTAGTGATTTTACGTTTATTTTGGAATACTCATTTAAAATTGAGATTACAGTACTATAATTTTTTGAAACACTTTTGGTAACTCCTATAATGCCTCTACTAGTCTCAACACCCATTTCAGGCTGAACACCATCTTTTAAGCCTTTATTAATCATCAAAATATTATTTCTTCGTGAATAGCTATTGGTATAAATTTTAGCGCCTAAATAATTGTAGCGTTGAAAATATAAAGTTGTGTCAATTATTGTGTTATAAGTAGAACCTAATTGAATTGGTTTTAGAGAAAGAAGGTTTTTTAAACGAGTATTTTCTTCTAGTAATCGTTCGTTTTCAATTTCTAAATTAAAAAATTGGTTAATTAAATTGGCTTTTTTATAAACTCCTCCAGTTATTGAATTAGCAGAATTCACGAATTTACTGGTATGGAAAGAATGGCTCTGAATGGTAAAAGCAATAGCGATAAATTCTAGCAGCAAGAATAGAATAAAGTAACGATACTTTTGGAGAAACTTAATTATTTGTTGCATAGAAATAAATTATTATTTCATTAGAACGGTTTTATATTTTTCAATGTCTTTTAGTGTAATTCCTGTACCTCTTACAACTGCTCTTAATGGGTCTTCAGCGACATAAACGGGTAAATCAGTTTTTCGAGAAAGACGCTTGTCAAGTCCTCTTAACATAGACCCTCCTCCTGCAAGATAAATTCCAGTATTATAAATATCTGCAGCTAATTCTGGTGGCGTCTGAGATAAGGTTTCCATAACAGCATCTTCAATTCTTAAGATTGACTTATCAAGTGCTTTGGATATTTCTCTATAAGATACCTGAACTTGTTTCGGTTTACCGCTCAGTAAATCTCTCCCTTGAACTAACATATCTTCTGGCGGTACATCAAGGTCTTCAGTTGCAGCTCCGACCTCTATTTTAATTCTTTCTGCGGTGCGTTCACCAACATATAGATTATGTTGTGTGCGCATATAGTAAGAAATGTCATTTGTAAATACATCCCCTGCAACTTTCACTGATTTATCACTTATAATACCTCCTAGAGCAATTACAGCAATTTCAGTTGTTCCTCCACCTATGTCAATAATCATGTTTCCTTTTGGTTGCATGATATCAATACCGATACCTATTGCAGCAGCCATCGGTTCGTGGATTAAATAAATCTCTTTAGCATTCATGTGTTCCGCAGAATCACGAACTGCTCGCTTTTCTACTTCGGTAATTCCTGATGGGATACAGATTACCATTCGAAGTGAAGGAGTCCAGAATTTCTTTTTAATACTAGGAATATTTTTAATAAACTCTCGTATCATCTGCTCTGAAGCTTCAAAATCAGCAATTACACCATCTTTTAATGGCCTTATTGTTTTAATATTCTCGTGAGTCTTACCTTGCATTAAACTGGCTTTTTTACCAGTTGCAATTATCTTTCCAGTTGTTCTATCTACCGCTACAATTGACGGCTCGTCAACAATTACTTTTCCTTCATGGATAATAAGTGTGTTAGCAGTACCAAGATCAATCGCAATCTCTTCAGTCATAAAATCGAAAAACCCCATATTTTTGTAATGTATTTAATTGACAAATTTAATGTTTAAAATGACGTGTTCCCGTCATTACCATTGATAATTTATTTTCATTGCAATAATCAATAGATAATTGGTCTTTTATTGAGCCTCCAGGTTGAATGACACTAGAGACACCTGCATTGTCAGCAATTTCCACACAATCAGGAAACGGAAAAAAGGCATCGCTTGCCATCACAGCTCCTTTTAAATCAAAGCCAAAATGATTGGCTTTGATAATCGCTTGGTTGAGTGCATCAATTCTACTAGTTTGTCCAGTACCACTTGCGCAAAGTTGTTGGTTCTTAGCAAGAACGATAGTATTGGACTTAGTATGTTTACATATTTTGGAAGCGAACAATAAATCTTCTAGCTCATTTTTACTTGGTTTATTGTTAGTTACTGACCTTAAATCTTCAAGTTGATCAGTTTTTAAATCTTTATCTTGAACTAATGCTCCGTTGAGACAAGTTCTTACTGTTGTATTATGTAGTTTCGTTTCTTTTTGTACTAATATTCTTCGATGCTTTTTTCCTTGTAATATTTCTAAAGCTTTATCAGAATAAGAGGGTGCAATAACTACTTCACAGAACAGTTTATGAATTTCTTCGGCAGTTTCAGCGTCAATCTCACAGTTTGAAATTAATATTCCGCCAAATGCTGACGTAGGGTCTCCAGCCAAAGCATCTACATATGCTTGTTTAATAGTGTTCCTGGTTGCAATTCCACATGCATTGTTATGTTTTAATATTGCAAATGTTGGTGCGTTATCTTTAAATTCTCCCATCAAATTTACAGCTGCATCCACATCCAATAAATTATTATAAGACAACTCTTTTCCATGAAGCACGTCAAACATTGATTCTAAATCTCCAAAGAAAAACCCTTTTTGATGAGGGTTTTCACCATAACGGAGTGCTTGGCCTTGTGTTTCACTTATTTTTAAAGCGGCAATTTTATGATCTTTATTGAAATAATTAAAAATAGCAGTGTCGTAATTAGAAGAAATGTTAAAAGACTTTGCAGCAAAATTTCTTCTATTTTCTAGTGTTGTGCTTCCACTTCCTTCAGTGATAACATCAAGAAATTCAGTGTAATCATCAACAGATGCGACACATATTACATCTTTAAAATTTTTAGCAGCAGCTCTAATTAATGAAATACCTCCGATATCAATTTTTTCAATGATATCTTGTTCAGCAGCAGCACTTTTTACCGTTTTTTCAAATGGATATAAATCAACAATTACGATGTCTATTTCTGGAATTTCAAATTCATTTAATTGCTCCACATCACTATCATTATCTCTTCGTGATAAGATGCCTCCGAATACTTTGGGGTGTAATGTTTTTACACGACCCCCAAGAATTGAAGGATAAGAAGTTAAGTCTTCAACAGGAACTACATTAATTCCTAAATCATTGATAAATTTTTGAGTTCCACCAGTCGAATAAATAGTGATATTTAATTCGTTTAATTTTTTCACAATAGGTTCTAAACCGTCTTTGTGAAATACGGAAATAAGGGCTGATTTTGCAGTTTTACTTGTGCTCATTTAAAGTTGTGTGGTTATTCACGCAAAATTACTAAAATGCTTTAGGATTAACAACCCATCATTAGAGATAAAGACTCGAACTTTTAAACAATTTTTGAAACTTGTTCACAAACGAATTCTAAAAGTTCTTCATCTAAATCTGTAAATGGATTTACTGAGTGGGAATCGATATCAATTTGACCAATATTCTCTTCATTTTTAAAAATAGGAATTACAATTTCTGATTTTATTTTCCATCCACATGAAATGTAGTTCTCTTGTTCCGAAACGTCTTGAACGACAAAATTTTCATTACTTACAGCAACTTGACCACAGATTCCTTTTCCAAATGGAATAATCGTGTGTTCAGTTGGTTCTCCAGAAAATTCCGCGAGTTTCAATTCTTCTTTGTCCCCATTTTTAAAATAGAACCCAACCCAATCGTAATAAGAGATTTCTTGTTTTAAAAAATCACATATGGATTGTAATTTTTCAGTTTCTGAAGTAGAAGTAGCGAGAATTGAGAGAATTTTAGTTTTTAAAAATTTGATTTCCATTTGTTTGTTTAAATTTGAACAAAAATAATTTCTTTTTTTTGAAAAAAAACAAACATGTCATACAATTTTTAACCAAGTTTTTCTTGGTGTACTTTTCTTTGATAGGAATCTATAATATATATTTAAAAAATACGCAGCAAAAGGATGGGATTTATTCTTGTTCTCCTGTAACAAAAATGGTTACTAACCACTCTGAAAAAGCTACCGAATTTTTAGGATATGATGTGTATACAGATCAGAATTTTAATGAACTCTCGATGATGTTTAAAGTGAATGATAAATACGTTGTGAGAATTGTTGAAGGTTGTACCAGCGTGAGTATTATTATTCTCTTCTTGGCTTTTATTGTAGCGTTTTCAGGAAGTGTTAAAGCAACAATACTATATGGAGTTTCTGGAGTTCTTCTCATCTATCTGACCAATATTTTTAGAATTGTCTTTATTTCATTAGGAGTATATCATTATCCACAATATGAAGGGTTGCTTCATAGAATTATTTTTCCAGGATTGATATACGGTATGGTGTTTTTATTGTGGGTGATTTGGGTCAAGAAATATGCTAAAGTAAACTTACGTGATGCTTAAAAGAGATAGAATATTATTGATCATTCCATTGGTTTCGCTACTGATATTGGTTCGGTATTTTGGGCAGAAACTCTTTTATGATCCATTTATTAATTATTTTGAATCGGATTATCTTACGGTAGTTTTTCCAGATTTTAATATGTTGAAACTTTATTTTTATTTAACGATAAGATATGTGGTTAACATGATTATTTCTTTGAATATTATTTTCCTTATTTTCAGAAAAGAAGATGTGATTAATTTTACATTAAAGTTTTATATCATTGCCTTTATCGTGTTAGGATTGGTTTATTTTGTGCAGTTAGAAATGGAATTCTTCAATGGATATATTTTTGCGTTTTATGTACGGAGAATGTTGATTCATCCATTGTTCTTGTTGATATTACTACCAGCTCTATACTACCAAAAATTATCAAGGTATTAACTTTAACATTTTTTTTCAGATTTCCGTATATTATTTGCTACTTTTGTACTAGAAATGAAAGAATTACTTCATAAAATATCGTCCATATTAGTCGCTTTTTTAGTGTTATTTTCGACATTGTCATTCACTGTTGATAGACATTATTGTGGAGAACGATTGATAGATGTTGCTATTTTTTCTGAAGCAAGTGGTTGTGGAATGGAAATAGAGAAAGGGAATAGTGATGTGATTTCTTTTTCAAAAAAATCTTGTTGTAAAAATGAAACTTCTATTGTTGAAGGAAATTCTATAGATCAACAAGCTCTGCAAAAATTAAAATTACCACAAATACACTTTCTTACTGCATTTGTGATTTCGTATAATAATTTGTTTGTAAATACTTCTCAGGCATCTTCACTTTATCTTTATAAGCCTCCAATAATTCATAAAGATATTACATTACTTTTCGAGAATTTTAGAATTTGATTTTTTAATTATTAATTAGTCTTTTACACTAATAAAGAGTGTGAATAGTTATGCATTAATTCAAAAATTAAAATCATGAAATTAAAAATAGTATACATTCTATTGGCTTTAATGCCAATACTATCATCAGCTCAAGAGACATTTCGAGGGATGGTGATGGTGAAAGAAAATGGAAGAATGGGAGGGCTAGAAGGAGCGACAGTTTACTGGAAAGGAACTGAAATAGGAACTACTACTGATGAAAAAGGATGGTTTACTTTAGACTATAAATCAGAATATGAGGAATTGGTGATTAGTTTTTTGGGTTATAGGACCGATACAATAACAATTGATTCGAATACCGAATTGCATCACCTTTTAACAGAAGGAAATGAACTTGAAGAAGTAATTATCAAAACAAGAAGGAAAACAACTGCTGTTTCTTATTTAGCAACTTCCAATCTTTCCAACATTAGTAGTGAAGAATTATTAAATGCCGCATGTTGTAATCTATCAGAAAGTTTTGAAACTAATCCGTCAATTGATGTGAATTTTTCAGATGCTGTGACAGGGACTAAACAAATTCAAATGCTTGGATTGAATAGCCCTTATATTTTAATTGCTCAGGAAAACATTCCATCAGTTCGTGGTGCTTCACAAGCATATGGCCTCACCTTTACTCCGGGAACTTGGGTGGAAAGTATTCAAATTACTAAGGGAGCGGGAAGTGTAGTCAATGGTTACGAAAGCATAGCGGGACAGATAAATGCAGAATTGGTAAAGCCCTATTCAGACGACCCGTTATTTGTAAACCTATACGGATCTGATAATGGGAGATTGGAGTTCAATACTCATTTTAATCAAAAAATTTCTGACAAATGGAGCGCAGGCCTTTATATACATGGAAATGATCGTTCAAAAAAAATAGATAATAACAAGGATAATTTTTTGGATGTCCCTTTGGCAAAACAAATTAATATCATGAATCGATGGCAATATCAAGACTTACAAAAAGGTTGGATTAGTTTTCTGAGTTTTAGATATCTGTCGGATGAGAAACAAGCAGGAGAAGTAGATTTTAACCCTTCAGTTGACAAGTTCACATCCAATTCTTGGGGAAGTGAAATTAATACGAATAGATTAGATGCAACGGCTAAAGTTGGTTATGTATTCCCTAAAATTCCATATCAGAGTTTTGGTTTTCAAGTGGCGTATAGCAGTCATAATCAAGACTCTTATTATGGACTGCAGACTTATGAAATAAAACATAAAAGTGTGTATTCAAACTTGTTGTTTAACTCTATAATTGGTGATACTAGAAATAAATTTAAAACAGGATTTACCTTTACCTATGACAACTATAATGAGTATGTTAATGCAATTTATTCTAGTAGAGATGAAAACTCATTTGGAGGATTTTTTGAGTATTCTTATGATGATTTGGAAAGCTTTAGTCTGATTGCAGGAATAAGAGTAGATCAGCATAATAAATTAGGGTTTTTCATCACACCTAGATTACATATGCGTTATGCGCCTTGGGAAAAAGGTGTGTTACGAGCATCTATAGGAAGAGGGAAAAGAAGTGCTAATATTTTTGCTGAGAACCAACAATTATTTGCATCCAATAGAGTAATTAATATTGTACAAGATGGTGGTAAAATTTATGGTCTAGATCCTGAAACTGCTTGGAATTATGGGATGAGTTTTTTACAAGGATTTAACTTATTTGAAAAAAAGGGAGACATCGTTTTTGATTTTTATCGAACGAATTTCACGAATAAAGTAATTGTAGATTGGGAAAATTCTCAAGAAATATCTTTTTACAACCTGGAAGGGGACAGTTATGCCAATAGTTTTCAGACGGAAGTGAGTTATGCTCCTTTTGATAAACTAGAGGTTAAATTTTCCTATAAATATTATGACATCCAAACGGATTATAAAAACGGGAAAAATCAAAACCCATTAGTTCCAAAGCACCGGTTCTTTGCGAATGCAAGTTATATCACCAAGCACAACTCAGAACGTTTCTGGAGATTCAATGCGACATATAATTTGGTAGGAAAACAGCGTTTTCCATCAACATTAAATAGTCCCTTGATGTATCAAAGACCCCAATTTTCAAATTCAATAAACTTGTTAAATATTCAGGTAACTAAAGTTTTTTCTCGTAATTTTGAAATGTATGTAGGAGGAGAAAACATTACAAATACTATGCAGGACAACCCAATTGTATCAGCAAATGACCCTTTTAGTTCGTATTTTGATAGTACACTGATATATGCTCCAATTAATGGAGCAAATTATTATATGGGCTTACGTTATAAAATTTAAAAATTATATGAAATGAAAAAAACAGGATTGATTATGGGACTTTTTTTCTTTACTATTGCAATGTCTGCACAAGAGAAAAATGCTAAAGTACAGATTGAAGTTGATGGTATATGTGGAATGTGTAAGCAACGTATTGAAAAAGCAGCTTTAACAACCAAAGGGGTTAAGTATGCTAGTTGGAGCGTTGAAACTCATCAGTTATCCTTGATAATAGATGAGCGTAAAACAACTTTAAAAACAATTCAAGAGAATGTTGCGGCAGTAGGTCATGATACCAAAGAAGTTGAGAGCTCTGTTGAGGCTTATAACAATTTACATCCTTGTTGTAAGTATAAAGATGATGTAATAATTAAAAAACATAAAGATGAATAGTTTGAAAAAAGTAATTATGGTAATTGCAGTAATTGCTTTTACAAGTTTTTCTTTACAATCGTGTAAAGAAAAAAAAGAAGAAATGAAGGAAGAGATAAAGACGGAACTTGCTACTGCACTCTATCAATGTCCCATGGATTGTGAGGATGGAAAAAGTTATACTGAGGCTGGTCAATGTCCGGTTTGTAAAATGGACTTAGTCGAGAAAGAAGTTTCTTTAGAAGAAAAGAAAGAAGGTCACGGTCACGATCATTAGTTTTAAATGTTTATAATAAAAAACCGCAATAAAATTAATCTTATTGCGGTTTTTCTATAAATATAGATGTCTGTCGATATTTTCGACTACATCATTCCTGGCATTCCGCCACCCATAGGAGGCATACCTCCACCAGAAGCATCTTCTTTAATATCAACCAATGCACATTCAGTAGTTAAGATCATTCCTGCTACAGACGCTGCGTTTTCAAGAGCGATTCGAGTCACTTTAGTTGGGTCAATAATTCCAGCTTTTAGCATTTTAACATACTCACCAGTTTTAGCATTATAACCATAATCTCCTTTTCCTTCCATTACTTTAGAAACAACAACAGATCCTTCTTTACCAGTATTCTCAACAATCTGACGAAGAGGTTCTTCAATAGCTCTATCGACTATTTTTATTCCCGTAATTTCATCAAGGTTGACAGTTGTAATTGCTGCTAAAACAGATTTTGCTCTAACTAAAGCAACACCACCTCCAGCAATAATTCCTTCTTCAACTGCAGCTCTAGTAGCATGAAGTGCATCGTCTACACGATCTTTCTTTTCTTTCATTTCAACCTCTGAAGCAGCACCAACATAAAGTACAGCAACACCTCCAGCAAGTTTAGCAAGACGTTCTTGTAATTTTTCTCTATCATAATCAGAAGTAGTCGTCTCAATTTGAGATTTTATTTGACTAACTCTTGATTTAATAGCCTCAGCATCTCCTGCTCCATTAATTACTGTAGTATTGTCTTTATCAATCGTAACTCTTTCAGCAGTACCTAGCATTTCAAGGGTTGTTTTTTCTAATGACAATCCAAGTTCTTCAGAAATTACTGTTCCACCAGTTAAGATAGCAATATCCTCAAGCATTGCTTTTCTTCGATCACCAAATCCTGGAGCTTTTACAGCAGCAATTTTTAATGCGCCACGTAATTTATTCATTACCAATGTTGCTAAGGCTTCACCTTCAACATCTTCAGCGATGATTAATAATGGTTTTCCACTTTGAGCAACTGGCTCAAGAATAGGTAGTAAATCTTTTAATGTTGAAATTTTCTTTTCAAATAATAAAATATAAGGATTTTCTAAGTCAACCAACATTTTTTCTGTATTGGTAACAAAATACGGAGATAAATATCCACGGTCAAACTGCATTCCTTCTACAATATCAACATAAGTCTGAGTTCCTTTAGCCTCTTCAACTGTAATTACACCTTCTTTCCCTACTTTTCCAAATGCATCAGCAATTAAATCACCAATAGTCTCATCATTATTAGCAGAAATAGAAGCAACTTGTTTTATCTTATCTGATTTATTTCCAACTTCTTGTGATTGTTTTTGTAAATCTTTAACGATAGCTTCAACTGCTTTATCAATTCCACGTTTTAAATCCATAGGATTTGCTCCAGCGGCAACGTTTTTCAACCCTTCTTTGACGATTGCTTGAGCAAGTACTGTAGCGGTAGTTGTTCCGTCACCAGCAAGGTCATTGGTTCTAGAAGCAACTTCTTTTACCATTTGAGCGCCCATATTTTCTAATGGATCTTCAAGTTCAATTTCTTTAGCAACTGTAACACCATCTTTCGTAATTACTGGTCCACCAAAAGCTTTTCCGATTACAACATTACGTCCTTTAGGTCCTAATGTTACTTTTACTGCATTTGCCAATGCATCCACACCGCGTTTTAATCCGTCACGAGCTTCTATATCAAATTTTATCTCTTTTGCCATTCTATAAAGTTTTATAAGATTGCGAAAATATCGCTTTCTCTCATTATCAAATAATCTTTTCCTTCAACTGATAACTCAGTCCCAGCATATTTACCATATAGAACAGAATCACCAACTTTTACAGTTATTGGTTCGTCTTTAGTTCCTTTACCTACTGCAACAACAGTTCCTTTTTGAGGTTTCTCTTTTGCTGAATCAGGAATGATAATTCCACTTGCAGTAGTAGTTTCTGCTTGTGTTGGCTCAATCAGTACTCTATCAGCCAATGGTTTTATAGTTACTTTACTCATAATTTTGAATAATTTTAGATTGTTAATTCTTAGAATTAAATAGGCGAAAAGTGTGCCAATTCATTTATGCTGTCAAAAATTAAAAAAAAATGCCAACGTGTCATTACGTTAGCATTTTTTTACTTTGTAAATTGTCTTTTATTACAAACTGTCATTTGTACTAGCAGGAATGTTTTCTGCTGGAATTGCAGGAATTTCTCTGTTGTCAAGTTTCTCATTCAGATTTGTATCTGTAGGAGTGTTATCACTATTAGGAGCAACAAAATTTGACGCTAATATCAATGCTAATAAAATGATTGATAACGTCCACGTACTTTTATCAAGAAAGTTTGTCGTGTTTTGAACTCCACCAAGAGCTTGTGTTCCACCACCACCAAATGAAGAAGATAATCCTCCTCCTTTAGGGTTCTGAACCATGATGATTAATATAAGTAGCACTGCTACAATTACAATCAGTATTAAAAATGCTGTATAACTCATAATCTATTCTTTATCTAATAATTCTATTGCTTTTATTCGGTCTGCAAAGAAACTACTTTTTTCTGGATATTTCAAACTTAAAATGCGATATGCTTTAATAGCACTTTTATATTTTTTTTGTTCCAAATAAACCTTCGCAAGAGTCTCTGTCATTAGGTGATTATTGTCCGAAATTTTTTCTTCCTTAAATGCAGATTTATATACCTTATCTTTAACAGGTTTTATCTTAGGTTTTGAAGCAATAAATTTATCAATCAAGTCAGAGTTTGTAGGTTTTTGAATAATTTTTTCTTCACGTTCTATGGGTTTGAACTTTGTCAATTGAAGCCATTCACTAAAGGAATGAGATTCCTTTTTATTGAATTCCAGAGGTTTTCCGATTTCTAAAATATCATCGGAGGAGGGTTCAATATTTTTTGAAAAATTCTTTGTTATTTTTTTATGTAAAGATTTAATAACCTCAGCATCGATAACGTCAGTTTCTTTAATAATTTTTTCTTTAGATTCAGAAGTGATTTTCTCATTTACAAATTCTGATGAGGTGATAAAGTCAAAAAGCAAACTTCTGTCTGTTGTATAAGCAGCGGTAGTTTTCAAGGTTTGATTGTATCTAAAACTGTCTTGAATTTTCAATCCTTTTAAGTAAATTGCTCTTGCAGATTGAAAATAGGGGAACGTTGAAATTACATCTTCCAGTTGTTCAGTCTGTTCCTTATTTATTTGTTTAGGAAACTCTAATAAATGAATAAAGTCTTGAGTTTTCATATTACCATTGTGCGACTGAAGCGTTAAAAATATCTTGAGTTACACGTTCAAAAATAACTGAAAGTGCCTCTTCTAGCACACTTCCTATAAGTTGTGAATTCGCATCATAATCGTGGTAAAAAGAGAATTTTTGTTCGAAATCGGTATCTTCTTCATAGATATTTCGGTAACGAACATTCACAGTAATCGTCAAGCGATTCTGTGCGGCAGTCTGCTGAGCAGTTGCAGTCATTGGATTGATTCGATATCCAACAATCTCACCTTCAAAGAAAATATCGCCACCTGAATTGACCAAATCAAGATTGGTCTGACTTATAAATAAATCTTGTAGCGCTATCGTAAATTCTTGTGATAATGTAGGCTCAACTAATAATGCATTGTTTGGGAAATAATCAATCTGTACGGTTTTCACTCTACCGTCAAGTGTAACTCCACCAAACGAGTATATTCCACAACTATTAAAAGTTATAGTAATTAGTAAAATGGTAAGTACATTAATTATTCTTCTCATTAAATGTCTTATAAATCGTATTGTTTAATTTTCCTATACAAGGTTCTTTCTGAAATCCCCAATTCTTGAGCTGCTAATTTACGTTTTCCTTTGTTACGTTCTAAAGATTTTTTTATCATTTCTAATTCTTTGTCTTGCAACAACAATGTTTCATCTTCATCTACGGTTTCTGCAAAATCATATGCATCTTCTCTTGGCGAATAATTATCATTAGAATAGACAACTTGAACTTTGTCATCTTTTAGGGCTTCCGCTTTTTCTTCGTTATAAATCTTATCAATCAAATGCTGATTCTTTTCTTGAAATTGAACATTGTTTCCATCCTGCATTAAATCCTGCGTTAATTTTTTCAAATCATTTATATCACTTCGCATATCAAAAAGGACTTTATACATAACTTTACGTTCGTTCGCAAAATCTGTTTCTGAACTACGATTGGCAATTACAGAAGGTAAATTTCTTCCTTGTTGGGGTAAATAATGCGAGAGTATAACGCCATCAATCGCTCTTTTTTCTTCTACAACGGAAATCTGCTCAGCAATATTTCTTAATTGACGAATGTTTCCAGGAAAATTATAACTTAAAAGTAAATGTACCGCATCATCATTCAATCGAATTGTAGGCATGCTATATTTTTGTGCAAAGTCTGCAGCAAATTTTCTAAAAAGTAAATGGATGTCTTCTTTTCGGCTTCTTAAAGGAGGTAAATCAATTTCAATCGTACTTAATCGATAGTATAAATCTTCTCGAAATTTTCCTTTTTCAATTGCTTCCATCATTTTTAAATTGGTAGCAGCAACAATACGAATATCAGTTTTTTGAACCTTACTTGAACCAACTTTTATAAACTCACCATTCTCCAGTACACGTAACAATCGTACTTGTGTTGTTAATGGTAATTCTCCCACTTCATCAAGAAATATAGTTCCGCCATCTGCAACTTCAAAGTATCCATTTCTATTAGAAGTTGCACCTGTAAATGAACCTTTTTCGTGACCAAAAAGTTCACTGTCAATTGTTCCTTCAGGAATTGCACCACAGTTTACAGCAATATATTTTGCGTGTTTTCGATGTGACAATGCATGTATAATTCTAGGAATAATTTCTTTTCCTACACCACTTTCTCCAGTTACCAAAACTGAAATATCAGTTGGAGCAACTCTTACAGCTTTACTTAATGATCTATTTAATTGAGGATCATTTCCTATAATTTCAAAACGTTGCTTTATAGCTTGTAAATTCTCCATATTACTTAATTATTATCAGAATATTCTGCTGGAATTCCTATTAAGGTAGCAGAAGTACATTCTTCTATTTTTACATTCACGAAATCGCCAATTTTGTAATTTTCTTTAGGGAAAACTACCATTGTATTCTGTGAATTTCTTCCTTTCCAATGCAACTCTGATTTCTTTGATTCACCTTCAATCAATACTTCCATTGTTTTTCCAAGATATTCTTGAGTTCTGTATGCGCTATGTTCTCTTTGCAAGGCAATAACTTCACTCAATCGATGCTTCTTTACTGTTTCAGGAACATCATCTTCAATTTTTTTAGCGGCAGGAGTTCCAGGTCTTTCAGAATAGGTAAACATATAACCGAAATCATATTTTACATGTTCCATTAAACTCAATGTATCTTGATGGTCCTCTTCAGTTTCACTACAAAAACCAATAATCATATCTTGACTGAATGAACACTCAGGAATTATTCTTTTAATAGAATCAACCAACTCAATATACTCTTCGCGAGTGTGTAAACGATTCATGGCTTTTAAAATCCTACTACTTCCTGATTGAACAGGCAAGTGCATATGTCTACATATATTTTTGTGTTTTGCCATGACGTGAATCACATCAAGAGACATATCTTGAGGATTGGAAGTAGAAAAACGAAGTCTAATTTTTGGAAATCGGACGGCACACATTTCTAGTAGTTGGGCAAAATCAACAGCTGTTGCTTTCGCAATATCACTCGCTTTATTGAAATTTTTCTTGAGACCACCTCCGAACCATAAGAAGCTATCAACATTCTGACCTAATAAAGTAATTTCTTTATAATTCTTATCAACTAATTCTTGGATTTCATGTAAGATACTTTCAGGTCCCCTACTTCGCTCACGACCTCTGGTAAACGGAACCACACAAAAAGTACACATATTATCACAACCTCGAGTAATTGATACAAATGCCGAAACACCATTAGAATTAAGACGCACAGGAGATACGTCTCCATAGGTTTCGTCTTTAGATAAAATCACATTTATAGCGTTTCTTCCTGCATCAATTTCTTTAAGAAGATTGGGTAAGTCACGATAAGCATCGGGACCTACAACTAGATCTACTATTTTTTCTTCTTCTAAAAATTTTTCTTTTAACCGCTCTGCCATGCAACCAAGAACACCAACTTTCATCGTTGGATTGATTCTTTTTACAGCATTATATTTTTGCAATCTCTTACGAATTGTTACTTCCGCTTTTTCGCGAATTGAACATGTATTCACAAGAACTAAATCTGCTTCATGCAATTGTGAAGTTGTATTAAAGCCTTGGTCAGAAAGAATAGAAGCAACGATTTCACTATCATTAAGATTCATTTGACAACCGTAACTTTCTATATAAAGTTTCTTGTGGTTTTCTTTTTTATTCTCAGTGATAAGTGCTTGTCCTTGATTTTTTTCTACGATTACTTTTTCGGTTTTCATATATCAAAGTTGGGAAGCAAAGATACAACCAAAATCTTAAAAGAATGACAAATTGGCAGAAAATTAACATCTTCAATTATGGTCTTTTTTGTTAAAAAATGAATTTAAAAACTTAATTAAAAAAAAACTACATACTTTTGTATTCGAAAAATTGTAAATCAATGGCAAAAAATTTAGTTATCGTAGAGTCACCAGCAAAGGCAAAAACTATTGAAAAATTTCTTGGAAAAGATTTTCAAGTAGAATCAAGTTTTGGTCACATTGCAGATTTACCTTCTAAGGAATTAGGAATAGATGTAGAGGGTGATTTTATGCCAAAATATATTGTTTCGGACGATAAAAAACCAGTTGTAAAGAAGTTAAGAGCATTGGCTAAAAAAGCAGACATGGTCTGGTTGGCTAGTGATGAGGATCGAGAAGGGGAAGCTATAGCGTGGCATTTAAAAGAGCAGTTAAATTTAACGGATACCAATACAAAACGTATTGTCTTTCATGAAATCACCAAAAATGCAATTTTAAAAGCAGTTGAAAATCCTAGGGATATCGACTATAATATGGTCAATGCACAGCAAGCACGTAGAGTTTTAGATAGGCTTGTAGGTTATGAATTATCACCAGTCTTATGGAGAAAGGTAAAAGGAGGGTTGTCTGCAGGTCGAGTTCAATCTGTAGCTGTACGTTTAATTGTTGAGAAAGAAAGAAGTATTCAAGAATTTAAAGCGGCTACACATTATAAGGTAGTTGCTGAATTTTCAAATATTGAAGGAAAAACGTTTAAAGCAATAATTCCAAAGAATTTTGATAGTAAAAAAGCAGCAGAATATTTTTTAAAATCATGTTCAACTGCTGATTTCTCTATTGCTGATTTGCAAAAAAAACCAGCAAAGAAATCACCAGCTGCACCATTTACAACATCAACATTACAGCAAGAAGCATCAAGAAAATTGGGTTATCCTGTAGGTAAAACAATGCAAGTTGCACAACGTCTGTATGAAGCGGGTTTAATTACTTATATGAGAACAGACAGTTTAAATCTTTCTGTTGATGCTAGAAATGCTGCTGAAGAAGAAATCACAAATTATTACGGAGCAGAATATAGTAAGCAACGTGTTTTTAAGACAAAATCTAAAGGGGCTCAAGAAGCGCATGAGGCCATTCGTCCAACTAACATGAAAATGCATTCAATTAATTCAGAGTACGACCAAGATAGATTGTATGATTTAATTTGGAAAAGAACTTTAGCATCTCAAATGAGTGATGCGCAATTAGAAAGAACAAATGTAAAAATAGAAAATTCTGAAAACGAAAAAATTTTTACTGCAAATGGTGAAATGATAAAGTTTGATGGTTTCTTAAAAGTATATTTAGAAGGGAATGACAATGAAGATGATGATGAAGATCAAGCAGGAATGCTACCAAATTTAAAAGAGGGTGAAAATTTAAAGTACAACTTTATGAATGCTACCCAACGTTTTACAAGTCCTCCTTACCGATTTACAGAGGCAGCCTTGGTAAAACGATTGGAAGAATTAGGAATTGGAAGACCATCAACGTATGCACCTACCATTTCAACCGTTCAGCGAAGAGGTTATGTAGAAAAAGGAATGAATGAAGGTGTAGAAAGAAACTATGAGCAACTAGTTTTAGCGGGCGGAGAAATTAAAAACCTCTCTTTATCGGAAAAAACAGGTTCAGATAAAAATAAATTAATTCCTACTGATATCGGTAACATTGTAAATGATTTTCTAGTGGCTAATTTTTCTAATATCTTAGATTTTGGCTTTACTGCAAAAGTAGAATCATCATTTGATGATATTTCTGAAGGTGATAAAAACTGGATAGAAATGATAAAAGGGTTCTACACTTCTTTTCATGAAACTGTAGAAGATGTTAAAGAAAATGCTGAGAGAGAAAGTGGAGAGCGTATTTTAGGAAAACACCCAGAATCTGGAAAAACTATTTTAGTTCGTTTAGGGAAATTTGGACCGATTGCACAAATTGGTGCTCCAGAAGATGAGGAAAAGCAATTTGCGAGTTTAAATAGAGAGCAAAATTTAGGATCCATTACTATGGAAGAAGCCTTAGATTTATTTTTGTTGCCAAAAAGTTTAGGTAGTTATGAAGATGAAGAGGTAATAGTTTCTAATGGTCGTTTTGGGCCTTATATTCGTTTCGGAACAATGTTTGTCTCTTTAGACAAAGGCGAAAACCCAATGGAAATAGATTTGCCAAGAGCGGAAGAGTTAATTGTTGCTAAGCAAAAATCGGATGCTCCTATTGCAGAATACGAAAACCTTCCTGTTCAGAAAGGTGTCGGTAGATTCGGTCCGTTTATAAAGTGGAATAGTATATTTATCAATGTGAATAAAAAATATGATTTTGATAATTTGTCTCAAGATGATATTGTAGAACTTATTGAGGTAAAAAAGCAAAAAGATATTGATAAAGTGATTCACAATTGGGTAGAAGAAGGAATTCGTGTCGAGAAAGCTCGTTGGGGACGTTTTAATATCCTTAAAGGGAAGGTTAAAATTGAACTGCCTAAAACGACCAAAGCAGATAAATTGACACTTGAAGAAGTGCAGGCTATTATTGAGAAAAAGGCTCCTAAAAAGAAAACTGCCAAGAAAAAAAGCAACAAAAAAGCAACAAAAAAGAAATAATTTATTAAATTAGCATTGTTGTTTAATCCCCCTAACAACTTAAACAAATATGAATTTTGATTATTTATTTCCAGTGGATGATGCTGTTATAGCACATTCAATGTTACTTTCAGATCAAAGTCTTGGTCGTCATATATCAATCTACACAAAACAGAATGGAGTTCCAGACTTAACCGATGTTAGAATTGCCATTGTAGGTGTTGAAGAAGGAAGAAATGCTATTGATAATAGAGGTACTGGTCAGGGAATAGATACCATAAGAAAGCAACTGTATGAACTTTATCCTGGGAACTGGACAGTTTCCATAGCTGATCTAGGAAATATTCCACAAGGAGATACAATAGAAGATACTTATTTCGCAGTAAAAGAATTACTTTCAGGTTTATTAAAACAAAACATCATCCCAATAATTATAGGTGGAGGACAAGACTTGACTTATGCAAATTATCGTGCCTATGATACTTTAGAACAAATGGTTAATGTTGTTTCTATAGACAATAAATTTGATTTTGGGAGTATTCAAGATGGAGTAACTTCTCAGTCTTATTTAAGTTCGATAGTAATGGAAAAGCCTAATAATTTATTTAACTTTAGTAATGTAGGTTATCAAACATTTTTTAACCCACAAGAAGAGATAGACTTGGTTAACGATTTATTCTTTGACGCGTTTAGATTAGGAGAGGTTTCAAAAAAAATAGAGTTGGTTGAGCCGATTTTACGTGATGCTGACATAGTATCCATTGATATAGGAGTTGTAAGAAATAGCGAGGCTCCTGCCAATAATAATGCTACACCAAATGGATTTTATGGAGATGATTTATGCGCAATTGCACGTTATGCAGGAATAAGTGACAAAGTAAGTTCATTAGGGGTTTATGAGTTTAATCATACTTTAGACAATAAAAATCAAACAGCACAATTGATAGCGCAAGCTATATGGTATTTTGTTGAAGGAGTGAACAGTAGGACTCATGATTATCCATTTGGAACAAAAGATAATTATCAAAAATTTATTGTGCCTGTTGAAGAAGAAGTATTAAATTTTTACAAAAGCAATAAAAGTGGAAGATGGTGGATGGAAATAAATTTAAAAATGAATAATAAATATGAAAGACATTCGTTAATACCATGTACTTATCAAGATTATTTAAGTGCGAACGAGCAAGAGATTCCAGATAGATGGTATAAAACTTTAAAAAAAGTGATGTAAAAAAAAATTGTAAGGGAAAATATTGTTAAAAATAGAATTGTTATTAAAAATAATATTAGGTTTACGGAAAATTTAGAAAGAGATAAATTTTATTATGAAGAAAATAGTATTATACATACTTCTAGCAACTTTTATATATAGTTGTGGTAAAAGTGATAAAGGACAATTGGTTGGAGTGAGAGCAAAGAGTAATTGGAATGCAGAAAAGCCCTATGGTATGTCTTTGATTCCTGGCGGTTCCTTTACAATGGGTAAACAAGATGAGGATATGGCTGGAGCTTTAAATACTCCTTCTCGTACTGTGACTGTGAATCCATTTTATATGGATGAGACGGAAATTTCTAATAGTGAATACAAGGAGTTTGTATACTGGGTAAGGGATTCTGTTTTGAGAACCAATCTTGCCATGGAAGCCTTTTTCCTAAATGACGGATTGGAGCCTGAAGATCCGAGTAGAGTTCTTATAGATTATGAGTTTAAAAATGTTGATACAACTGATGCTTCTCCGTATGTGAAATATATGTTGAATACTTATGGTAGTATGGGTAATATTAATTCGCCAACCTTTGGTAGGTCTCTTAATTGGGATGAAGATTTAATATGGGAACCTTCAGATTTTCCAGAAGAGAATTATGTTGCCATGATGGACTCTATGTATGTAAGTTTAAAGAATAGTTTTGATGGTCGAAGATTAATTGATACTGAAAAATTAAAATATAGATATTATTGGCTTGATATAGAAGCAGCAGCATCTAAAAAAGGTGAAAGAGCAGATTTTATTAGAGAAGAAATTATAAATGTATACCCAGATACAACAGTTTGGATAAAAGATTATAATTACTCTTATAATGATCCCATGCATCAAGATTATTTTTACCATCAAGCATATCAAGATTATCCTGTTGTAGGAGTTGATTGGGATCAAGCAAATGCATTTTGTAATTGGAGAACACAGAAACACAACAAATATTTAAAGGGTAAAAATATTACCCGTGCACCTGATTATAGATT
Source organism: Flavobacteriaceae bacterium (assembly GCA_034111625.1). Taxonomy (GTDB): domain Bacteria; phylum Bacteroidota; class Bacteroidia; order Flavobacteriales; family Flavobacteriaceae; genus Urechidicola. The sequence goes on along the minus strand of JAWUWX010000004.1, from coordinate 7,222 downwards.
GGCTTCAGAAGCAGAATGGGAATATGCTGCTCGTGGAGGTTTAGATTACGGTAATTACCCTTGGGGAGGACCTTACACTACTAGTGATAGAGGTTGTTTCTTAGCAAATTTCAAACCTAGTCGTGGAGATTATGCTGTAGATGGTGCATTATACACTGTTGAAGTAAAATCTTATAATGCTAATGATTATGGACTGTATAATATGGCAGGAAATGTTTCTGAATGGACTAATACTGCATATAATGAAGCTTCTTATTATTTAGGATCAACGATGAATCCGAATGTAATGGATAGAGAAAATCATAGAAAAGTAATTCGTGGAGGTTCCTGGAAGGATCTTGCATATTATCTTGAAGTAAGTTCAAGAGATTATGAATATGCTGATTCAGCAAGAAGTTATATCGGTTTCAGAACTGTTCATGATTATCTGGGTACAATTATTGACTAAAAATAATAAAATCAATTGAACTTATAAATTAATTAACCAACAAAAAATAATAGTTATGGCACAATCAAAAGCAGGAAAGAAACTTTTTAATATGGCATACGGCCTTGGAGCTGCAATCGTAATTTTAGGAGCCCTGTTTAAAATATTACACTGGAATTATGGTAATGAAATGTTAATGATTGGTATGATTGCTGAGGCAATTGTATTTGCAATTTCTGCATTTGAACCTGTTGAAGATGAATTAGATTGGTCAATGGTATATCCAGAATTAGCAGGAGGAAAGGGAAAAGAGAAAGCCGATGCACAAGGATTATTATCTCAAAAACTTGATGATATGCTTCAAGAAGCAAAATTAGATGCTGGATTGATCAAAAGTCTTGGAGAAAGTATTCAGAATTTTAAAGGAGCTGCTGAAAATATCGCACCAACAGTGGATTCAATTTCCGCAACCAATAAGTACAGCGAACAACTTTCATTAGCCGCGGCTCAAATGCAATCATTGAATAGTTTATACCAAGTACAACTAGAAAGTGCTTCACGTCAAACAGAAATCAACCAAGAAACAGTAGAGAATGCAAGTAAATTAAAAGAACAAATGGAATCACTTGCAACCAATCTTTCATCATTGAATGGAGTTTATGGAGGTATGCTATCTGCAATGACAAAAAATTAATTAGTAAAACAAAACAATTAACCACTTAAACTAATTAAAATGGCAGGAGGAAAACTATCACCAAGGCAAAAGATGATTAATTTGATGTATTTAATATTCATCGCCATGCTTGCCTTAAACATGTCTAAGGAAGTGTTATCAGCTTTTGGATTTATGAATGAAACGATTGCAGACTCTAATGTTATTGCAACACAGAAAAACACATTGGCTTATAGTGACTTGACTCAAAAGGCACAAGATCAAGCTGAAAAATATAAAGTTTTAAATCAAAAAGCAACGAGTATCAGAACTCAGTCAACAGATTTATACAATTATATTGAAGGCATTAAGACAGCAATGTTCGAAGAAGGCACAGATTTAACAGATTACGAAGCGATGGATAAATCTAATTTTTTAGATTTATATTTTTATCAAAAAGGAGAAATTTCAGAAAATGGACAACTTTTTTTGGATAATATGAAAGGATATAAGGATAGTGTCAATTCAACGTTAGATAATAGTTACCCTTCTGTAACTGCATCTGTAAATCAGCGTTTTGATACGTCTGATATTCCAGGAAAAGGGAGTGTTGAGAAAGCAATAAATTATCTTGAATATAATTATGTAGGATTTCCCTCAGTAGCATCTTTGACAAAATTGACATCGATTCAAGCTGCTATTAAAGCCACAGAATCAGATGTGTTATCTGCAATTTTGGAAAAACAATTAGGATCTGATGCAGGAGTAAATGCGAGCACCTATAAAGCTATATTATTGGCTGATAAATCCGCTTTTTTCTCTGGTGAAAATTTTACTGGAAAATTAGTTTTAGGAAGATACGATGCTTCTCTAAAGCCTGAACAAGTATTTGTAAACGGAATTGAAATTAAAAAGTTTGAAGGTGGAGGTGCAATATTAGATTTTCCTGCAGGACCAGTTGGAGAGAGAGATGTGAAAGGAAAGTTTGTTTTTATGCAAGACGGTGAACCTGTTGAAATTCCTATTGAAACTTCTTATGCAGTAGTTCCAAAGCCTAATAGTGCAGTTATTGCTGCTGATAAAATGAATGTTGTATATCGTGGACTTTCCAATCCTATGACAGTTTCTATTCCGGGTATTCCAGATAATAAAGTTTCTGCTTCAGGTACTGGTTTAAGAAAAGGTCCAGGTACAGGAAAATATATTATGACTCCAGGAGGAGGAGCTCGTACAGTTAAAATTAGTGCTACAGGAACATTGACTGATGGCGGTAAAGTATCTAGTTCTCAAACATTTAGAATTAAAGATATTCCAAAGCCACTAGCAACAGTACGTAAAGAATCAGGGTATGTGAAAATGCCGAAATCAAGTTTAGTAAAAACAACAGTTGGAGTTGGATTGCCAGACTTTTTATTCGATCTAAAATTTAATGTGAATAGTTTTAAAGTAAAAGCTCCAGGTTCTGCTACAATAGTAGTAAATGGAAATAGAATGAATTCACAAGCTCAGGCAGCGATTAATAAAGCACGTTCAGGAGATATTATAGCAATATTTGATGTTAAGTCAAGTATTCAAGGTGTCTCAGGGATTTCTGTTAAAGATGCTTCTGCCATATCTGTAGAAATACAATAAAAAAGAAAAAAATGATTAGGAAAAGTTTTTTAGTAATCTTATTAATTATGTTCTCTGTGAATTATGCAAGTGCACAAGCTAACTTGTTGAATTCAAAATCACCTAAAGAAATTGGTGAGAAAACAGATCAACAACTTGCAGCTGATAACGATAAGCCATTGGCTTATGGATATGTAGGAGATAGAGATCTTTTATGGTCCAAAGTTGTGTGGGAATATATTGATTTAAACGAAAGAATCAATTTACCTTTTTATTATCCTATTCATGAAAATAGTACTACTAGATCTAGAAAATCTTTGTTTAAAACCTTAATGGATGGTATTCAAGATGGTGATATAACTCAAGTTTATGATGATTCTCATTTTACTGCAAAATTAACGACTAAAGAAATTGAGGCGAAATTATTCAGAGTTGATACAACTGACGTAGGACGTGATGAATTGAATGCAGGTGTTACAGATATCGATGAATATATTGATAAAATTGAGTTGAATCCAAAGGATATTGAAGGATTTAAATTAAAAGGAGTTTGGTTTATAGATAAGCGTCAAGGAGAAATGAAGTATAGATTGCTTGCAATCGCTCCTGTTGCTCAAGATGTTCAGACCAAAGGAAGAGAAGATCTTGGTGATGTAGCAGAGAAGTTACCATTATTCTGGGTGTATTATCCAAGTGCTAGGCAAGTATTGTATGATATGAAAGTCTTTAATCCGAAAAATGGTGCGTATCCAATCTCTTTTGACCATTTATTAAATGCTAAACGTTTTAATTCGATTATATATCGTGAAGAAAACATTTATGGCAACCGTGAAGTAACTCATTATGTTAAAGGAAATTCTTTATACCAAGTTTTAGAATCAGACAGAATAAAAGAATCAATACGTGATAAAGAATTAGATGTGTGGAACTACTAATTTTTATACAAATAATATTTAAAACTCCTGTGAATTTTACAGGAGTTTTTTTATGCGCTTATTTGTTATTTCTGTAAAGATGGGAACCTATAAAAGATGTATTTTTACATCAATGAAACAAGTAGATTATATTATTGTTGGATTGGGACTTGCAGGGCTCGCGTTTTCTAGGGAATTAGAAAAGCAAGGAAAGACATTTATGGTGTATGAAGATAATTCACAGCATTCGTCTCTCGTTGCCGGAGGAATGTATAATCCTATCATTTTAAAGCGTTTCACACCAGTTTGGGATGTGGAAAATCAATTAAAAGTTGCGTTGCCGTTTTATAAAGAACTTGAAGATTTATTAGGAAGCAGATATGATTATAAAGTATCGATTTATAGACTATTTACTTCCATTGAAGAGCAAAATAATTGGTTTGCAACTTGCGATCATCCTTTTCTTTCAGCGTATATGATTCCCAAAGTGATAAAGGAGAATTATAAAGGTATTGAATCACCATTTGGATATGGAAAAGTTATTGGAACAGGTAGAATTGATACTAAAAAATTACTGAACGATTATCGAAATTACCTTCAGGAAAACGATAATATTTTAAATGAGCGCTTCGATTATGAAGCGATAGAATTCAAAGGAGAAAATGTTCTGTATAAAAGATGTTCAGCATCCAAAATCGTTTTTTGCGAGGGTTTTGGAATTAAACAGAATCCTTATTTTAATGATTTACCAATGCAAGAGGCAAAGGGTGAATTAATTACTATATATGCTCCAGAATTAGACATAGATTTTCTTTTGAAATCTTCAGTATCGATAATGCCACTAGGAGAACATAAGTTTAAAGTTGGTGCAACATTCAACTGGAAAGATAAAACCAATATTCCTACAGAAGAGGGCAAAAACGAGTTGCTTACCAAATTAGAATCTCTTATTTCTGTGCCATTTAAAGTCATCGAGCATGTTGCAGGAATACGACCAACAGTAAAAGATCGAAGACCATTAGTAGGAATACATCATGAGCGTCCAGAATTAGCTACTTTAAATGGACTAGGAACGCGAGGCGTAATGATTGCTCCAGTTGCCGCTAAAGAACTCTATGATTGTCTTGAAAACGGAATTGAACTTAGAAAAGAAATAAATATTTCTAGATTCCTGAGTTGACTTTAATTGTGAGTAGAAAGTATTTTATGTTCCAGCAAAGGCGAGAACTATTATTTTAAAATTGATGTCTTCACTGCACTCGACTGAAATGAATTGGGCTAGAGAATTAATTTAAAAGATGATCATCTACTAAATTTTTAATCTCTATCAAATTTCTCATCATAACTCACAAAAATCCGTATCCATATCAATCTTGCTAATCGCAAGCAGATAGGGGTAAATAAAATTAATGCTACAATAATAGAGACGAAACTTTGATTGATAGTGAGACCGATAGCAAGTTTAGCAATTACAAAAGTTATAATTCCGATTAAAACACTCAAGGCATAATTGACGAACATTGCTCCGAAAAAGAATGAAGGTTCCATCATATATTTTAAATTACAATTACTACAATTTTCATGAAGTTTCAGTAAGTTTTTAAACGACCAAACGCTTTTTTCTACATAAAAATCTCCTTGGTTACAACGTGGACATTTATTATTTAAAATACTATAAAGTTTCGTTCCCTTTTTAAACATGATAAAATCAAAAATAGATTACTTTTGCAAAAGTAAATTTTTAAAAGTACTATTCAATTACAATTATTATAATTCATGTTAAACATTCATAATTTAACCGGTTCATTTTCAGGAGAAGATTTATTTTCTGGTATTACTTTTAGACTTAACGGTGGAAATCGGGTAGGTCTTGTAGGAAAAAATGGTGCAGGAAAATCAACTTTATTAAAAGTAATATCTCAAGATATTGGTTATGACACGGGAACTATGGCATTTGAGAAAGATGTTAAGATAGGTTTTTTACGTCAAGATATTGAGTTTATTGCAGGTAGAACTATTCTTGATGAAGCATATGAAGCGTTTACAGAAATAAAAGATATTGAACGAAAATTAGATAAAGTAAATGTAGAATTGGTTGAAAGAACTGATTATGAAAGTGATTCTTATACTGAGTTGATCAATGATATGACTGATTTGACACATCGTTTTGAATTATTAGGAGGATATAATTATAAGGGAGATACAGAGAAAATATTACAAGGTTTAGGATTTCAAAGAGATGATTTTGATAAGTTAACAGATACTTTTTCGGGTGGATGGCGAATGAGAATAGAATTGGCAAAATTGTTACTTCAAAAAAACGACATTTTATTGTTGGATGAGCCAACAAACCATTTAGATATTGAATCTATTATTTGGTTAGAAAATTTCTTAAAGAATTATACAGGTGCTGTAATGCTAGTTTCGCATGATAAAATGTTCTTGGATAACGTCACAAATAGAACTATTGAAATTTCTTTAGGTAAGATTTATGATTATAAAAAACCATATTCTCAATTCTTATTGTTAAGAGCAGAAATTAAAGAGAAACAATTACAAGCACAAAAAAATCAAGAAAAAGAAATTAAGCAAAAACAGCATTTAATAAATAAATTTAAAGCGAAGGCAAGTAACGCCTCTATGGCGCAATCGTTAATGAAGCAACTAGATAAGGTAGAGTTGATTGAAGTAGATCAAGACGATAATGCGGCAATGAATATTCGTTTTGCAATTTCTAAAGAACCAGGTAAAATTGTTGTTGAAGCTGAAGGATTGTCGAAAAATTATGGAGATAAACATGTTTTAGAAGATGTTGATTTATTGATAGAGCGTGGAAGTAGAATCGCATTTGTAGGTCAGAATGGTCAAGGAAAATCTACGTTAGCCAAAATGATGGTTGGAGACATTCCTTTTGAAGGTCATTTAAAGTTAGGCCACAATGTAGAGATTGGATATTTTGCTCAAAATCAATCAGAACACTTACCACCAGAAAAAACTGTTTTACAAATTATGGAAGATGCAGCAACAGATTCTAATAGGTCAAGAGTTAGAGATATGTTAGGGTCATTTTTATTTGGTGGTGATGCTGCAGAGAAAAAAGCAAAAGTACTTTCCGGAGGAGAGCGTAACCGTTTAGCGCTATGTAAATTATTATTATCACCATTTAATGTGTTGGTAATGGATGAGCCAACAAATCACTTAGATATGGCTTCTAAAAATGTATTGAAAAAAGCCTTAAAAAACTTTGCTGGAACATTGATTTTAGTGTCACATGATAGAGATTTCTTGCAAGGATTAACAGATACTGTTTACGGGTTTAAAGATAAGGTCATAAAAGAATATCTTGGAGACATTGATTATTTCTTAAAGAAGCATGAGATTGAAAATCTTCGCGAAGCAGAAAAAAGAACTGTTGTAAAAGTTGATAAAACTTCTTCTAAAAAAGAGGATTATCAGTTGAGTAAAGCAGATGAAAAGGAGCTTAAGAAAATAAAAAATAAGTTGTCTAAAATTGAAACTCAGATTAGCGATTTAGAAACTGAAATTGCAAAGATAGATTTACAATTAGCAGAAAATTACGATGAAGTCTCTAGCAAACCAAATTTCTTTGAAAAATAC
>JAWUWX010000003.1:0-65365 GCA_034111625.1 Flavobacteriaceae bacterium | reverse complement strand
TACCCCATCTCACGAAGAACACCCCTAAAAAGAAACTTACATTATTTAGAAATGGGGGGGTGAGATTAATAAATGTTAGGAAAGGAGTTAAAAAGAAATAATCGAGTAAAAATCATTTTTATTCGCTAGCATCATTGGATTTTGCCGATAGCCCAAAAGAAACAAGGGCTAAAATTAAGTAAAGTAGTTTTTTATTTGCTTTTTTTATTAAAGGTAAAAAGAATATTTTATTCAGTCTTAATTTTTTACCGAATACTATTAATTTCTAACTACCGAACTTACCGCTTTTTAGTTAATTATAGTGTCTTTGGGAATTGTTTCTGTTAAATATTCCATCTGGTACTCCTCCTGGCTTATCAACTTTAGAGTTTGATTTTTGCTCTAACTGACCATTCTTATCATAATAATCAGATAAACCATCTTCTTTTCCGTCTTTGTAGCTTACTTCAGCCTTTAACTGACCGCCATCATAATAAAATTTCCACAGTCCATCTTGCTGATCATCTTTGAAGTTCCCTTTCGACTTTAGCTGACCGTTCTTATAATAAGATTCTGAAACACCATTATAAATCCAATTACCTAAAGTATCATTTTTCGTATATGTTTTGTTCTTTAACTGTCCACTCGAATAGTTAGTTTGGATTAGACCAGTTTTTGGGTTTTCAGAAATTTTATAATTTGTAAAGGAACAACTTGAAAATAAAATTAAACAAACTAAAATTGTGATACTTCTTACTAAAGTTTTCATAGTAGTTTTTTTTCAAATATACTTAATTCCAAAAGAATGAACTTATGGACAAAGGAAGATTAACTTTAGATTGTTTTTATTTATACCGTCTTATTAAGATACGTATCATTTGATATGGTATCAAATATTTAGCACATTTAATCGCTAATAGTTTTAAATAAATTAAATTTAAGTTTTACAAAAATAGTTGTGTCATTTTAATCAGCTAGTAACCTATGATAAAAAATTCTTTAGAAAAAAACGATATGACCCTATGGAAAAGAACAAACCGACACAGCAATAAAAAATTGCGCTTACATTATACCTTGTATTTCGAAAGGTTTAGAAAAATCAGATTATGAGTTCTTATTAAATAATACATTGTATTTAGGTTCATCACAATTAAACCTCAATGATGCCACTTATGAGGAACTTCTAAATACTGGAAAATTATATTCATTTAGTTCTGATAGCTTAATCAAAGCTGTAAAAGGTTATTACAAACGTTACGAACTTGAAAAATATTATAATGAAATTTGGAAGAATGAGGGAATTAAGGGACTTGATTTATATCAACAAGCAATGACTCGGCTAAATATAGACTATCAAGTTACTCCAGAAAAATTTAGTTTGATTAATTATACTTGGGTTTCGACAAGAATTCTAAAAATTATATTGATTTACAACTGGGTATTATAAAATATTATAATAATCAAAACCACGATTTAGATAAATGCCTCTCATTAAAAGAAGACACTAATAAGTTAATAGAAATAATTGAAAAAGAACTTAAAGAAAAGTATTAGGAATAATAATTTAAATTATAATATAAGAGTAATGTTGTCAGTACATAGAAATTACAGTTTCTAATTGTTAGCAATAATATTTCTTAATAAACTTAAAAGAAAAAATGCTATTATTATCAAATACTTTATAAGATGTACTCTCTTTTCAAATCATAAACATCCAGTTCGATAGTATCAATAGGAATATTTATTTCGTTGCTAGCAGCATCAAAAAAAAGCACCACTCCAAAGAGTAGTGCCCGAAATTTGCGATTTCGTAGAATTAAATTCTACATTCAAATATACAAAATCTTCAATACAAATCAATTAATTGATTAAAACGTATAAAAATTTAAATTAGTCTATTAATTTCCTTAAAAGCTTTTAACTTCATAAGTAGATATGGAATTTTTTTAAGCTATTTCCAACTTCGATTATTGGAGTGGGTTTTTATTTTTATCTTGCATCTTTTAGAAAACAATATTGAAGCGAATAATAGTCTCTGTCACTAATGATTTGGTAAATGACCAACGGATTTTCAAAGTATGCAATACTTTGAAAGAACTCGATTACGATATATTATTAATCGGAAGAAAACTATCCGATAATTCTCCATTATCAAGAGATTATAAAACCTACCGAATGAGATTATTATTCAGTAATGGTTTCCTTTTTTATATTGAATACTCAATGCGTCTTTTTTTTAAAATTCTATTTACAAAAAAAGATATTATACTCTCCAACGATCTAGATACTTTACTACCTAACTATCTGATAAGCATAGTACAAAACAAGAAACTTGTATATGACTCCCATGAATTATTTACAGAGATTCCGGAGTTAATTCATCGACCTATAGTTCAAAATATTTGGTTAAAAATCGAACAATACATTTTCCCTAAACTTAAAAACGCATATACTGTAAATAGGGAAATTGCAGAGATCTATAGTGAGAAATACAATGTTAAAGTTGGTGTCATAAGAAATATCGCTTATAAATTGAAAAATAAAAAAAGCGATGTGAATTTTGCCCATAAAATAAAAGGAAATTCAAAAATGCTGATTCTTCAAGGGACAGGAATCAATATCGATCGAGGTGCTGAAGAAGCAGTTGAAATGATGCAATACCTTGAAAACACAATTTTATATATTATAGGAAGTGGCGATGTTTTTAACAAATTAGAATCAGTGGTTTCTGAGTTAAAACTTGAAAACAAAGTTTTTATTCTTGACAAAATTCCTTATTCAGAGTTAATTGAATATACAAAAATTGCAGACTTAGGATTATCACTTGATAAAAACACTAACTTAAATTATGAATACAGTCTTCCCAATAAAATATTCGATTATATCCAATCTTCAACTCCAATCTTAACTTCCAATCGAGTTGTAGTTGCTGAAATAGTCAATACATACAATATTGGAAAAGTTGTAGATTCACATGATCCTAAAATTATGGCAAGTGTAGTTCAAAGCATCTTTGAGAATCAAGAAGGTTATAACATTTGGAAAGAAAATTTACAAATAGCCTCAGAAAAATTTAATTGGGAGAATGAATCTGAAAAATTAAAAAAAATCTATTCTAACCTGAAATGATATTCGTTTATTCACATACTGTCACTAATAGGCTCATCTACACTCTGGATGCCATCTTTAAGAATGTTCTTAAGGTGGAGTATCAACTCGTAGACTTAGAAACTTTTAAAACAGACACTTCAAACGCCAAACTTAATTATAGTGGTTTAGACTTAGAAAATTGCGTACAGATAAGTCCGAATAACTTACTATTTGACCAAAGGATTGAAACTCAAGAAATAAAAGTTGATTGGATAGATCAAGTCCCTTATTTTTTTAAAACATCTAAAGACTCGACTTTTGAATACGATATACTTGCAAGTACTTTCTATATGACAAGTAGATATGAAGAATATCTACCATCAGACTTGGATATTCATAATCGCTTTCAGTCTAAAAACTCATTGGCTTATAAAAATAATTTTTTGGAAATTCCTGTAGTGAATATTTGGGCTATAAAGTTGAAAAAGTCATTGTCCAGCAAATTTCCTTTTACAGAATTTCCAACGCAAGAGTTTAAGCATATAGACACATTTGACATTGATATTGCATACAGCTATAGAGGCAAGAATAAGTTGCGGTTTCTATTGAGTTCGATACTATCTATCTTAAAAATTGATAGAGAAGAGATAAAAAATAGATATCATTATTTCATCAAAAAAAGAAAAGATCCATTTGATGTTTATCATAAAATCTCTTCTAGTTCCAATAAAATTTTCTTTTTCTTGTTAGGAAATTATGGAAAATACGATAAAAATATTTCGCATAAATCATCCGTACTTAAAAACTTAGTTCAGAAATTAGGTAGTGAAAATGAAATAGGGATTCATCCTTCTTACGGATCTCATAAAAGTTTAAAACAATTATCAAAAGAGAAAAAAAGATTAGAATTTATTAGTCAAAAAAAGATCTTAAAAAGTCGTCAACATTTTTTAAAATTTTCACTACCTGAAACTTATGAAAATTTAATTTCAATTGGGATTAAAGAAGATTATACAATGGGATTTGCCTCGCAAGTAGGCTTTAGAGCAGGAATCTGCACTCCTTTTCTATTTTATAATTTGGAAAAAGATAGAGTAACAGAATTGATTATTTATCCATTTCAAGTTATGGATGGAACGCTGAATGAGTATTTAAAACTAAGTCCTAATGAAGCAATTGAAAAAATAAACAAGATTATTTCTGAAATAAAAAAAGTAAATGGTACTTTCATTTCTTTATGGCATAATTCATCTTTAAGCGAACAAAAAAAATGGTATGGATGGACAGAAGTGTATGAAAAATTAATCGAATCAGCCTAAAAAAATAAATTGATACATAAATCATTACATATAGTTTCATTTGACATACCATACCCACCTATTTATGGTGGAATTATTGATGTTTTCTACAAAATAAAGGCACTAAAAGAATTGGGTGTTTCAATACATCTTCATACTTTTATTTACGGAAAAGAGAAACAACCTGAACTAGAAAAGTATTGTGAAAAGGTACATTACTATAAAAGAAACGATAATTTTTTATCCCTTTTTTCTAGGAAACCTTTTATAGTAAAGAGCAGGTCGAATAATGAATTAATAAAAAATTTATTAGCGCATAAATTTCCAATTCTTTTTGAAGGATTACATACTACTGCTCCCCTATTGAAAAATGATTTTATCGGCCAAAAAACATATATCAGAACACATAATATTGAACATTTATATTTTGATGGGTTGTACAAAAGCTCGACTAATATTCCGAATAAATTATACTATAAGTCTGAAGCCATAAAACTAAAAAAATACGAGAAAATACTAAATAAAGTAGATGGCATATTTACAATCTCTCCAGAAGAACACACTTACTTTTCCAACACCTATAAATCAACTTCATTTTATATTCCAGTATTTCATGAGAATAAAAATATAGGCGAATTATCTACCTCTAAAAAGCAAGTGTTATATCATGGAGATTTAAGAATTTCAGATAATATTAAAGCCTCCATTTTCCTTGTAAATACATATAAAAATACTGATATTCAATTAATTATATCAAGCGGAACAAAAAATAAAAAAATAATTACTGCAACTTCTACTCAAGATAACTGTAGATTTATTCATCTAAAAAACCAAACAGAACTCACTAAATTGCTACATGAATCTCATGTCAATGCTCTAGCAACATTCCAGAAAACAGGCATAAAATTGAAACTCATTAATACTTTATATAAAGGTAAATTTATCATTGCCAATAATGAAATGGTAGAAGATACTGGATTAGAAAATTTGTGTGAAATCGCAAATAATAAATCTGAATTTTTACAAAAAACGAATGAGTTATTTAATCAAGAATTTACTGAGAAAAACAGGAAAGAAAGATCAGAGGAATTGAGTGATTTTAATCCTAAAAAAAGTGCAAAAAAATTATTGAAAATTATTTTTTAAGAAGATTGCTGTACAACTTCAAATATTTCTTCTCCTTCACACTTCAGTGTCTTGTGAGGATATTTTAAAATCAATGCATAATCGTGTGTTGCCATTAAAATTGTTTTTCCACTTTTATGAATTTCTTCCAATACATTCATCACTTCGATCGAAGTTTTCGGGTCAAGGTTTCCAGTAGGTTCATCGGCAAGAATCAATTCTGGATCATTTAATAAGGCTCTAGCAATAGCAACTCGCTGTTGCTCACCTCCTGAAAGTTCAAATGCCATTTTAAAACCTTTAGTATACATACCTACTTTCTCTAAAACCTCTTTGATTTTGGTATTCATTTTATTATTATCAGTCCATCCTGTTGCTTTCAAAACAAACTTTAAATTATCCTCAATATTCCTGTCATTCAACAATTTAAAATCTTGAAAAACAACACCCAATTTTCTTCTCAAATAAGGGATTTCTCTTTCTTTCAATTTATTTAAGTCAAATTCCACGATACTTCCTTCTCCTTTCTGTAATACTAAATCTCCGTAAAGCGTTTTCATCAAACTACTTTTCCCACTTCCTGTTTTTCCAATAATATAAATAAATTCGCCTTTATTTATTTCTAAATTAACGTCAGACAAGACCAAACTATCTCGTTGAAAAATAGATGCGTCTCTAAGAAAAAGAATAGGATTTGGCATAAAAAAAAGAATTATGAATCACAAACTTACTATTTCTCTGTAACCTTTCAAAGTATTTAACGACATTAATAGAAGTCAATAATAATATTTACTTTTGGTCATCCTTAATATTTAAAAAATGAAAAAAATACAACCTCTACTTTATATTGCATTTGTAGTTATGCTACTTATTTCTTGTAAAAAAACTGAAGAAATAACAGAATTAAAAACAGGTTTTTGGAAAGGTGAAATCACCGCTCAAGAACAGCAATTACCATTTATTTTTGAAATAAATAAAGAACAAGAAAACTTCAAAATCAATCTTCATGATGGAGACAATATCATTGAATTGAATGAAGTAACCGTTAAAAATGATTCTGTGTTTTTTACGATGCATATTTTTGATATTGACGTAAAAGCCAAGATCAACGGAAACTCCTTGCAAGGAACTTACACAAAGAATTATGCTGATGATTACATATTGCCTTTTAAAGCAACTTATGGAATAGAAAAACGTGTTGAAAACGAATCTCTTTCTAGAAAATTTGATGGAAAATGGGATGTTAAATTGCATCGTGAAGATGGAACTGATAATAATACTATTGGAATTTTTAAAACTATCAATGACCAATTCAAAGGTACTATCATGACCAAAACTGGTGACTATCGTTTTCTAGAAGGATATTCTGACGAAAAAAGATTCACCTTATACGCATTTGATGGTAATCACTTATTTGTTTTTAAAGCAGAGCTAGAGAGTGATTCAATATTCAAAGGAGATTTTTGGTCAGGAAAAACATTCCATCAAAAATTCACTGGAATGAAAAATCAAAATGCCGAACTTCCTAATCCAGACAAACTCACTTTCTTAAAAGAAGGTTATAACAGAATCGAGTTCTCTTTTCCTGGATTGGACGGAAATACTATTTCCCTGTCCGATGAAAAGTACCAAGATAAAGTTGTTGTTGTTCAACTGTTTGGTACTTGGTGTCCAAACTGTATGGATGAAACTAAATTTTTCAACGAATGGTTTGATAAAAACAGAGATCGTGGTGTTGAAATTCTTGGATTGGCATACGAAGTAAAGGATGATTATGAATATGCGAAGTCTCGAGTGCAGAAAATGATTGATACATATGATGTCAAGTATGACTTTGCAATTGCAGGAACTTCTGACAAAGGAAATGCTGCAAAAACACTTCCAATGCTGAATCACGTGATGTCATTCCCAACTTCAATTGTGATTGATAAAACAGGAAAAGTAAGAAAAATCCATACTGGATTTTATGGTCCAGCAACTGGTGATTACTATTTGAATTATGTTGAAGAATTCAATAAATTTATGGATAAACTATTGGCAGAATAAATAAACCTCGATTACAAGAATATTTTTAAGTAGAGTGAATTGTAGACATCTTTTTTAAAAAATAATTTATTCAATATGCAATTTCAACGATTTTAAGCGTTATTGTACATATATTACATCCGTACTTAAACCAATAGGAATGCACTTGAAAAACCTTATTTTAATTTGCTGCTTTACAATAGTCTCCTTTTTTACTTCTGCTCAAGAAACTGCAATTTACACACAGGATTTAAAGGAATACAATCATGCAAAAGAGTTGTATCAAAACCGTTCTTTTCTTGCTGCTCAGCAATTGTTTACGCAGATAAAACCATCATTTAACTATAGTTCAGAGAACAGAGCAAATTGTGAATATTATATTGCCAATTGCGCTATAAGATTAGGGCAGAAAAATGCTAATAATTTAATGCTGAATTTTGTAAAAAAATATCCTACAAGCACTAAACGAAATAATGCCTTTTTAGAAACTGCCGAATATTATTTCAAAGCAGGAAGATATGCATATGCATTAAAATGGTATGGAAAAGCAAATTCATACAACCTCTCCATGAAGCAAAAAGAAGAGTATATCTTTAAATATGGCTATTCTCTTTTTGCTTCCAAAAATTATGAAGAGTCCAAAAAATACTTTGTCCAATTATTAGATTCTCAAGAATATGGATCAAGATCGAAATACTACTATGGTTATATTGCATATCAAGAAGATGATTATGAAACTGCTGAGAAAAATCTAGGAGAAGTCATTACAGATGATTCTTATAAAAATGATGTTTCTTATTATTTGTCAGAAATGAATTTCAAGTTAGGAAAGTTTGAAAAAGCAATTGAATTGGGAGAGCCATTATTAACCAATGCTTCTAGAACTAAACATTCTGAAATTTCAAAAATTGTTGGAGAAAGTTATTTTAACCTTGAAAAATATGCTGAAGCAATTCCTCATCTTTCCAATTATAAAGGTACAAGAGGAAAATGGACCAATACCGATTATTACTTATTAGGATATGCTTATTACAAGCAAAATGATTACGAAAAAGCCATTTCTAGTTTTAACAAAATCATCAGCGGAAACAATGCTGTTGCGCAAAATGCATATTATCATTTGGCGGAATGTTACTTGAAATTAAATAAAAAATCGGAAGCTTTAAACGCTTTTCGAAATGCTTCACAGATGGAATTCGAACCTCAACTGCAAGAAGATGCAACTCTGAATTATGCCAAATTGAGTTACGAAATAGGAAATCCTTATAAAAGCGTTCCAGAAGTATTGCAAGATTATTTAGATACGTATCCTAAATCTTCACATAAAAAAGAAATCAATGATTTGATCACAAGTTCCTTCATGACTTCGCAAGACTATCAAGGTGCACTAAAATTTTTAGAAACTAAAAAAGACCCTAAAAGTCTATCTTTATACCAAAAAGCAGCATTTTATCGAGGCGTTCAGGTATTCAACGAGGATGATTACTCAAGTGCCATTGCCAATTTTGAAAAGTCTCTTTCACAACCAATAGATGCAAATTTTAAGGCTAAAGCAATGTATTGGAAAGGAGAATCTAATTTCAGAACCAATAATTTTAACGATGCTTTATCTGATTTTACTAAATTTTCAAATTCTTATGAAGCTAAAAATATTCCTGAGTTTCAGAATATAGATTACAATATTGCATATACTCATTTTAAACAGAAAGAGTATGCAAAAGCGACTGCTGAATTTCAAAAGTATATTTATCAAAACCCAACAGATGAGCGTAAATTGAATGATGCTCACTTACGATTAGGCGATACTTATTTTGTCACAAGCAACTATCGAAAAGCTATAAATACTTACGATAAAATTATTCAATCCAATGCTCCAAGAGCTGATTATGCTCAATTTCATAAAGCAATTAGTTATGGATACATTCGTCAAGATACACGAAAAATTGAAGAGTTAAATTCGTTTTTAAATAAATTTTCGAAGTCTACATATAGAGATGATGTTTATTATGTTTTGGCAAATGAATATGTTGATATAGGAGAAAATCAGAATGCACTAGAGAAATATGATTTCTTAATTGATAATTTTAGACGAAGTCCTCTAGTGTCTAAAGCTATGCTTAAAAAAGGTATTGTGTATTACAACACTGACCGAAATGAGCAAGCATTGAATACTTATAAAACCATTGTTTCTAGATTCCCAAATACTCCAGAAGCAAAACAAGCCGTTGCAAGTGCAAGACGGATATATGTAGATCTAGGTCGTGTAGATGAATATGCAGATTGGGTTTCAAGGATAGATTTTGTAAATGTTACAGATTCTGATTTAGACAACGACATGTTTGAATCTGCTGAGAAACAATATCTACAAAACAATCATAAAAATGCAATTTCAGGGTTTCAGAAATATCTTAGCAGATTTCCTAGAGGTTTATATACATTAAAATCCAATTTTTACCTAGCTGAATCTTTATATGCAAACAATCAAAAAATTGAAACCATTCCTCACTACAGTTATGTAATTCAAAAAGAACAAGGCGAATATACTGAGCAATCACTTTCTAGATTGGCTCAGGCATATTTAGAAAATGATGATTGGAAAAAAGCAACACCAATTTTAGAACGATTGGAAAATGAATCTGATGATGTCCAGAATATCACGTTTGCTCAATCCAATTTAATGAAAGCCTATTATACCAATAAAAATTATTCCAATGCTGTAAATTATGCTGAAAAAATACTAAGTCAATCAGGCATTGACAATCGCATAAAATCCGATGCACATGTAATTATAGCAAGATCTGCAATAAAAACTAATGACGAATCCAATGCTCGAAGTGCATACAAACAAGTTGAAACTATTGCTACTGGTAAATTAAAAGCAGAAGCACTTTACTATAGCGCGTATTTTGAACATCAAGACGGAAGTTACCGAGTTTCCAATCAGATTGTTCAGAAAATCGCTTCTGATTATGCAACTTATAAATATTGGGGAGCAAAAGGATTGATCATTATGGCAAAAAATCATTATGAGCTGAAAGATTCTTTTCAAGCAACCTACATTTTAGAAAGTGTGATTAAAAACTTCTCACAATTCGATGAAGTAGTTAAAGAAGCACAGACAGAATTGAACAAGATTAAAACTGAAGAAGCCAAAACTAATGATTCCGTAATTCCAGGAAATTAAATGTTGTCATTCCTGCGAAAACTGGAATCTAAAAGAATTTATTTTAGATTCTTCGTTTCTTACAGAATGACAGAATAAAATATAAAAGAACATATGAAAAAACTGTTTTTAATACTAATTGTAATACTTACTTCAGCATCAATATTTGCTCAAGAAAAAACTGGAAAAGAGACTTTAACTACTGACGAAATTATTGTGGTAAAACCATACGTACCAAAAATTTCTTATGCTTTTAAATTGAAAGAAAATCCAAGCCTTGAAGATGAGGATATTCCTAAAGACAGTGTGAATTATACAATAAATTCTATTCCTGTTGCTTCAACCTTCACACCTACTAAAGGAAAAGCACAGAGTGTTGTTCGAGAACGATTAAAGAAAATTTATGAAAATTATATCGCTGTAGGATTTGGGAATTACACGACTCCATACCTTGAGGCCTTTCTTCACTCTAGTAGTGCCAGAAATAATGATTATGGTGCATTCATCAAGCATAAATCTTCCAAAGGAGGAATTAAAGATGTATTGTTAGGTGATAATTTTTCCGACACACAAGTTGAGTTGTATTTCAAGCAATTCGAGAGAGATTATAATTGGGAAATTAATGCAGGAGCGAAACATCTCATTTACAACTGGTATGGATTGCCCAAAGATCAAATGTTTACCGATACATTCATTGATGGCCTTAATGAAAAACAACGTTATATAAATGTTTTTGCAGGAGGTAAATTACATTTTGAAGATGGGTTTTTCAAAGGTGGAAAAGTTTCATTAAATCAATTTTCTGATGATTTTAATAGCGGTGAAATACACTTGTTAATTGCTCCAAAAATCGAATTCCCAATTTCTTCTGAATTAATTAATATAGAAGCTTCATTAGAGTTTATTGGTGGAAAATTTAGCAATACATATACCACAGATGATGACATAAAGTACACCTTTTTAAAAGTAGGTGTTAGCCCAAGTTTCGAAGTACTACGGGATGATTTAACTGTTAATCTTGGAGCAAAAGTATATTATAGTTTTGACCTTGAAAGTAAAGTAAATAAACTATTTACATATCCTAATGTTACCGCGTCCTATAAACTTGTTGAGGAGACTTTGATAACATTTGCAGGAATCACAGGTGATTTAATTCAGAATAGTTATCGAGAGGCTGTTTATGAAAATCCGTTTGTTTCTCCTACGCTTAACATTTTACAAACCGACAATCAATACAATGCTTTTTTAGGTGTCAAAGGACAACTCTCTTCCAATGTAAGTTATAATTTCAAGGCTTCTTATCAGAATGAGAAAAACAAGCCTTTATTTATAAGCAATCCTTCTCTAACCAATGGATTGTATCAACCCACTTTTGGCTATCAAGCAGAAAACTCTTTTGAATTGATTTATGACAATATAGAAACTATGTCGGTTGAGGCAGAATTGAATGTTAATCTATCGAAAGAATTTCAATTTACTGGAAAATTAGAATTCAATAATTACACAACAACCGCTCAAGAAGAAGCATGGAATTTACCGACGCTTAAATCAACAGTAACATTGGATTATCACAATCAAAAATGGTATGGAGGAGCGAATCTATTCTTTACAGGAAAAAGGTTTGATTTCGTAACTCCCTATAATGGAATAGGACAATCCTTGGAACTAGATTCTTATGTAGATTTAAACCTAAAAGGTGGTTATGTATTTACGGATAGATTGACAGCATTTGCTAAAATAAATAATGTCTTAAGTAGCAATTACCAACCTTTTCATAATTATGATGTTCAAGGCATTCAAGTATTGGCTGGAATTATTTATAAATTCGATTTCTAGTCGATAGCATCGACACACTACTTTTTTTCAATATGTCATTCTGAACGTAGTGAAGGATCTATTATCTCTTTCAAATTCTTTTACGTAGTTTTACACTTCAAAAAAACCCCGTAAATGAAACAATTATTTTTAGCAGTTTTTACTGCACTTTTACTGATTTCTTGTAACGAAAAAACTACAACTGTAGTTATAAAAAACGAAACTGTAAACAAAACAGATTCAATCGCTATTAAGCAATTTTTCAATACTGCTCTTTCAGATGGTGCTGCTTATGAATGGTTACGAGACTTAACGCAAAATATTGGTGGACGTTTATCTGGTTCTCCAGAAGCACAAATGGCTGTTGAATGGGGAGAAAAATTGATGAAAGAAGAAGGTTTTGACAAAGTGTGGCTACAACCAGTTATGGTGCCTCATTGGGTAAGGGGAGAAAAAGAAGTGGCAAACTATAGTGTAAATGGCACTAAAATAAATGTCCCAGTTTGTGCTCTTGGTGGTTCTATTGCAACATCCAGTAATGGTGTGACTGCAGAAGTAATCGAAGTACAGAGTGTTGAAGAAGCGGAAGCATTAGGAGAAAAAATGCGTGGTAAAATTATCTTTTACAACCGTCCTTTTGACGCAACTTTAATCAATACAGGCGAGGCATATGGTGGTTGTGTAGGGCAACGTTATTCTGGAGCAAAGACAGCTGGAAAATTTGGTGCATTAGGAACTATCGTTCGCTCAATGTCATCAAGACAAGATGATTATCCCCATACTGGAGTGATGAGTTACGGTGATATCCCATCTAATCAATATATTCCATCTGCAGCAATAAGCACAAATGCTGCCGTATTATTGAGTACCCATTTGAAAGAAAATCCAAACTTAAAATTCTATTTTAAACAAAGTTGCGAAACATTACCAGACGCTCCTTCCTTCAATGTAATTGGAGAAATTACAGGAAGTGAATTTCCAAATAAATACATTACAGTTGGTGGCCATTTAGATTCTTGGGATTTAGGGGAAGGTGCTCATGATGATGGAACTGGTGTTGTACATTCTATCGAAGTTTTAAGACTCTTAAAGAAAACTGGAATCAAACCAAAACATACCATTAGAGCCGTTTTATTTATGAATGAGGAAAATGGAACACGTGGTGCAAAAAAATATGCTGCTGAAGCAAAACTAAAAAATGAAATTCATGTGGCAGCTTTAGAGTCAGATTTTGGTGGACATACTCCTAGAGGTTTTACTTATAATGGAAATGATCAAAATGAAGAATTATTTATGAGTTGGAAAGCATTATTATCTCCTTATGGATTAACAGATTGGTCTAAAGGTGGTGCTGGAGCAGATATTACTCCTTTAAAAAACGAGACAATTACATTATCAGGTTACAAACCAGATTCTCAACGTTACTTTGATTATCATCATACTTCTATAGATACTTTTGATAAAGTAAATCTTAGAGAACTTGAATTAGGAAGTGCAGCGATGACCTCATTAATTTATCTAATGGATAAATACTTGGATGTTGAGCCTGTGAAAAAATAAGAATCCGTATGTCAAATAAAAAAGTAAATCTTGAAAATTCATTCTCTACGATTGAGAATTATTTCTCTCCAAAAATCATTGGAGAAGTAAATAATGAGTTTGTTAAGATTGCCAAAATTAAAGGCGAAGATATTCCTTGGCACAATCATGAACATGAAGATGAATTATTCTTAATTCTTGAAGGTTCGCTCTTAATGGAGATTGAAAATGAATCTAGTTTTACATTGAATACTGGCGACATGTACATTGTAAAAAAAGGTGTGAATCACCGTGTATCGTCTACTGAAGAATGTAAGGTTATGTTGATTGAAAGTAAAACAACGAAACATACTGGCAAAGTAGTTTCTAAAGTAACAAAAAGTCTTGAAGAACAATCTTATTAGTCTTTGTTCTTCCACAAACATCCATATGAGCCATTTATAAAAGAGGATACTGAAAAGTTAATTGTTGGCACCTTACCTCCTCCTCGATTTACAACAGGAGAATTGATCAAGCAAGATGTTGATTTTTGTTATGGCAGTTATTACAATTCATTGTGGTTGTATATAGATAAAATCCATGATTTAGGTTTAGATTTTGAAAATACAAATAGAGCTATAGAACAACGGAAAAACTTTTTAATCAAGCATAAAATTGGTGTTTGTGATATAGTAGACTCCTGTGAAAGAGATAAAATTGACGCCTCTGATCTTGGAATGAAAAATATTCAATTGCGAAATTTAATTGATTATTTAAAACAATCACCAACTGTTCATACGCTACTTTTTACTGGCGGAAATTCTAAAAATGGTCCTGAATATTTTTTTAGAAAACACTTGAAAGAGTATAATTTAAAACTAGAAGTAGTTTCTAGTGATGTTCCTCGAATTCATCAATTTAAATTAGGTGATAGAATAATAAAAACAGTTTCTTTGACTTCACCTTCAGGCTCTGCAAATAGAGCCATTGGATCAATGGAACTATATAAAAGAATGAAAAATGAAAGTTCGAAATTTACAACTTTTGATTTTAGAGTAATGCAATACAGAAATTGGTTTTAAAAAATGACACTAAAGTTAATATCACATTATGGGTTACACTTTATTTTTCCAGCAATAATTGCTTTTCTTTTCTTTAGAAAACAATGGGTAAAAGTATATCTAATATTTATAGCAACAATGTTAGTTGACTTAGATCATTTGTTGGCAAACCCTATTTTTGACCCAAATAGATGTAGCATCAACTTTCATCCTTTACATTCTTATATTGCTATTGGAATATATGCTTTAGGAACTCTTTTTAAACCATCTAGAGTTATTGCTTTTGGTTTATTATTACATATGATTACAGACACTGTAGATTGTTTACTTTAAGATTATACTTATCCTTTATTAAATTAGCCGTAATTAAAATAATCAAAGTATATTCGCTTAAAATTAAAAAAACGTAAAATGAAATCCTATTTAACACTCTTTCTATCTCTATTTCTTTTTATTTCTTGCTCTAAAGATGGTGACAATATTGAACCTCAAACAGAAGCAGATATTATAAAATATATTGAAGACAATAATTTAAATGCAACAAGAAGCGATTCTGGTTTATACTATGTAATAGATAATGAAGGCACAGGAACAAGACCAACAAGTAGTTCTAATGTTACTGTAGCTTACAAAGGATCTTTATTAAACGGTACTGTTTTTGACCAAAGTGATTCAAATGGAATTTCTTTTGGTCTAAATCAAGTTATAAAAGGTTGGACAGAAGGAATTACTTACTATAAAGAAGGTGGTGAAGGTATTTTATTAATTCCTTCTAACTTAGGATATGGGAATAATGGTCAAGGATCTATCCCTGGAGGTGCAGTTTTAGTATTTGATATAAAACTAATTAGTGTAAACTAAACAGATAGATTTAACTCATATAAAAGGTGAAACCTAATAAGTTTCGCCTTTTTATATTTATGAAATTATTGGCTTAATAAAATCATCTGTACTTTCTACTCCATTAATCCCTAAATTCTTAATAAAAGCAGAACCAATAATGGCACCATTAGCATAATTACATGCAGTAGTAAAGGTTTCTTTATCAGAAATACCAAAACCAATAATTAATTTACTTTCTAGATTCATTGCTTTAATACGCTCAAAATATTCTAATTGTTGATTAGAAATATCACCTTTCACTCCAGTAATAGAAGCCGAAGCAACAATATATATAAATGCCTTAGAATAAGAATCAATCTTTTTTATTCTATCTTCTGATGTGTGGGGAGTAATTAAAAAAACATTTGTAATTCCATATTTTTCAAACAATTGTTGATAATGTCTTTCAAACTCTACCATTGGCAAATCTGGAATGATAACAGTATCAATTCCGCAATCAACAACTTTTTGGCAGAATTTATCTTCACCATATTTTAATAGTTGATTAAGATATCCCATTAAAACCAAAGGCGTTTTATTGGTTTCTTTAATCGTTAATAATTGCTCAAAAATAATATCTAAGTTAATTCCATTTTCTAAAGCCTTCTGACTACTTTCTTGAATTGTTGGACCATCTGCTAAAGGGTCTGAATAAGGCAATCCAACTTCAATAAAGTCTACTCCACTTTTTTCTAATGCTAAAATTACTTTAGTAGTATCATCCAATTTTGGATAACCACAAGTAAAATAAATTGATAAATAATTTTTATCCTTTTTCTGAAATAATTCTTGAATTGAATTCATAACTTACTCTTCTAAATGTTTGATATAAATTTCTAAATCTTTATCTCCTCTTCCAGATAAATTCACCACCACAACTTGGTCTTTTTTAAACTTTATTTTTGATAAAACTGCCAAGGCATGGGCTGTTTCCAAAGCCGGAATAATTCCTTCAATTCTTGTTAATTCATAAGCTGCAGCTAAAGCTTCTTTGTCAGTAGCACTCATAAACTTGGCTCTTTTACTTTCGTATAAAAAGGCGTGTAAAGGACCGACTCCAGGATAATCTAATCCTGCAGAAATAGAATAAGGCTCTAAAATTTGTCCATATTCATCTTGCATTAAAATAGTTTTACTACCATGGATAATTCCAACTTCTCCTAATTGAGAGGTAGCAGCACTTTCACCAGAATTCACTCCTAAACCTGCAGCTTCCACGGCAATTAACTCTACTTCTTCATCCTCCATATAATGATAAAAAGCTCCAGCAGCATTAGAACCTCCACCAACACAAGCGATAATTGTATCTGGATTTTCTTTCCCTGTTTTCTCTTTTAATTGCCATTTCATTTCTTCAGAAATAACAGCTTGTAAACGTGCAACCATATCTGGATGTGGATGAGGACCAACCACAGAGCCAATTAAATAAAACGTTTCTGGATGTTGAATCCAATAGCGAATTGCTTCATTTGTAGCATCTTTTAAAGTTTTACTCCCACTTGTTGCAGGAACCACTTTTGCCCCTAGCATTTTCATTCTGGCAACATTTGGTGCTTGACGTACAATGTCTTTTTCACCCATAAAAACAGTACATTCTAATCCCATTAAAGCACACACAGTTGCTGTTGCAACTCCATGCTGTCCTGCTCCTGTCTCAGCAATAATTTTAGTTTTCCCTAATTTTTGAGCAATTAGAATTTGACCTACAGTATTGTTTACTTTATGTGCTCCTGTATGATTTAAATCTTCACGTTTTAAATATATATGTGCTCCATATTTTTCTGATAACCTTTTAGCCAAATACAATGGCGTCGGTCTCCCAACATAATCTTTTAATAAAGATTTGTATTCTTTTTGAAATTCTTCAGATTCGATAATTTGAATATAATTATCTTCTAATTCTTTTACATTTGGATATAACAATTCTGGAATAAAAGCACCTCCAAATTGACCATAATACCCGTTCTTGTCTGCTTGAAATTTTGATTGCATTAACTTCTTTTTAAATTCTTTTAACTTTTCTATATTTTTTACTGATGGTGCATCTTCAAACCCACTATTCAAATCCAAACCAACAAACATTGAGTGTTGAAATACTCTGATCGCTTCAACATCTTTCTCATTGATACCTCCACTTAATAAAAATGGCGTTTTACCTTCATATTTTTTCAAAATAGACCAATCATATTTCAATCCATTTCCGCCATATTCTTTTCCCTTTGTATCAAATAAAAATAAATCACAATGAGATTCATAATCTTGTGTGATTCTAAAATCAAAATTTTCATCAATTGAAAATGCTTTGATAATTTCAATTGTCATTTTTGAATTCAATTCATTGCAATAATCTACACTTTCATCACCATGAAGTTGAACGGCTTCCAATTTATACTCTGAAACTTTCCGGATTACTTCATCGATAGTTTCATTAACAAAGACACCTACTTTTTTAATAGATGATGGGATATCAACTTGTGGAAAATCGGTAACAAATCGTTTAGATTTATCATAAAAAATAAAGCCAATATAATCTGGAGTTACCTTTAATAACTCAGATATATTATCAGCATTACGCATTCCACAAACCTTGATTTTTATCATCACATTAACCTTTTTACAAACTCCTGACATTCGAATCCTGGATGCTCATTCTTCATAAAGTTTTCACCTATCAAGAAACCTTGAAATCCATATTGTCTCAATCCTATAATTGTTCTTGGGTCGCTTATCCCACTTTCAGAAACTTTAATACAATTGTCTGGAATTTGAGAAGCCAATTCAATAGAGTGCTCTAAATCCACTTCAAAAGTCTTTAGATTTCTATTATTGATTCCTATAATTTTATTATCAAGTTCTATTTTATCTAAATCTTCTTGACTGTGTACTTCATACAATACTTCCAATCCTAAATCCTCTGCTAAATTCCCAAACTGCTTTATCTCTTTTGATGTTAAACAAGCAGCAATTAATAAAATAGCGTCTGCTCCAATTGCTTTAGACTCAACAATCTGATAACCATCAACAATAAAATCTTTTCGCAATATTGGCTTTGTGTTATTAATTTCTCTTGCTTGTACTAAATCTAAAATAGTACCTCCAAAAAACTCTTTGTCAGTCAATATTGATTGTGCAGCAACATTTGCTTTTAAATACCCTTCCGTAACATCTTGAATGGTTGAAGTGTCATTTATAATTCCTTTTGAAGGAGATTGACGCTTGAATTCCGCAATAATTCCTGTTCCGTTAGAATCTCTTAACGATTCTTTTAAAGAAATCGGCGTTCTTTTAAAAGCAGGACTTTCAACCAATCGCTTTAACGCTACTTCTTGCTTTAACTGAGCAACTTCACTTCTTTTATGTACTATTATTTTATCTAAAATATTCATTCTAATTAACTAATTTATCTAAACAATTTTTCGCTTTCAATCCAAACAATGACTCTTTCGCTTCAGCAAAAGCGTCTTCAAATGACTTATGTTCATTTACAATTCCTAAAGCAAATGCAGTATTTGTTAACACCACATTATTTTGAGCATTTGTACCTTTACCTTGTATAATGTTTTTAAATATTTCGGCTGCTTCTTTAACAGAATTACCTCCAAAAATATCAGATTGTTTCAGTCTAGTTTGTCCAATTTCTTCAGGACTTATCAACTTCTCTTCGTTTTTAGTAAACAATTTAAAAGAACCAGTAAGTGATATTTCATCATAACCATCTAAAGTATGAACAATTCCATAATTTGTATTTTCATCTTGTAAGATGTAGTTGTACAAACGTGCAATTTCTAAATTAAAGGTTCCTAATAATTGATTTTGTGGTGAACTTGGATTTACCAATGGACCTAGTATATTGAAAAATGTTTTTAAAGCCAAAGCTTTTCTAGTTGGTCCAACTGCTTTCATTGCTGGATGAAACTTTGGAGCATGTAAAAAACAAATGTTTGCTTTCTCTAAATGCTTTTTTAAAGTGTTTTCATCATTTGTAAATTCGTATCCAAAACTTTCCAACATGTCCGAAGACCCAGATTTTGAAGACACAGAATAATTACCGTGCTTTGCTACTTTTTGACCAGTTCCTGCAACAATAAAAGAAGTTAACGTTGATATATTAAAAGTGTCTTTTCCATCACCTCCAGTCCCTACAATATCTATTGTATTATAGTCCGATAAATCTACTTTTATTGCCAATTCAATTAACGCTTCTCTAAACCCTGCCAATTCTTCAACAGTAATCGGTCGCATCATAAAAACAGTCATAAATGATGCTAAATGCACATCATTATATTTCTCAGAAGCAATATCAATCAAAACTTGTTTTGCTTCGAGTTTTGATAATTTTTTATGTTTATACAGTTCGTTTAATATTGTTTTCATTACAAATTTTCTTCTATAAAATTTTTAACTATTTGCTCTCCAACATCCGTTAAAATACTCTCAGGATGAAACTGTACGGCACTTATATTAAACTCCTTATGACGTATTGCCATAATTCCTCCATCTTCATCTATTGCTGTAATTTCTATAGATTCAGGTATATGATCATTTGATGCTATCCAAGAATGGTAGCGTGCCGCAGAGAATTTATTTGGAACATTTTTAAAAATAATTGTATCTTCTTTTATTACTTTCATTTCTGTTGCTACACCATGAAAAACTTCATCCATATTAATGATTTTTCCACCAAAAACTTCCATAATTGCTTGTAATCCTAAGCAAACCCCAAAAATTGGTTTCTTACCTGCATACATTGTAATAACATCTTTCAAGATTCCTGCTTCATCTGGAATTCCTGGACCTGGAGACAATATAATTAAATCGTAATTATCTATTTCTTTTAAGGGAATTTCATCATTACGAAAAACTGCAGGGAAATTTCCTGTAATTTTCTCAACCATGTGAACCAAGTTATAGGTAAATGAGTCGTAATTATCTAATATTAATATTTTCATTCTAAATGTTTTCTGCTAATAGCAACGCTTTTTTCAACGCTGCTAACTTATTATTTACTTCTTGTAATTCTTTTTCTTCATCACTATGAATGACAATTCCTGCTCCTGCTTGATAATACAACACATTGTTTTTACTTACAAATGATCTAATTGCAATTGCCAAATTTACTGAACCGTCTAAACCAATAATTCCAACTGCGCCACCATAAAACCCTCTTGATTGATTTTCATAGATATCAATTAATTCCATTGCTTTGAATTTTGGAGCACCACTTAAGGTTCCTGCAGGGAAAGTATCTCCAACTATTTCTATTGGATTTCCTTTAATTTGACCTTTTACTGTTGAAACTAAATGGATTACATGGCTAAAATACTGGACTTCTTTAAAAACCTCAACAGTTACATTATAAGCATGTTTACTTAAGTCGTTTCTTGCCAAATCAACTAACATAACATGCTCCGCCGTTTCTTTTTTATCTTCAGACAATTTCTTACCTAACTTTATATCTTCTGCCATATCACCAGTTCTTCTAAAAGTTCCGGCAATTGGATTAATTGTAGCTTTTCCTGCAGAAATTTTTATCTGTGCTTCTGGAGAAGAACCCATCAATTTAAAAGAACCATAATCAAAATAGAATAAGTATGGCGAAGGGTTTATGGAACGCAATGCTCTATACACATTAAATTCATCACCTTTAAACTCTTGTTGAAACTGTCTAGATAAGACTAACTGGAATACATCACCTCTTTTACAATGCGCTTTTGCTTTTACAACATATTCTTTAAAGTCTTCATTCGTACAATTAGAAGTCTCATCACCAGCTATTTGAAATTTTTGAGTATTAAAAGTTTGAGCTTCTATAATAGTTTCAATTTCTGAAATTCTAGATTCAGTTCCTTCTTCAATATTTTCTATCAGAGTCATTTCATCATTAAAATGATTTATTACAATAACAAATCGATAAAAACTGTATTGCATCTCTGGAATAGCTGAGGGCGCATCTGGGTTACTAAATTTAATCGTTTCAAAATACTGAACCGAATCAAAAGTTGTATAACCATATAATCCATTAAACGATTTAAGGTTTTCATCACAATCTAAATCAATTTGATTTTTATAGGCATCAAATAATTTATAAAAATTTCGATCAATTTTCTGATTGTCAATATCCTTACCTTTATAGTTTATTGAGAACTGATTTTTATCAGCCTTCATAGATAATACAGGCTCAATACAGATAAAAGAAAAACTCTCTTCTTTACTATGATAGTCAGAACTTTCTAATAGCAACGTATTTGCATATGTATCTCTAAACCTTAAATACAATCCAACAGGAGTTATAGTATCTGAAATTCGAGTGGTACTGATTGTCTTAAATTTTGTTTTATTCATTTTATAAAATAAAAAAGGCTTATCGTGAGATAAGCCTTTCTGTTTATATTTTAATAATATATAGGATTCTTCTCACTTATCTAATAAGAGAGTTCCACCACCATATGTTATTGTTAATTTTCATCTTTGTTTTCTACTTTACAAATGTATAATAGTTTTTAAACTAACCAACTGTTTTTTTAAAATAAAATAAACTTCAATTTCAAAATGATAAAATTTACACATAAAAATATCTTTTTAGTTACATATTATTATTAATTTTTAAATTAATGTGTAATATTAAAACTAAAAAATTACTTTTTGTTTTCATATACACATAATAAAACGTTATTTGCATTATAATTAATACAAAAAATAAAATTATGTGTGGAATTGTATGTGCGTTTGACTTAAAAGAAAAATCGGAAAGTCTACGTCCTCAAATATTAGAAATGGCAAAAAAAATTCGTCATAGAGGTCCAGATTGGAGTGGTATATATAGTGATGATAAATCTATAATGGCTCATGAGAGATTAGCTATTGTAGATCCAGCATCAGGAAAACAACCTTTATTAAGTGAAGATAAGAAACTAATTTTGGCTGCCAATGGAGAGATTTATAACCATAGAGAATTAAGAAAACAATTTGACGGGAAATATAATTTTCAGACTCAATCTGACTGCGAAGTAATATTAGCACTATATAAAGAGAAAGGTGTTGATTTCATCGATGAAATGAATGGGATTTTTGGGTTTGCTATTTATGACGTAGAAAAAGATGAGTATTTTATTGCTCGTGATCATATGGGAATTATTCCATTATATATTGGTTGGGATGTGAATGGAACTTTTTATGTTGCCTCAGAGTTAAAAGCTCTTGAAGGTGTATGTACTAAAATAGAATTGTTTCCTCCAGGACATTATATGTCTAGTAAAGATGGAAAATTTGTACAATGGTACAAAAGAGATTGGTCAGATTATGATGCTGTAAAAGAAAACCAAACTAGTATTGCAGAAGTAAAGGAATCTTTAGAAGCAGCAGTTCATAGACAATTAATGAGTGACGTGCCTTATGGTGTTTTATTATCTGGTGGATTAGATTCATCCGTTATTTCTGCTATTGCAAAAAAATATTCGCAAAAAAGAATTGAATCTGATGATGAATCAGACGCTTGGTATCCACAATTACACTCATTCGCTGTTGGGCTAGAAGGCTCACCTGATCTTGCCGCAGCTAAAAAAGTTGCAGATCATATCAAAACCATTCATCATGAAATAAAGTTTACTATTCAAGAAGGTTTAGATGCAATTAAAGATGTTATTTATAACATTGAAACATATGACATTACAACCATTCGTTCTTCAACTCCTATGTATTTAATGGCACGTGTTATTAAATCTATGGGAATTAAAATGGTGTTGTCTGGGGAAGGTGCTGATGAAATTTTTGGAGGTTATTTATACTTTCATAAAGCGCCAAACGCAAGAGAATTTCATGAAGAGACTGTACGTAAATTAGACAAACTACACATGTACGATTGTTTAAGAGCAAACAAAAGTTTAATGGCTTGGGGAATTGAAGGACGTGTACCATTTTTAGACAAAGAGTTTATAGATGTTGCAATGCGTATAAACCCTCAAGATAAGATGATCAACGGTGAACGCATGGAAAAATGGGTGATTCGTAAAGCTTTTGAAGATATGTTACCAGAAAGCGTTGCTTGGAGACAAAAAGAACAATTTTCTGATGGTGTTGGCTATGATTGGATTGATACTTTAAAAGAAGTTGTTGATAAAGAAGTAACTGATGAACAATTAGCAAATGCTAAATTTAGATTCCCAATTCAAACACCACAAAACAAAGAAGAGTTTTATTATAGAACAATTTTTGAAGAACATTTTCCAAGTGATACAGCTGCATTAAGTGTTCCACAAGAACCTTCAGTTGCATGCAGTACTAAAATCGCGTTGGAATGGGATGAAGCATTTAAAAATATGAACGAACCATCTGGAAGAGCAATCATGAATGTGCACGATTCTGCTTATTAAATAAACCTTCCTTATCTAATCATAAAACACAAAACCTTCAAATTCATCTTGAAGGTTTTTTAGTATATTTGTTTTCTCTTGAAAATCACAAAATGAAAAAAAACTTTCTTTATTTCATCTTATTGATACCAATCTTAAGTTTTGGTCAAAAAAATGAAAAAATAAAAGGAAATAAAATTGTTTCCATTCAAGAAACCAAGATCGATTCATTTTCAATTATTTCTATTGGAGAGAATTTTAAAATCAATCTTCTTGAAGGAGAGCCAATGGTTAAGATCGAAACTGATGAGAATTTACATGATATAATTGAATTTGACGTTGATGACAATACATTATCATTTAAATTAAATAAAAGAATTACAACTAAGAAAAAATTAATTATTACCATCTACTACCCTTCTACTATTGAATCTATTATTACAAAAGACAATGCAGAAGTAAACTCATTATCAACAATTATTCTAGCTAATTTAAATTTAAAAACTGGTGGAACTTCTAAAGTCAATTTAGATATAAAAACGAGTGTTTTTAATTATACCAATCTTGAAAGAAGTAGAACAGAGTTAAAAGTAATTGCCGATTCAGTGACCATTTCTTTAAGAGGAAATAGCAAATTAAAAGGGTTCATTAAATCCCCTAAATTAGTTTCTAGTATGTATGACCGAGCTGATGCAGAATTAAAAGGAGATGTTGATAGTTTGTATATTGATTTAAACAACCGAACATCATTTGTCGGTGAAGATTTACAAGTTGATTATTGTGAGATCTTTACTCAAGAAAACTCCAAGGCTACGATTAATATTTCTGATGAGTTATATCTTAAAGCCAAAGACAACAGTGATATTAATATTTATAATGACCCTCAGATTTTCATAGAAGAATTTACCGAAACAGCAACACTACATAAAAGTCAAATCAAATAAAAATGAAAAAAACAATTTTATCAGCACTAGTAATCATAGCGATAATTAGTTGTGAAACAGAAACAAAAATTGATAGTCAAGCGAAAAAAGATACGCAAGCGTTTCTTGATGTATATACCAGTACTTTTCAAGAACTATACTACGATTCAGCAGAAGCAGAATGGGCGGCAAACACTCATATAGTTGAAGGAGATACTCTCAATGCTTACAATGTTCAAAAGGCCAATGAAGCTTATGCAATATTTACCGGAAGTAAAGAAGTAATTAAAAAAACTCTTGCTTTACTTGAGAAAAAAGAAGAATTGGATTTAGTGCAAGTACGCCAACTTGAAAGTATTTTATATAGTGCAGCCAATAATCCAGAAACGGTTTCTGAAACTGTAAAGCAAAGAATTACTGCTGAAACTGCTCAAAACGAAGCTTTATTTGGATTTGATTTTAAGGTTGACGGAAAATCCGTTTCTACTGGAGATATTGATGGTATACTTAGAGAATCTAACGATGAAGCAGAGCGTCTGAAAAACTGGGAAGCTTCTAAAGAAGTTGGTAAAAACTTAAAAGGTGGTTTAGAGAATTTAGTAAAACTACGTAATGAGACTGTGCAAGCTTTAGGCTATGACGATTATTTTTCTTACCAAGTTTCTGACTACGGAATGAATCGTGGTGAAATGATGGCTGAAATGAAGAAAATGGTGCAAGAAGTATGGCCATTATATAGAGAATTACACACTTGGGCTAGGTATAATTTAGCTGATAAATACGATGCCAATGTTCCAGAATATCTTCCAGCACATTGGTTGCCAAATCGTTGGGGACAAGATTGGAGTGCTATGGTAGATGTTGAAGGTCTTGATATTGATGCTGCATTAAAAGATAGAGATCCTGAATGGATTGTAAAAGAAGGTGAAGATTTCTTCGTAAGTATAGGATTTGACCTACTTCCAAAAAGTTTTTATGAAAAATCTAGTATGTATCCTGCACCTAAAGATGCAGACTATAAGAAAAATAATCACGCTTCGGCTTGGCATATGAACTTAGAAAATGATTTACGTTGTTTAATGAGTATTGAGCCTACTGCTGATTATTATGAAACGATTCATCATGAGTTAGGTCATATTTATTATTACCAAGCGTATTCTAATCCTGATGTTCCTGTATTATTACGAGGTGGAGCAAATCGTGGTTACCATGAAGCTATTGGTAGTTTACTAGGATTTGCAGCGATGCAAAAACCCTTTTTGGTTGGAAAAGGATTGGTTGATGCTGACTCTAAAGTTGATCAAACACAGAACTTATTAAAAGAGGCTTTAAGCAATATTGTATTCTTACCATTTGCTGCAGGAGTAATGAGTGAATTTGAAAATTCATTATATGCTGAAAATCTTTCAAAAGATGAGTACAATAGAAAATGGTGGGAATTGTCTAAAAAGTACCAAGGAATGGTTCCTCCTTCTGAAAGAGGCGAAGAGTATTGCGATGCTGCTTCTAAGACTCATATAAACAATGATGCTGCACAATATTACGACTATGCAATATCGTATATCTTATTATTTCAATTTCATGATCACATTTCTAAAAACATCTTAAAGCAAGATACACATGCGACAAATTATTTTGGAAGTAAGGAAGTTGGTGAATTCTTAAATGGTGTTTTAAAACAAGGTGCAAACTGCGATTGGAATGAATTGCTAAAAGAAAGTGTAGGAAGTGAAATGAGTGCAAAACCGATGTTGGACTATTTTGCTCCTCTTATGGAATACTTAAAAGAACAAAATAAAGGTAAGGAACATACTTTGCCTGAGACAATATAATCTATAAATTGACTAAATAAAAAATCCCGCTATTGCGGGATTTTTTAGTATTCAAAACTAATCTTTTATTTTAAACTTCCTAAATAACGCTCTGAATCCAATGCAGCCATACATCCAGTTCCAGCAGCTGTAACTGCTTGTCTGTATTCTTTATCTTGAACATCTCCAGCAGCAAAGATTCCAGGCAAATTGGTCTTAGTAGTTTTTCCTTTGGTAATTAAATACCCAACTTCATCCATGTCTAATATTCCTTTAAAAATATCAGTATTTGGCTTATGACCTATCGCAATAAAAACTCCTGCTACAGGAATTTCTGTTTTATCATTTGTCTGATTATTAACAATACGCACACCATCAACAACATTATCTCCAATTACCTCGTCTAATTCAGTATTGTACAATACAGTAATATTCTCAGTCTTATTAACTCTATGCTGCATCGCTTTTGAGGCTCTCATAAAATCCTTACGAACTAAAATAGTTACATTTTTACAGATATTAGCCAAATATGTAGCTTCTTCTGCAGCTGTATCTCCAGCACCTACAACCACTACATCTTGCCCTTTATAGAAAAACCCATCACAAGTTGCACAAGCAGATACTCCACCTCCAATCAACCTCTGCTCACTTTCCAATCCTAAATATTTAGCAGTTGCTCCACTAGAAATAATCACTGTTTCCGCTTCAACCTCGATTGATTCATCAACAATAACTTTATGAATCCCTCCTACTTTATCGTTAAAATTAACTTTAGTAATCATTCCAAACCTTACTTCAGTACCAAACCGTTCTGCCTGATTTTTAAAATCTTCCATCATCGCTGTCCCATCAGTTCCATTAGCGTAACCAGGATAATTATCAACTTCAGTTGTAGTGGTCAATTGACCTCCCATTTGCAATCCTGTATACATAATTGGTTTTAAATCTGCACGAGCTGCATAAATTGCTGCTGAATATCCTGCTGGCCCTGAACCAATAATCAAACATTTTATTCTTTCAATAGTATCTGACATAATTTTATTTTTTATTTACGAAGCAAAAATATAGTATTTTGATTTTTATAATTACAAATGTTTATAAGTTTTCACAAAGCAAAGAACATTAATTTTTGATAAGTCGATTAGTCGAGTAATTCTTTAATAATTACAATCATAAAATAACTTCAAAAACCAATACCATTTCTACAAATTTACCTTGCTATATTAAATATAAGTTTTATCTTTGCAGTCCGAATATATTCGGGGTGTAGCGTAGCCCGGTCATCGCGCCTCGTTTGGGACGAGGAGGTCGCAGGTTCGAATCCTGCCACCCCGACTAAAAGTAGAACCTTGTTAATTTTAATTAACAAGGTTTTGTCTTTTTTAAGCCTTCCCTTCACACTACAGTTATACAGAAAAATATATCAAAAGTGTAAGGAAATAAATAATTTTAGACTAAAAATTTAATCAAAGTTCAAATAGTACATCTTATACGATGTGCTATATTTTTTTTAACAGAATTATGATATATTTAGTACTAATTTAAAGAAAGGAATTTTCATGGTAAAGTAGGAAGTACAATCCTTTTTTCTGCAAAAGGGAACACTACTTCAGACCGACCTATTAAAAAAAGAGGTTGAATAGTGCATTCAATTAATATCAGAACAATTTAGAATCTATGCAATTAGAAAAAGAGTTTACAAATGAGAACTAATAATATACAACTAGCCACATTTGGTGGGGGCTGTTTTTGGTGTACTGAAGCAGTATTTCAAGAAGTAAAAGGTGTTGAAAAAGTACTGTCTGGATATTCTGGAGGAAATGTCCCTGGAACACCAACATATAGAGAAGTGTGTTCTGGTTTATCAGGCCATGCAGAAGTAATCCAAGTTACTTTTGATGCTGATGTGATTTCATATGAAGATATTTTAGTAATCTTTATGACTACTCATGATCCTACAACTTTAAACAAGCAAGGAGCAGATCGTGGTACGCAATATCGTTCGGTAATTTATTATCATGATGATGAACAAAAAGAGATTGCTGAACTAGTTTCAAAAGAAATTACGCCATATTATGAGAATCCTGTCGTAACAGAAATTTCATCTTTAGGTGTTTTCTTTGAAGCTGGAAAAGAGCATCAAGATTATTACAGAAATAATCAAGCTAATGGTTACTGTAGCTTTGTAATTACACCTAAACTAGCAAAACTACGTAACCTTCATGCAGATAAATTAAAATAAAGTGAAACAGATTTCCGAAAATTAATAATTCGGCAACCTATTTTTTAACCTATAAAAGTTATATTCAAATGAATGATATTTTATTATACGGCGCAGATTGGTGTCCAGATTGCAGAAGAGCTAAAGCATATTTAAAAGAAAACAATATAGAATTTACTTTTATAGATGTTGATTTAGATAAAGAAGCGACTGCTAAAGTTGAAGCGATTAACAACGGAAAAAGAATTATCCCAACCGTCATTATAAAAGGTAAATCGTATACAAATCCTGATAATATTGAATTGGCATCTGTTTTAGGAATTAATGAAGCAGGAAGAGTTCAATTGTTTGGTGCTGATTGGTGTCCTGATTGTAGAAGAGCAAAAAGTTTCCTAAGAGATAATGGCGTTAATTTCGATTTTATTGATGTAGATAAATATGATTGGGCAACTGCTAAAGTAGAAGAAATCAATAATGGAAAACGTATTATCCCTACTATATTAATTGACGATGTTCCATATACAAATCCAGATAATGTAAAATTAACGGAGTTACTTTCTATAAATGTTGAGAAAGAACATAAAATTTTTGACACGATTATTATTGGTGGTGGTGCTGCAGGATTAACAACTTCCATTTATGCGCAAAGAGACCGTTTTGATACGTTGATTTTAGAAAAATCTACTATTGGTGGAAACGCATTTTTAACTGAAAAGATTGAAAACTATCCAGGTTTTACTTCTATTTCTGGTCCAAAATTAATGGAGAAAATGGAAGAGCAAGCAAAAACATACGGAGCGGTTATTAAAACTGGTGAAGAAGTTGTTGCCATTAATAAAAAAGACAACCTATTTGAAATACAAACAAAAGGCACAACCTATTTAGGTAAGTCTGTTGTATTATCTACAGGCTCTACCTATAGAAAATTAGGGATTCCTAATGAAGAAGAATTAATAGGTTCTGGTATTCATTTTTGTGCAACTTGCGACGGTGCTTTTTACCGCGATAGAGATATCATTGTTATAGGTGGTGGAAATTCAGCATTGGAAGAAGGTATCTTTTTAGCAGGTTTTTGTAAGAGTGTGAAAATTATACATCGATCAGAAAATTTTACCGCTTCAGAAACTTATATAGAAAAATTATCTAGCATAGACAATATTTCAACCTATATGAATCAATCTTCTTTAGAGTTTATTTCTGATGAAAAAGAAAACTTTAAAGGCTTGAAATTAAAAGATAATGCAACTAATGAAGAATCAGTTTTAGAAGCAGATGGTGTATTTATTTTTATTGGATTAATTCCTAATACAAAATCATTTGAAGGTATTATCGATCTTGATGAAAGTGGTTTTATCCAAACAACAGGGTTGGCACAAACTTCGATTAGCGGTATTTTTGCTGCTGGAGATTGTAGGGAGGGTGCAATTGCACAAGTTGCTGCTGCAACCGGAGAAGGAGTTTTGGCGAGTTATGGAATTAGAAGTTATTTAAAATAACAAATCAATAAGCACAAAAAAAATATGATGGATACAGCTCCAACTATAAAATTATATGGTGCTTCTGGTTGTCATAAAACACATTATTACCAATTATTACTAGACAAGACAGCACTACCCTATCAGTTTTTAGATGTAGAAAAAAATAAAGAGTTTGCAGAAGAATTGCGAGCTCTTTATGAAAATAGGAAACTTAATTTTCCGACTATTACTATTGGCAAAAAGAAATTAAGAAATCCATATAAAGAAGAATTGGAAAAATGGTTAAACAAATTAATACCTGATAGATTGAATATTATACATGATAAAAAAAATAGGCGTTTTACATTAGATATTAATGGAGAAATAGCAACAGTTGATTATACGTTAAGGAATGATAAAATGTATTTAAATTATTCTGAAGTTCCCTACAATTTAAGAGGTCAAGGCATAGGCAGGGTATTGGTTGAAAAAACATTTGAGCAACTTACCAAAGAAGGTTATAAAGCTGTGGCAGTTTGCAGTTATATTAGGGCTGTTGCAAGAAGAAGTAATAGATGGAAATCTATCATTGAATATTAATTTAAGTTAATGTCAATTCGAGTGATTTTAGACAGAAAATTGGTTCAAAAACGATTAATTAAAGAGGGAAATGAAACTTAACATAAAAGAAATATTTATAAAAGAATTACCATCAGATCCGATTCTTGAGAATAGTAGAAGGCAAGTACAAAAAGCTTGTTTTTCCTATGTAACTCCAAAAAAAACAGCAAAACCAACGTTATTACATGTTTCTCCAGAAATGCTTCATAATTTAGGATTAACAGAAGATAATGCTAACAGCAAAGATTTTTTAAATGTATTTACAGGAAACGAAGTACTACCAAGTACAAATCCATATGCTATGTGCTATGGAGGACATCAATTCGGGAATTGGGCTGGGCAACTTGGAGATGGACGCGCTATTAATTTAACTGAAGTTGAACATGACAATAGAACATGGACAATTCAATTAAAAGGAACTGGCAAAACACCCTATTCTCGAACAGCAGATGGTCTGGCAGTATTACGATCATCTGTTCGTGAGTATTTATGTAGTGAAGCAATGCACCATTTAGGAGTGCCAACAACAAGAGCATTATCATTAGCATTATCAGGTGATGAAGTATTAAGAGATATGCTATATGATGGTAATGCAGCTTATGAAAAAGGGGCAGTTGTTTGCAGAGTTGCTCCAAGTTTTTTACGTTTTGGAAGTTACCAAATATTAGCATCAAGGCAAGATGGAGATACTCTAAAAACCTTGATAGATTTCACCATAAAAAATCATTTTTCACATTTAGGAGTCCCTTCAAAAGAAACCTATTTACAGTTTTTTGAAGAAGTTTTAGAGAGCACATTAAAAATGATTATTCATTGGCAACGAGTAGGTTTTGTTCATGGTGTGATGAATACAGATAACATGTCTATTCTGGGACAAACTATAGATTATGGCCCTTATGGTTGGCTGGAAGGTTACGATCAGAATTGGACACCAAACACAACCGATAGCCAATTTAAGCGTTATAGATTTGGTGCGCAATTGGAGGTTGGCCATTGGAATTTATTTCAATTAGCAAATGCCTTATATCTTTTGATTGATGAAGCGGAAGGATTAGAAAGTATTATAAATTCATATAACGAAAAAGCACAAAAACAATACATTTCGATGATGCGAAGTAAATTGGGCTTGTTCTCTGAAGAAAAGGATGATAAAGAATTTATTTTTAGTTTAGAAAGTATGCTACAGTTATCTGAAACGGATATGACTATTTTCTTTAGAAATTTAAGTGATTTCTCTGTTGAAAATTCGTCTGATGGATTGAAAATTATAAATGATGCTTTTTACGTACCCAATGAGATTTCAGGAGAACTAAAACAAAAATGGAATTCTTGGTTTGATAGTTACAGTGAACGTTTGAAAAAAGAAACAACTGCTTTTAAAGAGCGTGCAAAAAAAATGAATCAAGTAAATCCTAAATATGTATTACGTAATTACATGTCACAAATGGCAATAGATGCTGCTGATAAAGGAGATTACAAATTAATTGATGAATTGTTTCATTTACTTAAAAAACCATACGATGAGCAACCAGATTATAAAAAATGGTTTGTAAAACGTCCAGAGTGGGCAAGAAACCAAGTAGGTTGTTCTATGTTGTCTTGTAGTTCTTAATCGGTTTATTAAATCATATAAAAGAGGTTAACTAGTATTAAATAACTGAAAATGAGATTAGGCTTAGGAACCGCTGCTTTGGGCAGACCATTATATATTAATCTTAGAAAAAAAAGCGATGGTAAAACAGATCTTGAAACTTTTAAAAAACAAAGTTTTACTGTTTTAGAAAATGCTTATAAACTAGGTGTTCGCTATTTTGATACAGCTCCAGGATATGGATTAGCAGAAGAATTGGTAATAGAATGGTTACAGACAAAAAAGGACAACAATATTGAAGTTGGAACAAAATGGGGTTACACGTATGTGGCAAATTTCGATGCAAATGCAACGGTTCATGAAATAAAAGAACACAGTTTAGAGAAATTAAATGAGCAGTATAATTTCTCTAAAAAACTGTTTCCTTTTTTAAAAGTATATCAAATACATTCTGCGACTTTAGAAACGGGTGTTTTAAAAGATGAGGCTGTTTTAAATCGATTGGCATTTTTAAAAGCAAAGCATAATCTTACTATTGGTATTACAACTACTGGCGCAAATCAAGTTGAAGTGATAAAAGAAGCATTGGATATTTCGATTGAAGGGAATCAATTGTTTGATGCATTTCAAATTACCTATAACTTACTAGATCAAAGTCTTGCGTCAATTCAAAAAGAACTTAAACTTCAAGAAAAGAAGGTCATCATTAAAGAAGCGTTGGCCAATGGCCGCATTTTCAAAAATGAAAATTACACGCATTACCTTGCCATGTATACTACTTTAGAAAAGTTAGCAAAAAAATACAATGTGGGTGTAGATGCAATTGCTTTACAATTTTGTGCTCAAACAGTAAATGAAAGTATTATTTTGAGTGGTGCGAGTTCAACAATACAGTTAGAAGAAAATTTAAAAATGAATATTTTTAAATTTTCCGAAGAAGACTTACAACAATTAACTTCTTTTAAAATTGAACAGAATGCCTATTGGCAAGAGCGCAAACAATTAGCATGGAATTAAAATAATTATATGGATTGGTATAATATCGCTTACTGGTTTTACTATGAAATTATATGGAGCAGCACGTTGTCATAAAACACAAGATTATCGAATGTTTTTTGATGTAGAAAAAAATGGAGATTACGCTGAAGAATTACGCGGACTATACGAAAACAGAAAACTTAATTTTCAGACTATAACTATTGGAAAAAAGAAGTTGAGAAACTCAACAGATAAAGACTTAAACAAATGGTTCGTTAAGCCTTCACAAATAAAACAGAGCAGTTAACAAAATAGTATTATCATTAAAAACCATTTTGTGAAAAATTTATTAATCCCAAATTAAAGTTTATTTTAGCAACGTTTTCAAAACATATTAAAAAAGAGAAAATCGATATTATTGCAAATCAACTATTATGAACATTTTAGAAAATATTAAAGCGTATTTCAACGCTAAATCGGACGGAAATGTTAGTTTAAAAACACCTGAAGGTGTTTGTCCAAATTGTTGGGGAAAGCAAGAATGGGATGGTAAATTTTATAAAAAAATTAAAGCCAATAATATTACTCCAGAACATGACACCTATAACAATTTCATTCATGAAGTTTCTCAAAAATTAGGAATAATCACTTTAAAAGAAGATTCTTACAAATGTGAAAATTGTCAAATGAATTATGAAAAATAATGAAGAACTATTGAAAATAATTGTACTAAAAACTCCCTGAATTAAACTCAAATTTTTTATTAAATTTGTAGTAACTGTTAAAAACAAAATCTATGTTAATTATTGGTATCGCTGGTGGAACTGGAAGTGGAAAAACTACGGTTGTAAATCAAATTCTCAATGAACTTCCTAATGACGAAGTAGGAGTTATTTCACAAGACTCATATTATCACGAAACTGATATTCAGTCTTATGAAGAGCGAACTAAAATTAACTTCGATCATCCTAGAGCAATTGATTTTAATTTATTGGTTGAACAACTGACTGATTTAAAAAACGGTAAGATTGTTGACCAGCCTATTTATTCCTTTGTTACCCATAACAGAACAAAAGACACCATTGCAACGCATCCGAAAAAAGTAATAATTGTAGAGGGTATTTTAATATTTAATAATCAGGAATTACGTGATTTATGTGATATAAAAATATTCGTTCATGCCGATGCTGACGAACGTTTAATTCGTCGTACAAGGCGTGATATTCAAGAAAGAGGACGTGACATTAATGAAGTCTTAACGAGATATCAAGAAACGTTAAAGCCAATGCATCAGCAATTTATTGAACCTACAAAAAATTTTGCCGATATTATTATACCAAATGATCGTTACAATACAGTAGCAATTGATATCGTTAGAACTGTAATAAGCCAAAAACTTAATTAAAATGACATTTAAACAATTAAACAATAACAAGTTTTTTCGATTCGCTAGCAATCGGTATATCTTGCTTTTATTGGTTTTTATCGTTTGGATTGGGTTTTTTGACGAAAACTCCTATTTAGTTCATTATAAATTATTTGATAGAGAAATTAAACAATTGGAGGCTGATAAAGATTATTATCAAACCCAAATTGAAATAGATAGTAAGAAGATTGAAAAATTGGAAGACCCAGAAAGGCTAGACCAATTTGCAAGAGAAAAGTATAAAATGAAGAAGCAAAACGAAGAGATATTTATAATCGAATATGATACACTTAAAAAGAAATAAATATGAGCGATTCTCTATTTAAAGATTTTTCAAGTGTTCCTTCTAAACAATGGAAGCAAAAAATTCAATTTGATTTAAAAGGTGCTGATTATAATAAAACACTTCTTACACACACTAATGATGGAATAACAATCAATCCTTTTTACCATCAAGATGACATAGAAAAATTAAGTATTCCAAGTACTGACAAAGATTTTAAAATATGTCAATCTATCTTTATTTCTGACGAACAAACGGCAAATTTCCTAGCAACAGATTCTCTCAAAAGAGGAGCAGACTCTATTCTTTTTATTGCCAATGAACCATTTGATATAAAAACACTTTCCAACAAGATAAATTCTACAGAAATTGAAATTCATTTCCAACTCAATTTCTTGTCCGAGAGTTTTGCTGAAGAATTGGCAAAAGAATTTAAGGAGTGTGAATTGCACATAAATATTGATATTATCGGAAATCTTGTTAAAAACGGAAATTGGTTTTATAATTTACAGAAAGATCATGAAATCTTAGGTCAGATTCTCAAAAACAGCACAGATATCACTTCTATTTTACAAGTAAATGTTTCTAATTATCAAAATGCAGGAGCGACAACAATTCAAGAAGTTGCTTATGCCTTAGCTCATGCCAATGAATATTTAAATCATTTTGAAAAAAATATCCCGGAACAAATTCAGTTCAATTTTTCAGTTGGAACCAATTACTTTTTTGAAATTGCCAAACTTCGTGCTTTTCGATATTTATGGAAAATTATTACAGATGATTACAACATAAAAACCAAGGCTCCTATTTTTACACAGCCCACTCTTCGTAATAAAACGTTGTATGATTTCAATACCAACATGTTACGTACAACAACGGAATGTATGAGTGCAATTCTTGGCGGTGCAGATACGGTAAGTAATATTTCTTACGATAGTGTGTACCATAAGAAAAATGAGTTCGGTGAGCGAATTTCTAGAAACCAACTCTTGATTTTAAAAGAAGAAAGTTATTTTATCAATGCGAGTGAATATCCCGAAGGATCCTATTATATTGAATCGTTGACTAAAGAAATTTCCGAAAAAGCATTGGCTATTTTTAAAGATATTGAAAAAGGTGGAGGATTTTTAAAGCAGTTAAAAGAAGGAACTATCCAACGAAAAATTAAAGAATCTGCTGATAAAGAACAAGCACAGTTTGACAAAGGAGAATTGGTTTTATTGGGAACGAATAAACATCCAAATATGGATGATAAAATGAATGATATGATCGAATTGTATCCATTTGTAAAAACAAAACCTAGAAAAACATTGATTCCACCAGTAATCGCAAGAAGATTAGCTG
Source organism: Flavobacteriaceae bacterium (assembly GCA_034111625.1). Lineage (GTDB taxonomy): Bacteria > Bacteroidota > Bacteroidia > Flavobacteriales > Flavobacteriaceae > Urechidicola. The sequence goes on along the minus strand of JAWUWX010000003.1, from coordinate 28,406 downwards.
AAAAAATGGAACAAGAAAGATTGAATGATGAAGCGTAGAGACATCCAACATATAAAAATAGAAAGTTTAAAAAAGGATTTGCCAAGATTTGAACATGAAAATTTTGCGGCTGGAATCCCTCCTTATTTAAGAGGCCCATACTCAACAATGTTTGTTCGTCGTCCTTGGACGATTCGTCAATATGCAGGTTTTTCAACTGCTGAAGAAAGCAATGCTTTTTACCGTAGAAACCTTGCAGCAGGACAGAAAGGATTATCTGTTGCATTTGATTTAGCAACACATAGAGGTTATGATTCTGATCATGAACGTGTACAAGGTGATGTAGGAAAAGCAGGAGTTGCGATTGATTCAGTTGAGGATATGAAAATATTATTTGACCAGATTCCTCTTGATAAGATGTCTGTTTCCATGACCATGAATGGAGCAGTATTACCAATTCTAGCATTTTATATTGTTGCCGCTCAAGAACAGGGAGTTGACATCAATTTACTAGCAGGAACAATTCAGAATGATGTTCTTAAAGAGTTTATGGTACGAAATACTTACATCTATCCTCCTACTCAATCCATGAAAATTATTGCTGATATATTCGAATATACAACAGCACATATGCCCAAATTTAATAGCATATCAATTTCTGGATATCATATGCAAGAAGCCGGCGCAACACAAGAAATCGAATTAGCCTATACACTTGCTGATGGACTGGAATATGTAAGAACTGGCTTGGCTACAGGAATGAAAATAGATGAATTTGCACCTAGATTATCTTTCTTTTGGGCGATAGGAATGGATCATTTTAGAGAAATTGCCAAATTGCGTGCTGCTAGGATGTTATGGTCAAAAATCATTCAGCAATTCAATCCACAAAATCCAAAATCTCTTGCATTAAGAACACATTGTCAGACAAGTGGATGGAGTTTAACTGCTCAAGATCCTTTTAACAATGTAGCTCGAACAACTATTGAAGCAATGGCTGCAGCATTTGGTGGAACGCAAAGTTTACATACTAATGCGCTCGATGAAGCGATTGCATTGCCTACTGATTTTTCAGCGAGAATTGCAAGAAACACACAAATCTTCATTCAAGAAGAAACAAAAATTACCAAAACTGTAGATCCTTGGGCAGGAAGTCTTCATGTTGAAAAAATGACACTTGATATTTCAAATAAAGCTTGGGAATTAATTCAAGAAATCGAAGAACTAGGCGGAATGACCAAAGCATTGGAAAGAGGAATTCCCAAAATGCGTATCGAAGAAGCCGCTGCTAAGAAACAAGCGCATATTGATAGTGGCCAAGATATTATTGTAGGTGTAAATGCTTATCAATTGAAAGAAGAGGCTCCATTACAAACATTAGAAGTGGATAATAATGCTGTTAGAGAATCCCAAATTCTACGTTTGAACAAAATAAAATCAGAGCGAAATGATATAGATATTCAACAATCACTTTCAGATTTAACCAAATGTGCTCAATCAGGTGAAGGAAATTTATTAGATTTGGCAGTAAAAGCAGCAAAAAAAAGAGCGACATTGGGAGAGATTTCTACTGCTTTGGAAACTGTTTTTGGAAGGTATAAAGCGAAGATAAATTCGATTTCAGGCGTGTATAGTAAGGAAATAAAAAACGATGATTCTTTTAAAAAGGCAACTGAATTGGCAAATAAATTTGCTGAATTGGACGGTCGTCGCCCTAGAATTATGGTGGCAAAAATGGGGCAAGATGGTCATGATCGTGGTGCCAAAGTAGTTGCTACGAGTTTTGCAGATTTAGGGTTTGACGTAGATATCAGTCCGCTTTTTCAGACACCTAAAGAAGTTGCCAAGCAAGCTGTTGAAAATGACGTTCATGTCTTAGGAATTTCTTCATTGGCGGCAGGACATAAAACACTAGTTCCCCAAGTAATTCAAGAACTGAAAAATTTCGGTCGAAGTGATATTAAAATTATCGCTGGAGGAGTTATTCCTACTCAAGATCATACCTTTTTATTCGATGCAGGAGTTGTAGGTGTTTTTGGGCCTGGAACTAAAATAGCTGAGGCAGCAATCAATATTCTTGAAATACTTTTTAAAAGTATTGAAAATTAAGTTTTTTTCTTTCTATTTGAGTAAGATTATTTCCGCTTTTATCCGTAAATTTGCATTGTTTTAAGCATGACTTACAGATGAAAAAACTCTTATCAATTCTATACTCAACCAGACTAACAGGAATACTATTTGTTGTTTTTGCAGCAGCAATGGGAATAGCCACATTTATTGAAAATGACTATGGTACTCAGACGGCTAAAAAATTAATTTATAATGCATGGTGGTTTGAAACCATTATGGTATTTTTTGTAATTAATTTCTTTGGAAATATTTTCAGATATCGATTGTATAAAAAAGAAAAGTGGTCTGTTCTCCTTTTTCATCTTTCGTTCGTTTTAATATTAATCGGTGCAGGAATTACTCGCTATGTGAGTTATGAAGGAATTATGCCAATTATCGAAGGTGAATCTAGTAATAAAATGTTTTCTGAGGGAATTTTCTTTGATGTAGTTACTGATAATGGAAAAGAACAGAAAGCATCAGAATCAGACAAGGTTTTATTATCTGCTAAAGGAAAACCTAATTATACGTTTACTGATAAATTCAGAGGAGAAAAATTCAAATTTGACCTTGTAGGATATATTCCATTTGCCAAAGAAGTATTTGAAGAAAATGAAAATGGAGACACATATATCCAATTTGTAGAATCTACTTCTGGAACACGTCATGATCATTATATTAAAAAAGGAACGAGCCAATTGATCCATAATATTTTAATCGGTTATGATAATGTAGGATTAAATTCGATTGATATTATTACGGATGGCGACAACTTAAAATTTAAATCTAGTCAGGACGGAACCTATCTCAGAATGGCAGATCAATTTTCTGGAAAGATTATCAAAGATTCAATTCAAGACCTTCAATTACTTTCGCTACATCAGTTAGCTGGATTAAGTTTTGTAGTGCCTAAACCTGGAATTACAGGTACGTATACAACGGTTAAAGGGGAACGTGAAGAAAATCCAACTGACAAGTTAACATTTGATGTCACAGTAGGTGATGAAACTAAACAACTTGTTGTGGACGGTGGACAATACAATATTGAAAGTCCTGCAGAAATAAGTGTTGGAGGATTAAGATTTCGCGTAAATTATGGTGCCCAAGAGATTGAATTACCTTTTCATATAAAACTCCGTGATTTTCAATTGACTAATTATCCTGGATCTCAAAGTCCTATGTCGTATGCTAGTGAAATTACCGTTATTGATCCTAAAGAAACATTTGACTTTAGAATATTCATGAATCACATCTTAAACTATAAAGGGTATAAATTCTTCCAATCTAGTTATAATATCACTGATGAATATGAAGAGACTCGCTTATCGGTAAATCATGATTATTGGGGAACGATGATTACCTATATTGGATATTATCTATTATTTTTTGGAATGATGTTATCACTAGTTATAAAAGGTACACGTATGGCTGATTTAAGAAAAAGTCTGAATAAAACAAAGGCTAAGAAAGCTGCCTTGACCTTAGCAATCCTTTTTAGCATTTCAACTGGATTCTCACAACATAAACAACATCAAACCTCTGAACAACAAATAGATTCTATTTTATTGGCTAATAAAACAGATGCCTTGCATGCGGAAAAATTCAGTAGATTGGTTATTCAAGATGCTGGAGGGCGTTTGAAACCTGTAAATACATTTGCCTCAGAGTTGTTGAGGAAAGTAAGTAAAAACGATTCTTACAAAGGTCTTGATGCGAATCAAGTATTTCTTTCTATTCAAGAAAATCCTAAACTTTGGTTTAGTGTTCCTGTTATCTATATAAAAAAAGACAATACGAAACTTAGAGATATTATTGGAATTCCCCACGATCAAAAATTCGCACGTTTAGCCGATTTCTTTACCGAAAGAGGTGTCTATAAAATTCAAGATATTCAAGAAAAAGCGTTTAAAAAGAAAATAAAAAACAAGTTTGAACAAAGTGTAATTGCCGTAAGCGATCGTGCCAATCTATTGTATTCAGCGATAGGTGGAGGGATCATGCGCATTTTTCCTATTCCGAATGATCCAACTAATAAATGGGTTTCATATCCTGAATTGAATGATGTAAAATTCTCTGGAAAAGATTCGGTATTTGTAAAACAGGTTTTGCCTTACTATTTCCAGACATTACAATCGTCTAAAAAGAAAAATGATTACACAGAATCCGAAGAATTACTAGACGGAATAGAAAAATTCCAACGAAAATTTGGTGCGGAAGTATTTCCTAAAGGAAATAAAGTTGACTTGGAAATTTACTATAACAAGCACGATATTTTTAAAAAATTATTCTGGCAATATATGATGGCTGGAGTATTTATGTTTATCATTATTATCATCAATATTTTTAACAATTCTAAACTCGTAAGAATTCTATTAAAAATAAGTACTGCTATTGTCATACTTCTGTTCGCATATCATACGGTAGGACTTGGAATCAGATGGTATATTTCTGGTCACGTTCCTTGGAGTAATGGTTATGAATCCATGATTTATATTGCTTGGGCGACTATGTTATTTGGATTACTTTTTGGAAGAAAATCTATTTTGACAATTGCTGCAACTGCATTTGTAACTTCAATGATATTAATGTTTGCTCATATGAACTGGATGGATCCAGAAATTGCGAATCTTGTTCCTGTTCTTGACTCTTATTGGGTGATGATTCATGTTTCAATTATCGTAGCAAGTTATGGTCCTTTTACATTGAGTATGATTCTAGGAATGCTCGCTTTATTTCTAATGATTATTTCTACTTCAAATAACAAAAAGAAACTAGATTTAATGATCAAAGAGATTACTACCATTAATGAAATGTCAATAACTGTAGGGCTTGTATTACTCGTTATCGGAAACTTCCTTGGTGGAATGTGGGCAAATGAGAGTTGGGGAAGATATTGGGGATGGGACCCTAAAGAAACTTGGGCACTTATAAGTATTATGGTGTATGCTTTTATTCTTCACACTAGATTAATTCCTGGATTAAGAGGACGACTGGCATTCAATATATTTTCTGTATTTGCCTTTGCATCTATTCTAATGACCTACTTAGGTGTAAATCATCTATTGTCTGGATTGCATTCCTACGCTCAAGGTGAGGCTGCTAAAATACCAATGCAGATATTGCTATGGCTTGGAATTTCTATAGTACTAAGTGTATTTGCTTATTTTAAGTATCAAAAACATTATAAAAAATAATTGTAAAGATGTAACTTTGCATTTCTAAAAAAACAATTAAACTATGTTTCATAAATATATAAAATTAGCTATAGCTGCTGCAATTATCGTTTGGGCAGGATTTCAATTTACAGACTCAAATATCATGAATGGAATTTCACTGCTTTTATTATCAGGAATTTTCATATTCTTTTATTTCAAAAACGAATTCTTACTACTTGCCTTCTTACAACTAAGAAAACAAAACTTTGCAGGTACACAGAAATGGCTTGGTTATATTAAAAATCCAAGTGGAGCATTGATAACAAAACAAGAAGGATACTACAATTTCTTACAAGGAATCATTGTTTCTCAATCCAATCTTACACAAGCCGAGAAATTCTTTAAAAAAGCATTAAGTCTTGGACTTTCTATGGAACATGATACTGCAATGGCCAAGTTACAGTTGGCAGGAATTGCAATGTCAAAAAACAGAAAAAATGAAGCTACTAAATTGATTAACGAAGCGAAGAAACTCGATAAGCACGGAATGTTAAAGGATCAAATAAAGATGATGAAAGATCAAATGAAGCGTGCTGGAGGACAAGTAAGAGGAAGACAATTTCATTAAAAAATAGTAACTCATAAAAAAAGCGACAAATTATATTTGTCGCTTTTTTTATTTTATTAGAATTAATTAATACTCTTCAGTTCCAGCCCTTCTCCATATTGAATTAAGAATACACCTTTGTTTTCTGTACTCCCAAACAACCTATTGTCATATTCAAACTTTGTCCCAATACGCTCAGAAATTCCAGCCTTACTACCTTCATTAAAAGAATCATAATCTGCAATTCTTAATAAAGTATCATAGGTAACATCAAACCCCTTAATAGCATGTATTGAAGGCCTTATATTATATTTTCTTTTATATTTTTTGGCAAAATTAATTGCAGCATCACTTGCATTGTCTTCAAAGTTTTCTTGAGGATATGTAAAACCTAATCTTGACAATTGGTTATTGCTTATATTATCAAAATTCGATCCTTTGCCAAAACTAAACAACCTGATTGCAGTTTTTTCCTTGGGAATCACACCAAGATTATTTACAACATCATTGGTCGTGATGTTATCTTCTCCTAATAAAACAACCCAGTTTTTCCCTAAGGAATCAATCGCTATGGTGAACTTTTCTTTTTTAATATAGCCTTCCTCAGGTTTTATTATTTTTATTTTATCGATTGAATCATGTGTTCTTAATTTAGCCGATAGTTTCGATATCTTAGATAATGTAATTGCACTATCATCTCCAGAAATGATAATGTTCTCTCCATCATAATTCTCTAATAAATAATCCACCAACTTATTTTCCATTAATTTTTTATCAGGAGCGACCTTCACCAAATTAGCATCAGAAATAGACTCTTGGTTTTTAGAATACATTGGAGCAATAACAGGAACATTTATTTTTCTCGCTACTTCTTTGGCATTCTTTAAAAATAATGGGCCTATAATAACATCTACACTATCCTTATCTATTGTATTAATAACTGAATGAATTTTAGATATTCTATTATGCGTATCTACAACTTGTAAGTTAATTCTTTGCCCTTGCTTCTTCAATGAATCAACTGCCATTAATACTCCTAAATGAAAATCAGTAGTAATATTTAATAACGAATTTCGATTGTCAAACTCTGACTGATAATCTGTTATACCTGAGAGTTTATAAGGAAGCATTAATAAAACATTTAATGGTTTATTGGTAATTCTATCATTAAAAACCTCAATAGATGAATCACTTTTTTCGCCTACTTTCAATTGCAATCCCAGTTTAAGTCCATCTTTTAAAGACGGATTCATTCCCAACAACTCCTCTTTAGAAATATCATAGCGTTTTGTTAAATTATAAATTGTATCATCTTTTACAACAAGATGCATAATTGAATTTAAGTCTTCAATTGCTACCGGAAGTTCTATCAAATCTTCTTTTTCTACTTTCTTAGATGGAATTTTTATTAGACTTCCTGTTCGTAAAGAATTACTTGACATATTATTTGCCAGTTTTAATTCGGCAACACTTACTTCATACTTCTGTGCTATACTGAATAAGGTTTCTTTTCGAAGAACTCTATGAGTTTTACCTTTATAACTATCAGTTGTTGAAACTGTGGTAGAAGTAGATTCTCCAGTTTTATATTTTCTATTTGGAATAATAATAACCGTCTTTGCATCTGGGTTTCTAGAAACATCAGGATTTAACCTTAATAAATCCCTCACTTTAATGTCATTATCTCTAGCGATAGTCTTAATTGTTTCGCCTTTTTGTACAGTATAAGACACATACTTTTTCTGTTGTCCACAAGCAACAAATACAGTTAAAAAAACTAAACAAATAAATAATATTGTTTTCTTCATTGATATATTTTTATTCCCATTCGATTGTAGCAGGAGGTTTAGAACTAATGTCATACACTACTCTATTTATGCCTTTTACATTATTTATTATTTTATTAGATGTTTCTTGCAGAAAATCATAAGGTAAATTCACCCAATCTGCAGTCATTCCATCTACTGACTCTACAGCCCTCAAGGCTACACATTTTTCATAAGTTCTCTCATCTCCCATCACTCCTACAGAGTTTACAGGAAGTAATATTGCACCTGCTTGCCATACATCATTATATAAATTCCATTTTTTCAATCCGTTGATAAAAATAGCATCAACATCTTGCAAAATACTTACTTTCTCTTCTGTAATATCTCCCAATATTCTAATTGCTAATCCTGGACCTGGAAAAGGATGTCTTCCTAATAATTCAGCATCAATTCCCATCGACTTACCTACTCTTCTCACTTCGTCTTTAAAAATCATTCGCAGTGGTTCCACAATTTTTAATTTCATAAAATCGGGTAATCCACCAACATTATGATGACTTTTAATCGTTGCACTAGGTCCACCTGTTGCAGAAACTGATTCAATTACGTCTGGATAAATAGTTCCTTGTGCTAAAAATTTTACATTTTCGATCAATTTAGACTCATCATCAAATACCTCAATAAAAACTCTCCCGATAATTTTTCTTTTCTTCTCAGGATCACTTTCTCCTTTCAATTCAGACAAAAAGCGTGCCGAAGCATCTACTCCTTTCACATTCAATCCCATTCCTTCATATTGATCAAGAACACTATCATATTCATCTTTACGTAATAAGCCGTTATTCACAAATATACAATGTAAATTTTCTCCTATTGCCTTGTCCAATAAAACTGCTGCTACTGTTGAATCAACTCCTCCTGAAAGCCCAAGAACGACTTTATCATTTCCTATTTTTTCTTTTAAGGAATTTACCGTTGTTTCTACAAATGAATCTGGTGTCCAAGTTTGATGTAATCCAGCAATTTTAACCAAGAAATTTTCTAATAATTTTGCACCGTCAGTAGAATGATATACTTCTGGATGAAATTGTAACGCATACGTATCTTCACCTTCAATTTTAAATGCTGCATTCTTCACATCCTCAGTACTAGCAATATTTGTGTAATTTTCTGGCAAATTGACAATCGTATCACTATGACTCATCCATACTTGACTTCCTGTTGAGATTCCTTCAAACAAAGTCTGTGATGAATCGACAAAAGACAAATTGGCTCTACCATATTCTCTAGTATTAGAGTTCCCAACTTCGCCTCCATAAAAATGTGCCAAATACTGAGCGCCATAGCATACTCCCAATAATGGAGTTTTTCCTTTTACTTGAGTCAAATCAACCCTTGGAGGGTTTTCTCCTCTTACAGAATGTGGACTCCCAGAAAGTATCACTGCTTTGAAATTGGATACATCATATTTATCACTATTGTATGGATGTATTTCACTATATATATTGAGTTCTCGAACTCTTCGAGCAATTAACTGAGTGAATTGCGAACCGAAATCTAAAATAAGTACCTTGTCTTGCATCCGCAAAAATAATACTAAATTCAGAAATGATACTACCGTTTCAGCAAATATTTTTCACCTTCGAATCAAATTAAAATGTCTAATAAATAAAATCTAAAATTCTTATATTATTCTTTGGTTTTCTTACGATCAACAATGCTTTTTCTCAAAGTGAATCTTATCAAAAAAACAAACTATAAAAAATTAAAAAAGGATCTGTTTTTACTAAAATTATCAATAGAGAACTTCCAGCGACTATAGTCCATTAAGATGATGAAATTATTGCCTTTATTCCTTTAAGACTTCAAGCACCTGTAAATTTATTAATTGTTCCAAAAAAAGAAATTCACACCATCAATGACGCTGATAATTCCGATATTGAATTACTTGGTAAGATGATGCTTATGGCAAAAAAACTTGCCAAGAAAAAAGGAATTTCAGAAACTGATTATCGATTATCAATTAATGTAAATGAAGATGCAGGTCAATCTGTATTTCATATCCACATGCATTTACTTGGTGGTAAAAAACTAGATCCTATGGAGACTCAAGAAAAGAAATAAACCATGAGTATTAAATCCATCTTTTTTTCCATTATTTCTTGAATTAAAAGGATTTTTTACAACTCACATAATCTTTCCTAAGGAACGTTCTATTATGTTGACTTTAAATAGTGTCGAAAAATATTTATTTTCCTTTTTAAAGCTGTTTTACTGCGTTTTAAGAGTCTTTTGAGATGTTCACAATTGTTAAAAACTTAAAACTACCTCGACAGAAACATTCCTGTTTCATGGCTGTATTTTGTATCTTTGATAATATTAATTTGAACTAAAAATAGTTGTCAATTAGAGTGATTTTTGACAAAAGAAAAAAATTGTATCGAGAACAATTAATTCTAATGTGTTCTCGATACAAATTTCTCTAACAAGAATTTTACTCGAACTGATAATTTTAACATATAAATTAAAATATGAGCGAAGAAGCAAAAAAAAATAATTATGATGCCTCCAGTATTCAGGCATTGGAAGGAATGGAGCACGTAAGAATGCGTCCTTCGATGTATATTGGAGATGTAGGAGCACGAGGATTACACCATTTAGTTTATGAAGTAATAGATAATTCAATTGATGAGGCTATGGCTGGTCATTGCGATACTATTGACGTATGGATTAATGAGAATAATTCTGTTTCAGTATTAGACAACGGTCGTGGTATTCCTGTAGGGATTCATAAAAAAGAAGGGATTTCAGCCTTAGAAGTTGTAATGACTAAGATTGGTGCTGGAGGAAAATTTGATAAAGATTCTTATAAAGTTTCTGGAGGATTACACGGTGTAGGTGTTTCTTGTGTGAACGCATTATCAAATCATTTAAGAGCAACTGTTTATAAAGATGGTAAAATCTGGGAGCAAGAATATGAAAAAGGAAAATCTTTATACCCTGTAAAACCTATTGGAGAAACTGATAAAATTGGTACAATGGTAACTTTTTTACCGGATGATACCATTTTTAAAATAACGACTGAATTTAATTATGATACCCTTGCATCAAGGTTACGTGAGTTGTCATTCCTGAATAAAGGTCTTACAATTAATCTTACTGATAGACGTACAAAAGACGACGAAGGAAATGAAATTACAGAAATTTTTTATAGTGATAGGGGTTTACCAGAATTTATTGAATATTTAGATGCTACTCGTGAACGACTCATTTCAGATATCATTTCTATGGAGGGCGAAAAAAATGGTGTTCCTGTAGAAGTTGCTATGGTGTATAACACTTCGTTTACCGAAAACTTACATTCTTATGTAAATAACATTAATACACACGAAGGAGGAACTCATCTTGCTGGTTTTAGGCGTGGATTGACTGCAACTTTAAAAAAGTATGCTGACAATTCAGGAATGTTAAAAAATCTAAAATTTGATATTGCTGGTGATGATTTCCGAGAAGGATTGACTGCAATTATTTCTGTAAAAGTTGCTGAACCACAATTTGAAGGGCAAACTAAAACAAAACTTGGTAATAGAGATGTTACTTCTGCAGTAAGTCAAGCCGTGACAGAAATGTTAACGGATTATCTAGAAGAAAATCCAAATGATGCGAAGATAATTGTTCAAAAAGTAATCTTGGCAGCTACAGCACGTCATGCTGCAAGTAAAGCTAGAGAAATGGTACAGCGTAAAACTGTAATGTCTATCGGTGGATTACCTGGAAAATTAAGTGACTGTTCTGAAACTGATCCAGATAAATGTGAAATTTTCCTTGTTGAGGGAGATTCGGCAGGTGGAACTGCAAAGCAAGGTCGAGATAGAGAATTTCAAGCAATTTTACCATTAAGAGGTAAGATCTTGAACGTAGAAAAAGCAATGCAACACAAAGTTTTTGAAAACGAAGAAATCAAAAACATGTTTACGGCACTAGGAGTTTCTATTGGAACAGAAGAAGATCCAAGAGCGTTGAATTTGTCAAAATTAAGATATAAAAAAGTAGTGATTATGTGTGATGCCGATGTTGATGGTAGCCATATTGCTACATTAATATTAACTTTCTTTTTCAGATACATGAAAGAATTGATCGAAGAAGGATGTGTTTATATCGCTGCTCCTCCGCTTTATCTTGTTAAAAAAGGACAAAAAAGAGAGTATGCTTGGAATGATGATCAACGTGATTTAATTACTCAAAGAATGGGTGGAGGCGTTTCTATTCAAAGATATAAAGGTCTTGGAGAGATGAATGCTACTCAATTATGGGATACTACGATGAATCCAGAATTCAGAACCTTAAGACAGATTATAATTGATAATGGTACTGAAGCAGATCGTGTATTTTCTATGTTGATGGGAGATGAAGTTCCACCTCGTAGAGAGTTTATAGAGAAGAATGCTAAGTATGCAAACATTGATATTTAAAAATAATAAATAAGTTGTCATAATTGAGCGTTAGTAATATATCTCTTAGAGATATATTACTTTGTTCAAAAAGCGGAGATTCTACGGAGTCAACAGCAACACAAACCAAAAAATAAACAATAAAAATGAAAGTAACAGTTGTAGGCGCAGGAGCAGTTGGCGCAAGTTGTGCAGAGTACATAGCAATTAAAGATTTTGCATCAGAAGTTGTAATATTAGATATTAAAGAAGGTTTTGCTGAAGGTAAAGCAATGGATTTAATGCAGACTGCATCTTTAAATGGATTTGACACTAAAATTGTTGGATCTACTAATGATTATTCTAAAACAGCAAATAGTAATATAGCAGTAATTACAAGTGGAATTCCACGTAAACCTGGAATGACTCGTGAAGAATTAATAGGAATCAATGCAGGAATTGTAAAGATGGTTTCTAAAAGTCTGATTGAGCATTCTCCAAATGTAATTATCATTGTTGTTAGCAATCCAATGGATACGATGACCTATTTAGTTCATAAAACTACCGATTTACCTAAAAATAGAATTATTGGAATGGGAGGAGCATTGGATAGCGCTCGTTTCAAATACAGATTGGCAGAAGCACTAGGTGCGCCAATTTCAGATGTTGACGGAATGGTAATAGGAGGTCATAGTGATAAAGGTATGGTTCCATTAACGAGACTAGCAGCAAGGAATAGCATAAAAGCTTCTGAATTAATTTCTAATGAACGTCTAGAACAAGTTGCTGCTGACACCAAAGTAGGTGGAGCAACATTGACTGGATTATTAGGAACAAGTGCATGGTATGCTCCTGGAGCAGCAGTATCTGCACTAGTACAAGCAATTGCTTGTGACCAACAAAAAATGTTCCCATGCTCAGTTTTACTAGAGGGTGAATATGGGTTGAATGATTTATGTATTGGAGTCCCTGTAATTTTAGGAAGAAATGGAATTGAAAAAATTGTTGAAATTGAATTAAATGACACTGAAAAAGCAAAAATGAAAGAAAGTGCAGAAGGCGTGAAAAAGACAAATGGTTTATTAGAATTATAATCCGTTTTATAAACTCCTATTTAATAAGTTTACTAAAACTTGGAAGCCTCAAAAGAATTTCTTTGGGGCTTTTTTTATTTTTGCCAAAAATAAATTTTTTAAAATTTTAATTTGAAAAACCAAACACTTACCATATTAAAAAACGCATTCGGTTATGAAAAGTTTCGTCCTTTACAGGAAGAAATTATAGATCGGACAATAGACGGAAAAGACAGTTTTGTATTGATGCCAACTGGTGGAGGAAAATCTATGTGTTTTCAAGTTCCTGCATTGATTTTTGATGGAATTACGATTGTTGTATCTCCACTAATTTCACTGATGAAAGACCAAGTCCAAGCATTAAAATCAAACGGAGTAAAAGCTGATTTTTTTAATAGTTCTATTTCTCCAGAAGAAGAAAATATAGTAATTGACAAGGCAATGAAAGGTGATTTACAATTATTGTATTTATCGCCAGAAAAATTAATATCGGTAAGCAATACTTGGTTAAAAGAACTAAATATTAAGTTGGTAGCTATTGACGAAGCGCATTGCGTAAGCATGTGGGGACATGATTTCAGACCTGAATATACACAGTTAAAGGTATTTAGAAACTCGTTACCATCAGTTCCGTTTATGGCATTAACTGCCACGGCAGACAAGTCTGCTAGGAAAGATATTGAAGCCCAATTGGGATTGAAAAACTCTAAATTATTTATCTCCTCTTTTGACCGAAAAAACTTAAGTATAGAAGTCCGAGGACAACTACCAAAGAAGAAGAAATTGCACGAAATTGCTAATTTTGTAGAACGAAGAAAAAACGAAAGCGGTATCATTTATTGCTTGAGCAGAAAAAATACAGAAGAAGTCGCTGGTTATTTAAAAGAAGTAGGACATTCTGTAGCGTTTTATCATGCAGGAATGAATCCAGAAGAAAGGGAAAGAGTACAAACCGAATTTATAAATGATGATACCAAAATAATTGTTGCAACTATTGCTTTTGGGATGGGTATTGATAAATCTAATGTTCGCTTTGTAATTCATTATAATTTACCTAAAAACCTCGAAGGATATTACCAAGAAATAGGAAGGGCAGGAAGAGACGGGCTGCCAGCCGAAACCTTACTATACTATAACATGAGAGATTTTGTATTGTATAGCCAATTTGCAGATGGAGGAGCAAATACTATCATGCAAAAAGAAAAGTTGAATAGAATGCTTCAATTTGCAGAAGCTAAATCATGCAGAAGAAAAATATTGCTATCGTATTTTGGAGAGCATCTTACAGAAAACTGCAATAATTGTGATGTATGCGAAAACCCTCCTAAAGATTTTGAAGGTACTATATTGACTCAAAAAGCTCTTTCAGGAATCGTAAGAATGGGAGAGAAAGAAGGGATTACCATGTTAATTAATGTATTGAGAGGAAGTAATAATGCAGATGTTCATGCCAAGCAGTTGTTTAATCTAAAAACGTATGGAATAGGTAAAGATGTTAGTTTTTATGATTGGCGAGATTATGTGATTCAAATGGCAAATCAAGGATTGATAGAAATAATGTACAGTGAGAATTCTGCATTAAAATTATCCGCAATTGGTTGGAAAGTATTGAAAGGAGAGAAAACGATACGGCTGACAACTCCTATAAGTCCACAAGATAAAAAGCAGAAACAAAAAGTAGTGAAAATGGCTGACGAACGTGAGCCAAATAAAGATTTATTTACGGAACTCAAAAAAGTAAGATATTCTATTTCAAAGGAAGAGAACGTACCTGCATATATAATTTTTAACGATAAATCGTTGAAATTAATGGCAAGTGAACTTCCCATAACCGAAAATCAATTTTTGGCAATTTCGGGAGTTGGAATGAACAAAATGGAACAATATGGAGAGACGTTTATGAGTGTAATTCGCAAATTCAAAACCGTGGCTAAGCCACGGAAAAATTCTACCACCATAGAGACATTTAATTTATATAAAGAAGGATTAACTCCAGTAAATATTGCAAAAAAGAGAGGCTTGTCAATTACCACTGTTTTCTCACATTTATCTCAACTGTACGCTGAAGGAAAAGAAGTAGAATTGGAGCAATTTGTAGACAAGAAAACTGTAACTAAAGTGCGTGTTGCCTTTAACGAATTAGATCGAAAAATGGAGTTAAAACCGATTTACGAAAAATTAGGAGAAGAAGTTTCTTATGGAGAAATAAGGTTGAGTGTTGCTTTAATTTTAAAAAATGAATAAAGCACTTCACTCCTACTAGTTTTTGAGTAGTGGTAATAATAAGCGAAAAAATATGAGTGATTGCCCTACTAAAACTTTAAGACAATCCAGAAATAACCCCGTTTTTATCAATCGACATATTCGCTGATGCTGGAACAGAAGGAAGTCCTGGCATCCGCATCATTTCTCCTAAAATAGGGATGATAAACCTTGCTCCTGCCGCAATTTCAATTTCTCGAACGTTTACAGTGAAACCTCTAGGACGTCCTTTTTTTGTTTCATTGTCAGAAAATGATTTTTGAGTTTTAGCCATACATACAGCAAAGTCATTAAATCCTAATCTATCTATTCTTTTAAGGTTTAACAATGCTTTCTTGTCAAAATCAACAGCACTAGCACCATAAATTTCCTTGGCAATAGTTTCTATTTTTTCTTTTATTGGTGACTTCCAATCATACAGAGGCTTAAATTGTGTTGCTTTATTTTCAACAATATCAACAACTGCTTTTGCGATGTCTTTTGTTCCTTCACCTCCAAGTGCCCATCCTTCGGAAACAACAGCTTTAACACCAAGATGAGCACATTTCTCAATCACAAGTTTCACTTCAGCATCACTATCTGAAATAAAAGAATTGATAGCAACTACAGGTTCAATATTAAACTTTCGTATATTCTCAATGTGCTTTTCTAAATTTTCAAATCCTTTTTCAACTCTTTCAATATTTGCATCATTATATTGCTCTTTTACCGCTCCTCCATGATGTCTTAAGGCTCTTATGGTAGCAACAAGCACAACACATTTAGGGTTTAAACCTGCATGAGCACACTTAATATTTAAAAACTTTTCCGCACCTAGATCTGCTCCAAATCCAGCTTCAGTAACTACATAATCCGACAATGACAATCCCATTTTAGTAGCAATAATAGTATTGGTCCCTTGAGCAATATTAGCAAATGGTCCTCCATGAATTATGGCTGGATTTTTTTCCAATGTCTGAACTAAATTTGGTTTAATAGCATCTTTTAACAAAATTGCCATTGCATTTTCTGCTTGTAAATCTCTTGCAAATATTGGTTGCTTATCAAATGTAAATCCTATAAAAATATCACCTAACCGTTGTTTTAAATCTTCGAAATCCATTGCCATACATAAAATAGCCATTACTTCAGATGCTGCAGTAATATTAAATCCATCTTGGCGTGGAATCCCATTTGCAGTTCCTCCTAGACCTATCGTAATATCTCTCAACGCCCTATCATTCATGTCAATCACGCGCTTCCAAAGAATGGTTCTTGCATCAATATTTAGATTTCCTATCTTACTCTGTAAATTATTATCAATCAATGCCGACAATAAATTATTGGCTTTTTCGACTGCGTTAAAATCTCCAGTAAAATGCAAATTGATATCTTCCATTGGTACAACTTGCGAGTATCCACCTCCTGCAGCACCTCCTTTTATACCAAATACTGGTCCTAAAGACGGCTCTCTTAATACTACCGTTGCTTGCTTTCCAATTTTATTCAATCCTTCTGTCAGTCCAATTGAAATCGTTGTTTTACCCTCTCCTGCTGGAGTTGGTGTCAACGCGGTAACTAAAATCAAATTATTCTTCTGAATAGCAGACTCATCAATTAAACTCAATGGGAGTTTTGCTTTAAACTTGCCATACATTTCTAAATCATCTTCTTCAATATTTAATTTCTTAGCGATTAATTTTATATGACTTAACTCTGTGTTTTGTGCTATTTCTATATCTGATTTATATTCCATGTATGTTCGGATTTTACATTGCTAATATAATAAAAACGTCAAAGTGACTCTGCTTATACTAACATTAGTATTTAAAAGCACACAAAAGTTATAAAAACATTGGCTTTTCATCTTTGAAATTATATATTTGCACGTTTCTTAAAAATAGAAGTTTTAAATTAATATACAATGCAGAATAAAGGACTTATAAAGTTATTTGCTATCCTTTTTGGATTAGTGAGTTTGTACCAACTATCATTTACTTGGTTAGCAAACAGTGTTGAGAAAGATGCTAAAGAATTTGCAATTTCAAAATCAGGTGATAATGTACGTGACGTGCATAAATTTGAGAAAATCTATTTGGACTCCATTGGAAACGATACTATTGTCCCTTTTGTTAATCTTACTTTTAACGATATTAAAGACAAGGAGCTAAATTTAGGACTTGATTTAAAAGGAGGAATAAACGCAATATTACAAGTATCGGTAAAAGATATCTTGATGGGATTGTCTAATGATTCTAAGAATCCTGTATTCAATCAAGCATTGACTGCGGCTACATTGGCACAGAAAAATAGCGATGACAATTATTTGGATTTATTCTTCGAAGAATTTGAAAAAGCAAGTAATGGCTCTATCCAATTAAGTGATCCAAGTATTTTTGGAAATAAATCTTTAAGTGGAAAAATCAATTTCAGAAATACCAATGCTGAAGTAAAGCCAATAATTCAAGAAGAAATTAATGCTTCTATCGGAACTGCATTTCAAGTATTGAGAAGTCGTATTGATAAGTTTGGTGTAACACAACCAAACATACAACGTATTGGAAACTCTGGAAGAATCTCTATCGATTTACCTGGAGCAAAAGATATTGATCGTGTAAAAAAATTATTACAAAGTACTGCAGAATTACAATTCTGGGAAGTATTTTCAAATGCTGAAGTACAGAATTTCTTATATGCTGCAGATGCTAAAACTGCTGAATTATTAAATGATGATATTGTTGAAGAAGTAAAAGACACTAAAGAAACCGTAATAAATCTTGAAGATTTATTAGGTGAAGATAAAGATTCTATAACACCAGCAAGAAGACAAAATAGATTATTTGCTTATTTTTACCCTAACACTGCTAGATCGCAACAAGATGTAAGTTCTATGTTAGGTCAATCAGCGATTAGTGATACTGCTAAGGTAAATAAATACCTTGCAATGAAAGAAGTAAGAACTCTTTTACCTACTGAATTACGTTATGCTAAGTTTTTATGGGATGCGAAACCAAGCGGTGAAGTTTTAAGTTTATATGCTATAAAATCTAATCGTGATGATATCGCGCCTATTCAAGGAGATGTAATTGATGATGCGAGTCAAGGATATGATCAATTTCAAAATCAGCCCGAAGTAAGCATGACTATGAATAGTTATGGAGCGAAGGAATGGGCAAAAATGACTACAGCTAATGCTAATGGTGGATTCGTTGCAGTTGTTCTTGATAACGAAGTTCACACGGCACCAAGAGTAAATGATCCTATTCTAGTAGGGAGAACATCTATTTCTGGTGGAAATATGACGATTGAAGAAGCACAAGATTTAGCAAATGTGTTAAAAGCTGGTAAATTACCTGCAGCGGCACATATTGTGCAATCAGAAGTTGTGGGAGCATCATTAGGACAGAAAGCAATTAACAGTAGTTTCATTTCATTTGGAATTGCATTGTTATTGGTATTAATATGGATGGTTTTCTATTATGGAAAAGCTGGTTTATTTGCTAATATTGCATTAGCAGTAAACATCTTATTCATCTTTGGTTGGTTGGCTTCTTTTGGTGCGGTTTTGACATTGCCTGGAATTGCTGGTATTATCTTAACCATAGGTATGTCGGTTGATGCGAACGTAATTATATTTGAAAGAATAAAAGAGGAATTATCTAATGGAAAAGGGCTGAAAGAAGCGATTTCTGGAGGATTCAGTTTTAGAGGAGCATTATCTGCAATTTTAGATGCCAACGTCACTACGTTCTTAACTGGAGTTATCTTATTTGTATTTGGGACAGGACCTATTAAAGGATTTGCTTACACATTAATGCTTGGTATTGTTACTTCTTTATTTACAGCAATTTTTATTTCAAGAATGTTATTGGATTGGCATACAGGTAAAGGAAACAAATTGACGTTCAATACGAATATTACTAAAAATTGGTTCCAAAATATCAAGATCGATTTCTTAAAGAAACGTAAGATTGCTTACATGGTTTCAGGAGTTGTAATTTTATTAGGGCTTACATCTTTATTAACTAATAGTCTTAACTATGGTGTAGATTTTATTGGAGGGCGAACTTACACTGTTAAGTTTGATAAACCTTTAAATGCCTCGGAAGTTGCTAATACTTTAAAAGGCGCATTTGGAGATGCTCCAGAGGTCAAAACCTATGGAGGTGATTCTCAATTGAAAATTACGACAAAATTTAAAATTGAAGAAGAAGCAAATACGGTTGATGATGAAATCAGACAATTACTGTTTGACGGTCTTGTTACTTACCTTCCTGACGGAACAACTTTAGATACTTTTAAAGGTGGTTATGACAATCAAAGTATTGGTATTATGAGTAGCGCGAAAGTAGAACCTACAATTGCAGATGACATTAAAACTGCTGCAGGTTATGCTATTGTTGGATCATTATTAATAGTATTCTTATATATCTTATTACGATTTAGAAAATGGCAATTCAGTTTAGGTGCTGTAGCTGCAGTTTTCCACGATGTATTAATTGTACTATCTATCTTCTCAATCTTTTATAAATTTGCACCATTTGATATGGAAATCGGACAATCATTTATTGCCGCCATATTAACTGTTGTAGGATATTCATTGAATGATACGGTAGTAATATTTGATAGAATTAGAGAATATGCCAAAGAGCATTCAACTTGGAAATATTCTAAAATTGTAAATAGTGCCTTGAGTAACACATTAGGAAGAACGATCAATACATCGATAACAACATTGGTTGTATTGTCTGCTATTTTCTTATTTGGTGGAGATTCAATTAGAGGGTTTATGTTTGCACTTATTATTGGTGTACTAGTAGGTACCTACTCATCATTGTTTATTGCATCGCCAATAATGTACGATACAACTAAGAAATTAAATAAGGACAATAAATAAGCTCCTTTCTAAATAATACATTAAACCGCCACTTATTGAGGCGGTTTTTTTATTTTTGCAATATTGATTGAAACATCATGAGTACGATAAAATTACATGACAAATATTTTAAACCTTATATTTCTAAGGAGAAAATAGCACATATTACTGAATCTATGGCAAAACAGATTGCTGAAGATTGCAAAGGTGAGATTCCAATATTTATAGGTATCTTGAATGGTTGCTTTATGTTTGTCGCAGATTTTATCCGTCACTATCCTACAGACTGTGAAGTTTCATTTGTAAAATTGGCTTCATACGAAGGAACTAAATCTACGGGTACTGTAAATGAATTAGTCGGAATTAATGAAGACTTAACAGGACGTACTGTAATCATACTTGAAGATATTATTGATACTGGAGGAACGCTTCAGAAAATCTATGATATTTTCAAAAATAAAAAAGTAAAAAATTTAAAAATTGCAACACTATTTTTTAAGCCAACAGTTTTTAAAAAAGCACTTCCTATTGATTATATAGGGCTTTCTATTCCTGATGAATTTATCATTGGTTACGGATTGGATTATAATAATTTAGGCAGGAATTTAGATAGTATTTATAAAATAACAACCCAACAAATGACTAATATCGTATTATTCGGACCTCCAGGAGCCGGAAAAGGAACTCAAGCTGAACAATTAAAAAACAAGTACAACCTGATCCATATTTCAACAGGAGATGTGTTCCGTTACAATATTAAAAACAATACTGAACTTGGAATCTTGGCCAAATCTTATATGGATCATGGCAATTTAGTTCCTGACGAAGTGACTATTGAAATGTTAAACGCTGAAGTAGAAAAAAATGCTGAAGCGAACGGATTTATATTTGATGGGTTTCCAAGAACAACTTCTCAAGCAGAAGCATTGGATGTTTTTTTATCTGAAAAGGGAGAGATAGTTAATGGAATGCTAGCGCTTGAAGTTTCAGAAGATTTACTTGTTGAGAGATTATTAGAAAGAGGAAAAGTAAGTGGTCGTCCAGACGATCAAGACGAATCAAAAATAAGAAATCGCTTTAATGAATACAATACGAAGACTGCGGTTTTAAAAGATTTTTATGCTGAACAAAATAAATATTTTGGAGCAGATGGTGTAGGTGATATTGACCAAATTACGAATAGATTAAGTGCTATTATCGACACACTATAAATAGGAATAATGACTGAAGGAAATTTTGCCGATTATGTAAAAATACATGCTGCTTCTGGTAAGGGAGGAAAAGGATCTGTGCATTTACACCGAGAAAAATTCATTACCAAAGGAGGACCTGATGGTGGTGATGGTGGTCGTGGAGGACATGTAATATTACGTGCCAATAAAAACTTATGGACTTTAATAAATTTAAAATTCAACAAGCATTTTAAAGCAGATCATGGTGGACACGGAAGTAAAAGCAGAAGTACTGGAAAAGATGGTAGTGATGTTTATGTTGATGTTCCATTAGGAACTATTATTCGTGATGTGGAAACAAATGAAATATTGTTTGAAATAACATCAGAAGGAGAAGAAATAATACTTGAAGAAGGTGGACAAGGCGGTCTTGGAAACTGGAATTTTAAATCTTCTACCAATCAGACTCCACGTTATGCACAACCTGGAATTGATGGGAAAGAAAATTGGTATCAACTAGAATTAAAGTTATTGGCAGATGTAGGATTAGTTGGATTTCCAAATGCAGGAAAATCAACGCTATTATCCGTAATTACAGCTGCAAAACCTAAAATTGCTGATTATGCTTTCACAACTTTAAAGCCCAATCTTGGAATTGTAAAATATCGTGACCATAGATCCTTTGTCATGGCAGATATTCCAGGGATTATAGAAGGTGCTGCAGAAGGAAAAGGATTAGGGCATCGTTTTTTACGTCATATTGAACGTAATTCTACCCTATTATTTTTGATTCCTGCTGATAGTGATGATATCAATAAAGAGTATGATATTTTGCTCAATGAACTTAAAAAACACAATCCTGAATTATTAGATAAAGAGCGTTTATTGGTCATTTCAAAGTCTGATATGCTAGATGAAGAATTGAAAGCAGAAATCGAAAAAGAAATTCCAACTACTATTCCTCATTTATTTATTTCTTCTATCGCCCAAATCGGATTGATAGAATTAAAAGATCAGTTGTGGAAAATGTTGAACGACTAGTTCTTTACTATAATAGGTAATGTGAATTCTGTAGTAACTGGCATCCCTCTTTTAATGGCAGGTTTTAATAACGGCAATTTTTTAATTCCACTTTCTATTAAACTATCTAGATTAGGAATCTGTTGATTAATATGACCATTAGCGATTAAACTTGATAAAGATACTTTTCCAGAATTATCAATATTCAATTTAATTAAAATCGTGTCATTTAGTTTATCTGTTGAGATAATTTCTTGAGTAGATAATGATGCGTAAATCTGTTCTGAGAGTTTTATCTGCGAACATATTTTTTGCTTTTCTTGAGATGGAATGCTATCACAAGTAGGAAACAAGGGAAAAACATCAACTGAATTAAAGTCAATTACTGTATCAATAGCAGTAGCATTTACAAATTCTTTCTTCTGAAAAAAATCACAAGAAGTAAAAAAGAATACACAACAAAATAAAATTAATAATCGCTGTTTCATTAGGTTTTATTGATGCGTGAAAATACAATATTATTTTCTCTTAATCAACTACCTCTACTTTCAAAACAAGTCTCCTTACTATTCTATACTCTAATTTTTAGATTCATTTTTAAAGTTTCAATATTTTAGCACAGTTATTGTTATCTTTCTAGTATAAACATTAAACACTTATAAAACACATGGATATTTTTTTACTTTTCGTAGGATTCTTTTTTGTTTTATTAGGAGTTATTGGCTCATTTTTACCAGTTCTTCCTGGACCTATAACGGGATGGATTGGGCTTCTCATATTACATTTAACCAAAGTTATTCCGATGGATTGGACTTTTCTAGGAATTACGCTTGGTGTTGCAATATTAATATGGGGAATAGATTTTATAATTCCTGCTTGGGGAACCAAAAAATTTGGTGGAAGTAAATATGGAATCTGGGGAACAATACTCGGATTGATCATTGGATTGGTCTTCCTTGGGCCTTTAGGAATAATTGTTGGGCCGTTTTTAGGGGCATTCGTTGGTGAATTGATTCATGATAGCACAGATAGTAAACGAGCAGTAAAAGCAGCCTTTGGCTCGTTAGTAGGATTTATGCTTTCAACAGGTTTAAAATTCTTGGTGAGTATTATTTTTCTTGGATTGTATATTACAAAATTCTGGGAATACAAAGGACTATTCTTCACTTACAACCAATAAATAATTTGCTATAAACTAAAAAAAGCGTCCCGAATATCGGGAGGCTTTCCATTGGTTTTAAAAACCACTTGACGCATTTCTACGTCATAACAACACAACTAATCTGTAATTAAATTACAGACTACAAATATATAAGTTTTTTTACTACATATAACTTCTTTAATCTCATTATTTCTAAAATCAATTCTAATAATTCTTTAATTGATTGTATCTTTGCACACTAGAATTATTAATTCAACAATAATAAACTATTAAGAATGCAATTATCAGAACAAGAAATTGTAAGACGTGAAAAACTTACAAAGTTACGAGAATTGGGAATCAACCCTTATCCAGCCAACCTTTATCCTGTAGATCATATTTCTAAACAGATTAAAGAAAATTTTGCTGAAGATAAACAGGTGGTAATTGCAGGAAGATTAATGTCTCGTAGAATTCAAGGAAAAGCATCTTTTGCTGAGTTACAAGATAGTGAAGGGAAAATTCAAGTGTATTTTAATCGTGATGAAATCTGTACTGGAGAAGATAAAACACTCTACAATGACGTTTATAAAAAGTTGTTAGATATTGGAGATTTTATTGGTATTGAAGGAACGCTATTTACAACTCAAGTAGGTGTAAAAAGTGTCAAAGTAAAAAACTTTACTTTATTAAGCAAAGCCTTGAAACCTTTGCCATTACCAAAAATAGATGCAGATGGAAATGTATTTGACGGTTTTACAGACGCAGAAATGCGCTACAGACAGCGTTATGCTGATTTAGTTGTAAATCCTCATGTAAAAGAAGTATTTATAAAAAGAAACAAATTGTTTACTGCAATGCGTGATTTCTTTAACGAATCTGGATATATGGAAGTTGAAACACCTGTTTTACAACCGATTCCTGGAGGAGCTGCTGCAAGGCCATTTATAACACATCACAATTCTTTAGACATTCCATTATATATGCGTATTGCTAATGAGTTGTATTTAAAAAGATTGATTGTTGGTGGATTTGAAGGTGTATATGAGTTTTCTAAAAACTTCCGTAATGAAGGAATGGATAGAACTCACAATCCTGAGTTTACAGCCATGGAGATTTATGTTGCCTATAAAGATTACAATTGGATGATGGAGTTTGCAGAGCAATTGTTAGAACATTGTGCAATTGCTGTAAACGGAACTTCTGAAGCTACATTTGGCGAACATACAATTGATTTTAAGGCGCCATATGCAAGAATAACTATGGCAGACTCTATTAAACATTTTACTGGTTTTGACATTACAGGAAAAACAGAAGATGAAATAAGAACTGCTGCAAAATCTATGAATGTTTCTGTAGATGGAACTATGGGTAAAGGGAAATTGATTGATGAAATTTTTGGTGAAAAATGTGAAGGAAACTATATCCAACCAACATTTATCACCGATTATCCGAAGGAAATGAGTCCGCTATGTAAAGAGCACAGAGACAATCCAGAATTGACTGAGCGTTTCGAGTTAATGGTATGTGGTAAAGAAATTGCAAATGCCTATTCTGAATTAAATGATCCTATTGATCAGCGTGAACGATTTGAACATCAATTGAAATTGGCACAAAAAGGAGATGATGAAGCTACTGAATTTATAGACCACGATTTTTTACGTGCTTTAGAATATGGAATGCCACCAACCTCTGGAATGGGAATAGGAATGGATCGTCTGATTATGTTTTTAACTGATAACCCTTCTATTCAAGAAGTATTATTCTTTCCTCAAATGAAACCAGAGAATGTTTCAATCCCAATGACTGATGATGAAAAGATAGTTTTAAATATCTTAAAAGCAAATTCTCCTATTGATTTAAACGAACTAAAAACTCAAAGTGAGTTATCCAATAAAAAATGGGACAAGACTATTAAAGGATTGACTAAAAACAAATTAGCCAAAGTTGAAAAAACTGATAATGGGTTGATTGTTGAAATTATTTAATCAGATTTTCATTCCTGCGCGAGCAGGAATCTTATTATAATTATTGAACTCGCTTACTTAATAAAAAAGGATATCATTGATGGAGAGAAGAAATTGCTATCCTATCTATTTTACAAAACTGATAAAATAACTTAAAAGTTCTGTTATTTGGAAATTGAACCTAGACAAACCAAGTATTTCTTCTTATATAACAAGTTATAAGCAATTTTAAAAAATGAAACTGATGGATAAACCAACATATCAAGAATTAGAAAATAAGATTGCTATACTTGAAAAGCAAAATGAAATTTTACAATCGCAGTCTTCAGTTCACAATGACAGAAAAACACAAGAGACAGAATTAAAAAATGCATTAAAAAAAACCAAAGAGAGTGAGGAAAGATTAAATTTGGTTATTAAGGGTTCAAACGATGCCCATTGGGATTGGGATTTAATTACTGACGAGTTATATTATTCACCTCAATGGTGGAAACAAATAGGATATGAACCTAATGAAATTCAGCCAAATTCATCACTTTGGGAAAAATTAATGCATCTTGATGATAAACCTCTTGTTGACGAAATATTTAGAGGTGCTCTAAAAAAAAGGCAGGATAGTTATAAAGTGGAATTCCGATTATTACACAAGCAGGGTAAATATGTTCCTGTTCTATCTCGTGGATTTATCACTTTTGATAAAACAAAAAAACCAATAAGGGTTAGTGGAACAAACATGGATTTGTCCGAACAGAAAAAAGCAGAACAGGCGGTAAAAGAAAGTGAACAAATGCTGCAAATTGCAAATGCTACAAAAGACAAATTCTTTTCTATTATAGCTCACGATTTACGTAGCCCGCTTATAACCATTGAGAGTTTTTCGGAATTGTTAATTGAAGACATAAAAGAAAGAGATGGTGTAAAATATGAAAAGTTTTTAACACTGCTACATTCATCTGCTAAAAGTGCCGTTTATTTACTAGATAATTTATTAAATTGGGCAAAGTCACAGACCGAACAAATTATTTTTAATCCAGAATATTTAAACTGGTCAGCAGTTATCCAAAAAGTATTAGAAGGCTCAAAAGCAATTGCCAAACTTAAAAGTATATCTATAAATTTTATTCAATCCGATGAAATGGAAATTTATGCTGACAAAGATATGCTAATGACAATTTTGAGAAATCTAATTTCAAATTCTATAAAATTCACTCATTCAGAAGGAAGAATAGATATTCTCACAGTACGTAACCAAGAATTTATTGAAATTACTATCTCAGATAATGGGGTTGGCATGAATGAAGACTCACGAAATGAATTATTTAAGCTTGGTACAAATACAAGAACCAATGGGACTGAAAATGAAAGAGGTTCTGGTTTAGGATTAGTCCTTTGTAAAGAATTTGTAGAGAAACACGGTGGACAAATTTGGGTAGAAAGCGAAAAAGGAAAAGGAAGTGATTTTAAATTTACTTTGCCTTTGAATAAATCAGAATAAAAAAAACACTAAAAGCATTAAATTTAGAATTTGGATTACAGAATTCTGAGTTGGATATACAGGGCTTTTTATGTTTTTTATCATAGTTTCTTCAAGAGTTTTAAAAAACAATTAACAAGTTATTATAATTTGTTTGTGATTACATTGTGATTTATTAATGTGCTTCTAATTTAATTTTGATTCAAAATTAAATTAATCAACAAATTATGAGAAAAACTATTTTAGTAGTTGCATGTTTCATTAGCATGCTTTCTTTACAAGCACAAACAGATTCTGAACATTTAAAAGATAAAAAAGTAACATTAGGTTTGCTTACTGGTTATGAATTTCAAACTAACAATAGTAGTTTAAATTACAAGCTTAATTTACCTTATATAGGTATTTGGTCCGATTTTAAGTTTAGTGACAATTGGAGTTTACAATTAGAGTTAAACTTAAGGTCTGAAAAAAGAGAAAGGCTTTTTAATAATGGTTTTAGAGAGTCTGTTGATGAGCTTTATTTAACAGTCCCAGTATTGTTAAAATTTCACTTTAACAAAAAGTTTAAAATATATACTGGTACTCAAGTTTTAACGGCTTCTTTAATGAATGATATTTCTGGCCTTAAAAAATGGAATGGTATTCTAGGTATAGAATATAATACAATAAAAGAATTCTTTTTTGATGCACGCTTTAGACATGGCTTTGAGGGACAAAGAACCATTAACAACTTTCGGGATAACAGAGTAAGTATTGGTATTGGCTATAAATTTTAAAGAAAAAAATAACTGCATTCAACAACGTGTATAATTAATTACTTTTCTGTGTGTACTCTGAAAATCCTAGCGGATTTTCTATTCAGTTTGTATTTACTAAATTAAGGGCTTTAACACGCAACAAACCATATACAAACACGTTAGCAACAAGTTGGCAGAAACTAATAAAAACAAAAGATAATAAATGAACAAGTTAAAAGGAAAAGTAATAATCATAACAGGATCTTCAAGAGGTATTGGAATGACCATTGCCAAAACTCTTGCTAAAAATGGTGCAAAAGTGGTGGTTAATTATTCAGGCAGTGAAGAAACTGCCAAAAGTGTAGTAAATGAAATTTTACAAAGTGATGGACAAGCTATTGCTATCAAAGCTGAAGTTAGCAAATCGGAAGACGTAAAAATATTATTTCAAAAAACCATTGAGAAGTTTGAAAAAATTGATGTATTGATAAACAATGCTGGAATTGCAATTTATAAATTGATTAAAGACACAACGGACGAAGATTTTGATAGAATTTTTGATGTAAATGTAAAAGGAGTGTTCAACACAATGAGAGAGGCATCTACACTTTTAGCCAATAATGGAAGGATAATAAATTTCTCGAGTTCTGTAACAC
>JAWUWX010000002.1:0-12090 GCA_034111625.1 Flavobacteriaceae bacterium | reverse complement strand
TATTCTTTGATCTAGATGAAAATAACACGGTTACATATTATTTTGATGACTTAAACTTATATGGAGCTGGCGGCGGCGGCGGTGGTGGAGGTGGCGGTACTTGCCCAACACCTCCAGCGGGTGAGTTTATTGCCGATGGAGATTTTGAAGTAAATGGAGACTGTTGGCTATTGTTTGATAACGGAGGTACAACTACAATTTCTACTTCAGTTAGTAATGGAGGAGGTACAAACTCTGGTCAGATTCAAACGGGTCAAGGAGCAAATCCCGGTATAAAACAAGAAAGGTTTGGTGTTGGTACTATTTTACCTAATACAACTTATGTTGTTAGTTTTGATATAAAAGCAGATGCTGCTAACCCTTTAGCAGACGGTGCTGTTTTTCAAGCATTTACTTTTTCTGAACCAGCAGATGGTTCTGGATTGCCTGCAGCTCAACATGTGCTTATCGCGGGGGACTCAAATGTAGCGGCTACTTGGACACCAAGATCTTATACTTTTACTACAGCAGGTAATGTTGATGGAGGAGTGTCACTATTATTTGAATTAGTTTGTGGAGGTGCTGCAACTTGTGGTGGAATTATTAATATCGATAATGTTTCTTTAACAATTCAGTAATCTAATTAATTTAAAACTAATAAACCATTAAACGATATGTTATTTGAATTTGTTTATTAATAAAGTACGGTCTTAATTTATGCAAAATTAAGATCGTACTAAATTAACAGGTCGATTAACTATTTGAATTTAAAATACTTAATAATAACTAACCTAATATAAATCTCTAGTAAAAAAGATTACGAAACTATAATATGAGTAAAAATTCAATATATGTAGGAAGCAACTTAGCTTCATTTGAAGAAAACGAAATCACAGGAGAACTAATCTCTTTTGAAAACGAAAACTATTATAAAATATCTAATTGCGACCAAATGAGACCTTTTTTTATAAGTCTTGTTAGCAACTCTAATCACTGGATGTTTATCTCTAGCAATGGAGGTTTATCTGCAGGTAGAAAAAATGCAGAAAACGCATTATTTCCTTATTATACAGATGATAAAATTACAGAATCTGCTGAAATAACAGGAAGTAAAACGATACTTCAAGTTCATAAAGAGGATAAAACATTCTTATGGGAGCCTTTTTCTGATAAATACCAAGGTGTTTATACTATTAAAAGAAATCTCTATAAAAACAGGTATGGAAACAAACTTGTTTTTGAAGAGACAAATGAAGATTTAGGAATCACTTTCAGATACCATTGGAATACTAGTGATTCGTTTGGATTTGTAAAAAAATCTACTTTGATTAATAATAACGATTCTGATGTATCTATAACTGTTTTGGATGGGTTACAAAATATTCTTCCTTACGGTGTTGGAGAAGATTTACAAAAAGCTTCAAGTAATTTAGTTGATGCTTATAAAAAAAGCGAGTTAGAACAAGAATCAGGCTTAGGTATTTTTGCTCTAAGTGCTATTATTGTAGATAAAGCAGAACCTAGTGAAGCACTTAAATCTAATGTTGTTTGGTCATTAGGAATTGAAAATCCAACATATTTAATTTCTTCTTTACAACTTAATAATTTTAGAAAAGGGAAAGAAATTCATCAAGAATTAGATATTAAAGCAGAAAAAGGAGCCTATTTTATTTCTACAGATATAACCTTAGCAACTCAAGAAAATAAGAATTGGATGCTGATCGCTAATGTTAATCAGAATATGAATGACATTTGTGAAATTTCAGAAAAAATAAAAAATGAATCTAATCTAATAAATTTAGTTCAAGAAGATATTGAAGCAGGTACAAAGCATTTATTAGAATTGGCAGGAGCATCAGATGCTATACAATTAAGTACTAATAAATTACGTAATACGCGACACTTTGCAAATACGCTTTTCAATATTATGAGAGGTGGAATTTTTGATGATAATTATAATATTGACAAAAGTGATTTCACTAAATATATTGCAAACGCAAACAAAAAAGTATTCAAGAAAAAAGAAAATATTTTGGCAAAATTGCCAACGGTATTTAACTTAAATATAATTAAAGAGATTGCTGAAAATGATGATGATAAAAATTTCAAACGACTATGCTTTGAATATTTGCCATTAAAATTCAGTAGAAGACATGGTGACCCAAGTAGACCTTGGAACAAATTCTCTATAAACACACGAAGTGAAGTTGACGGTTCTAAAATTCTTGATTACGAAGGAAATTGGAGAGATATATTTCAAAACTGGGAAGCGCTGGCACACTCATACCCAGAGTTTATTGAAAGTATGATTCATAAGTTTTTAAACGCCTCTACATTCGATGGATACAATCCATATAGGGTTACTAAAGGGGGTTTTGACTGGGAAACTGTAGAAGAAGATAATCCATGGTCGTATATCGGCTATTGGGGAGATCATCAAATCATATATTTACTTAAGTTTTTAGAATTTATAGAAGATCATTATCCTAACAAATTAGCAAGTTATTTTAACAGAGATATTTTCGTTTATGCTAATGTACCTTACAAGATTAAAAGTTATGAAGACATCTTAGTAAATCCAAAAGATACGATTGAGTTTGATGAAGAATTGGATGAAAAAATTCGTCTAAAAAGAACAGAACTAGGAGCAGATGGAGCATTATTAAGAGATGAAAATTTCTTTATTCATAAAGTGAATTTAGTTGAGAAATTATTAGCAACAGTTCTTGCAAAAGTATCCAACTTTATTCCAGAAGCAGGAATATGGTTGAATACGCAAAGACCAGAATGGAATGACGCAAACAATGCCCTAGTGGGTAATGGAGTGTCAATGGTTACTTTATATTATTTAAGACGTTTCCTAAACTTTTTCGAAGATGTTGTCGTAAAAATGCCTGAAGGCGATTGTGAGATATCAATTGAGCTGGCAACCTTCTTTAAAGAAGTGTTAGCAACTTTTAATGAAAGTAAACATATTCTTGCGGGTTCATTCTCTGATAAAGACAGAAAAACATTAGTAGATGGCTTAGGAACTGCTGGAAGTACTTATAGAAATTTTATTTATAAAAACGGATTTACCAGCGATAAAGGTGTAATAACTAAGAAAGATTTATTAGAATTTTTTGAAGTTTCTAAAGCCTACTTAGAGCATACAATTAATGCAAATAAACGAGAAGATAAATTATTCCATTCCTATAACTTAATGACTGTTGTTAACGATTCTGAAATATCAGTTTCTTATTTACCAGAAATGCTGGAAGGCCAAGTTGCCGTTTTAAGTTCAGGTTATATTTCTGGAGAAGCATCATTGGAATTATTGGATGCATTAAAAAATAGTAATCTTTTTAGACCCGATCAATACAGTTATATTTTATATCCAAATAAAGAACTATCTCGATTTGTCGATAAAAACAATATACCATCTGATGCTGTCGATAAATCTAAATTATTACAGCAACTTTTAAAAGATGGAAACACACAGATTATCCAAAAAGATACTTTAGGCAATTATCATTTCAATGGGAACTTTAATAATGCAGCTAGTTTAAAGGAAGCATTGGCAATTTTACCAGAAGAAAAATATGTGTCACTTGTCAATAAAGATCGAAGTTTACTCTTGGAAGTATTTGAAGATATGTTTGACCATAAATCATTTACAGGTCGTTCAGGAACATTCTTTGGATATGAAGGTTTAGGTTCAATCTATTGGCACATGGTTTCTAAATTATTATTAAGTGTTCAAGAAACATGTTTATTAGCAGTTCAAAATAATGAAAGTGAAGTTACAATTGGAAAGTTATTAGAACATTATTATGAAATAAATGAAGGGATAGGAGTGCATAAATCACCGGAATTGTATGGGGCTTTCCCAACGGATCCTTATTCCCATACTCCTGGAGGAAAAGGGGCGCAACAACCAGGAATGACAGGTCAGGTAAAAGAAGATATATTAAGTAGATTTGGAGAGTTAGGTATTTTTGTTAAGCAAGGTTTGTTGCAATTTAATCCAAGATTATTAAGAGGAGAAGAATTTATTGAAACAACAAGAACATTTAGATATACTGCATTGAGTAAAGAAGTAAAAGCAATTGAATTGGAAAAAGGTTCAATATGCTTTACCTATTGTCAAATTCCAATTATATATAATCTTTCTGATCATAATGGGATTCGTGTACTTCTGGTCAACGGAAATACAATTGAATTAGATAGTTTACATATCGATTTAGAAACTAGTAAAAAGGTTTTTGAAAGAACAGGCGAAATTGATCAAATAATAGTTTCATTAAAAAAATAAATTTTGAGTATGATAAAATATGTGAAAATAATTGTTTGCTTTTTTTTAGTATTACTTGCCTTTTCATGTAATCGTACTATTAAAAAAGAAATTCATAATACAGTGAATGAACAATTAGATTTAAGTGCAAAAGATATTTTGGGTAACCCAGAATATTTAGCAATGTCCTATGGAGGTTATAGGCATAATGATCATAATATTGAGCCAACTTTAGCAGAACTCAAGGAGGATATGAAACTTCTTGCCGCAATCGGTGTTAAATTTATTAGAACTTATAAAGTCCATAAACCACAGGCTGAAAATGCTTTAAAAGCAATTACTGAATTAAAAAAGGAAGATTCAAGTTTTGAGATGTATGTGATGTTGGGAGCTTGGATAGACTGTAAAAATGCATTTACCGATCAGCCAAGAGACCATAATGTAGAAAGTGAGGCTAACATTTCACAGATGGAAAAAGCAGTTGCTTTAGCTAATCAGTATCCAGATATCGTAAAGGTCATTGCTGTAGGGAATGAGGCTATGGTTAAATGGGCTGAATCTTATTATGTTGAACCATGGATAATTTTAAAATGGGTAAACTACTTACAAGACTTAAAAAAAGAAGGAAAACTTTCTAAAGATTTATGGATTACAAGTTCAGATAATTTTGCTTCTTGGGGAGGAGGTGGAGATGAATACCATGTAGAAGATTTGAATAAATTGATTCATGCTGTAGATTATATTTCTATGCATACGTATCCTATGCATGATACTCATTATCAACCTGAATTTTGGTTAAAGTCAGAAAGACAGGGAGAAATGACCGATTTAGAAAAAACAGATGCTGCTATGTTAAGAGCAAAAAATTATGCTCAGATGCAATTTGAAAATGTTAAAAAATATATGAAAAGCCTTGGCATAGATAAGCCAATTCATATTGGTGAAACAGGATGGGCAAGTTTATCAATAGGTCATTATGGACCAGATGGATCTAAAGCATGTGATGAATATAAAGAAGCTCTCTATTACCAGCATATGCGAGAATGGACCAATGAAGCAGGATTGTCATGTTTTTATTTTGAAGGTTTTGATGAGCCTTGGAAAGGTGGCGATAATGCAGGAAATTCAGAAAAACACTTTGGTTTAATGACTGTAGATGGCAAAGCCAAATTCGCGCTTTGGGACAAAGTAGATAAAGGAGTTTTTAAAGGATTGACTAGAAATGGAAACCCAATTACAAAAACTTATAATGGTGATAAAGAAGCACTAATGAAAGACGTATTAGTTCCACCCAAACATTAACTAGTAAGAAATTAACCGATGAAAGCAATTAATTATTTTTTTATCATTTTTTTAGTTTTTATGATAATGAGTTGTTCAAAAAAGCAAGAAAAATTAGAAGTAGAAGTTTATGAAACTTCCGCTAGCGGAAACAATTTAACCAAATTGGATGATTTTTCGCCTAATGAAACGCAAGAAGATATAGTTCAAATAAAACTATTATCAGCACAAAAGCGGCAAACAATTACCGGTTTTGGAGGTTCTTTTACAGAATCATCAGCATCATTATTAAATAAACTGAGTAAAGAGAATCGCGATAAAATTATAGAGGCTTATTTCGGTGAAAGCGGTGCAAAGTATTCATTAACAAGAACACATATGAATTCTTGTGATTTTTCATTAAGTCAATATTCATATTCACCAGTTGTAGATGATTTAGAATTAAAACACTTCTCTATTGAAGAAGATAAAGATGATATCATTCCAATGATTAAAGATGCTATGGCTGTATCTAAAGATGGATTTAAAATTTTGTCTTCCCCATGGACTGCTTCTCCTTGGATGAAAGATAATAACGATTGGGTTGGTGGAAAGTTACTCCCAAAATATTACGATACTTGGGCATTATTTTTCTCAAAATATGTAACTGCTTATAAAACTGAAGGAATTGATATTTGGGGCTTTACAGTAGAAAATGAACCTTTAGGGAATGGAAATAATTGGGAAAGCATGCATTTTTCACCAGATGAAATGACCAATTTTGTTCAAAATCATTTAGGCCCAAAATTAGAAGCAGATGGGCATGATGTGAAAATTCTTGGCTATGATCAGAATAGAGAACATTTAAATGAATGGGTAGATTCTATGTATAAAGATGAAGAGACTTCAAAATATTTTGATGGAACCGCTATTCATTGGTATGCTAGCACCTATGACTATTTCCCTGACGAACTTCAATACGCACACACAAAAGCGCCAAACAAATACTTAATCCAATCTGAAGCATGTGTAGATTCTGAAATTCCAAAATGGAAAGATGATGCTTGGTATTGGAAAAAAGAAGCGACAGATTGGGGCTGGGATTGGGCTCCTGAAAAGGATAAGTATTTACATCCTAAATATGCTCCAGTAAATAGATATGCAAGAGATATTATAGGATGCCTTAATAATTGGGTAGATGGATGGGTTGATTGGAATATGTTTTTAGATACACATGGTGGACCAAATTGGTTTAAAAACTGGTGTGTTGCACCTGTAATTGTAGATCCTGAAAAAGATGAAGTTTATTTTACACCTCTATACTACACTCTAAGTCATTTTAGTAAGTATATAAGACCGAAAGCAGTTGTAATTGGTTTAGATATTTCAGATAAAAATTTAATGGCAACTGCGGCTAAAAACCCTGATGGTTCTATTGCTGTTGTTTTATTTAATGAAGGAAAAGAAACAAAAAATATAAACTTAAAATTAAGCGGAAAATCTATAACTATTCAAATAAGCGGACAAGCAATTCAAACCATTGTTATTCCAAACGAAAATACTATAACTAACTAATATATCTAACTAAAGACAATATGGAAAATATAAAAACCGAAAGTAAAGCTAAAGTCCCTATGGGTCAAAAAATAGCTTTTGGACTGGGTATGCTTGCAAACCAAATGTTTCCAGCTGCCTTAGGTATTTTTATGGTTGTCTTAATTCAAGATTTAGGGTTTCCTACTTGGATGTGGGGAATTTTATTTTTTCTTCCTCGTGTTTTCGATTCAATAACAGACCCAGTAATGGGATTTATTTCAGATAATACTAGGTCTATTTGGGGAAGGCGAAGACATTATGTGTTTTTAGGTGCTGTGATTATGGGAGTGGCCTTCTCACTCATGTGGCAATTATATGAAGTAGATGGTTTAAGTTATAATTTCACATATTTCTTACTTTGGTCACTAGTATTTTATTTAGGATTGACTATTTTTTCTGTGCCATACGTAGCTATGGGTTATGAGATGAGTGATGATTTTCATGAGCGTACAAACATTATGGCAGTGGCTCAGTGGATAGGGCAATGGGCTTGGGTAATTGCACCTTGGTTTTGGGTGGTAATGTATGACCCTTCTTGGTTTGAAGGAGGTGCTGCAGTAGCAACTAGAACTTTGGCTATTTGGGTCGGTGTTATTTGTGCTATTTTAGCAATGGTTCCTGCGTTTTTTATAAAAAGTGAATCAACTAAAGATGACGAAAGTTTGACTCCATTAACTTTAAAAACTATTGGAGGTAGTCTAAAAGAGATTTTAGAAAATTTTAAAGAAGCTTTTAAAATTCCAGTTTTTAGAAAATTGTGTTTTTCAACCTTTTTAATTTTCAATGCCTTTAATACAGTTGCTGGTTTTTCATTTTTTATTGTAGTTTATTATTTATTTAATGGAGATGCAGCAGCAGCAGGTATTTGGCCAACTTTATTAGGTAGTATAGGCGCATTAGCAACTACTTTTGTGGTGATACCTATCGTCGCAAAGATGTCAAAAGTAATGGGTAAAAAGAAAGCCTTTTTAGTTTCACAAGGAATTTCTGTTATAGGATATATTATGCTTTGGTTTTTATTTATACCAGGAAAACCCTATATGTTTTTATTTGCATTGCCTTTTTTCTCTTTTGGGATTGGTAGTTTATTTACTTTAATGATGTCTATGACTTCAGAGGTCATAGATATAGATGAGTTAAATACTGGGAAAAGAAGAGAGGGTGTTTTTGGAGCTATTTATTGGTGGATGGTAAAGTTTGGTTTTGCAATTGCAGGATTATTGACAGGTGCTATTATGTCATTAGTAGGTTTTGTAACAGATGCTGTAAACTCTGAAGCGTCAATTACAGGAATAAGATTATTTTACTCAGGTTTACCAATAGTTGGTACACTTGGAGCTATGTGGATAATGCGGAATTATGACCTTACAGAAGAAAAAGCTTTAGAAATTAGTGCAGAATTACAAAAAAGAAAAGCAGTAAAAGAAACATCTTCAGCTTATGGTGCTGGTAAATTGGCTTCTTTAGTTAATGGAGGTTTAACTTTAGGAGCAATTTCTAAAATTGATTTCAGTAAAAAGAATGAAAGAGAAATTAAAAATTTATTTTCTGAAAAATTAGAAAGCAGATTACATGGTATCTGTTTTAGTCCTTATATTGAAGGACAAGTAGCTGGTGATATTTTAACAGAAGCTCAAATTCTTAAGCGAATGGAAGTTATTGCTCCGTATATAAAATCTGTTCGTTCTTTTTCATGTACAGAAGGTAACGAACTAATACCCAAAGTTGCTCATGAAAAAGGATTAAAAACGATGGTAGGTGCTTGGATTAGTGATGATAGGCAGCGCAATGAAAAAGAAATTGAGACATTAATACATTTAGCAAAATCCGGATATGTTGATATTGCAGCAGTTGGTAATGAAGTATTACTGCGTAATGATATAACAGAAGAAGAACTAATAAACTATATAAATAGAGTTAAAGAGGCTTTAGTTGGTTTAAATATACCAGTAGGTTATGTTGATACTTATTATGAATTTTATCAACGCCCTAAATTAGTAGAAGTTTCAGATGTTATCTTAACAAATTGTTACCCTTTCTGGGAAGGCTCAAGTTTAGAAGACTCTTTAATGAATTTAAGACAAATGCACGCCATTACCAAAAAAGTTGCAAATGGTAAAAAAGTAATTATTACAGAAACAGGTTGGCCAAGTCAAGGTCAAACAGTTGAAAATGCATATCCAAATCAATTAAAAGCGATGAAGTATTTTATTCAAACCCAAGAATGGACAAAAAATGAAGATATAGAGATGTTCTATTTCTCATCATTTGATGAAACTTGGAAAGTAAGAGTTGAAGGAGAACTGGGTGCTCGTTGGGGAATATGGGACAAAAATGAAACCCTTAAGTATAGTTAAGTAAAAAAAAATTGAATAACACTAATTAAAAGAATAAAACTATGTCATACAGAAAAGACTATCATTTTTCATTAAAGAATACAAATTTCACTGAGAATGTCGGTGTTGACTTTAATGAAATGTCAGCAGAAGAATTAAAAAAATTATGGCGCAATACACTTGAAAGTGGTATGCGTGGAATTTGTTTTAGTATGTACGAAGACGGACAAGAACCAGGCGATACTATTACAAAGGAGCAGGTAGAGCGACGTATAAAAATACTAAAACCATACTCAAAATGGGTGCGTTCTTTTTCTTGTATAGAAGGAAACGAAAATATTCCACGTATTGCTCATAAACACGGCATGAAAACGTTAGTTGGTGCATGGCTTGGAGATGATTTAGAAAAAAATGAAGAGGAGATAGAAGCCTTAATTACATTGGCCAATGAAGGATGTGTAGATATTGCTGCTGTTGGTAATGAAGTTTTATACAGAAATGATTTAACATTAGAACAATTACTTGGTTATATAAAACGTGTAAAAGAGGCCTTACCAAATATTCCTGTAGGTTATGTAGATGCGTATTATGAATTTTCAAGACATCCTGAACTTGTAGAAGTTTCTGATGTTATTTTAGCGAATTGTTATCCATATTGGGAAGGATGTAGTATAGAACATTCATTGAATCACATGCAGCAAATGTTTGGTCAAGCAACAGATGCAGGACAAGGTAAGCCAGTAATTATTACTGAAACCGGATGGCCAAGTCAAGGCGAAGGTTATAAAGGTGCAACACCATCTGCAGAAAATGCGATGAAGTATTTTATTAATACACAAGTATGGTCTGCAAAACAAGATATTGAGATTTTTTATTTTTCATCATTTGATGAGTCTTGGAAAGTCGGAGATGAAGGAGTTGTTGGAGCATATTGGGGACTTTGGGATAAACATGAAAAACGTAAGTTTTAGAAAATAGTCAAATCCAAAAATTTATTGTTTTATTATCAAATAAGCAGACATATTTATTGTTGATATTAAAGTAAATTCAACTTTAAAAGTGTTTAGGTGATATATTAATAAAATAGTATTCAAATCCTTTTAAAGTTTGTTACCACTATAGATTTACTGTTTTTTAACAGTAGATTAGCCTCCATCAAACCAAAATTTTTATATGAATTATTCTACAGTATTAAATATAAGTTTAGGAAATGCAATTTGTTATTCAGGTTATAGAGAAGGGCAGCAACCTGGAGGTATCTGTCCAAGTTACGAAGAAGTAAAAGAAGACCTTTTAATTTTATCTCAAAACTGGAAATATTTACGCTTATATGATTGTGATCAACATACTGATACAATCTTAGAAGTGATCAAAAATGAAAAGTTAGATTTTAAAGTAATGCTAGGTGCATATATAGTTGCTGAAATGAATAATCACGGTTGTCCATGGGGAGGAACGTATTCAGAAGAGGTGCTAATTGAAAATAAAGCCAAAAACCTTTATCAAATTAATAAATTGATTGACATAGCAAATCAATACCCTGAAATTATCTGTTCATTATCAGCAGGAAATGAGGCCTGTGTTGATTGGACAGATCATTATGTGCCGGTGAAAAGCGTGATTAATTATGTAAAAATGATTAAAAAAGGAGCGAAGCAACCAGTTACTTTTTGTGAAAATTATTTGCCATGGCTAGAAAAAATGAAAGATTTAGTCGCAGAAGTAGATTTTATCTCAATCCATACATATCCTGTATGGGAGTATAAAAATATACATGAAGCTCTAGAATACACCAAACAAAACTATTACGCAGTTGCTGATATGTATCCGGATAAAATTGTTGTAATAACAGAAGCAGGTTGGGCTACAAATTCTAATGGAAGAGGTATCGATGCGCATAATGTAAGTGAAGAACTTCAGAGTATTTATTATAATGACCTTGTGAATTGGTGTAAAGAAGACAACATTCTTACATTTGTTTTTGAAGCATTTGACGAGCCTTGGAAAGGCTCATCTGAAATACTTGAACCTGAAAAACATTGGGGATTGTTTTATGTTGATAGAACACCAAAATTAGTGATGCAAGAGATTTACTTAAGTTTAGAAACCGAGGTATAGTTCTATTATTCAGTCTATATTTAGTCTTTTTAAGACTCTACAATAATTCATTAACTTAATCGAAAGTGCTACAAGCACTTAACTTACCACAACATTACCACAACTATAATTTTTTCTCAAAAATTATTTTAGTTTTCTTTAGTTGTTATATGCAGTTTACACTCTGTTTTAATTGATTTTTTTAAATAAGATGCATAAAATTTTATTTGTATGTTTTATGTAGGGTTACTATTTAGGGATATCTCAATAGTTAGCCATTATATTTACAGATATAGAACTTATTATAATCAATATTAATTAAAATCTTATTAAATCATGAAAAAAATTACCTTATTACTTTTATTCCTTTTGACAATGTCATTAGGATATTCGCAAAGTCTTCCCATTGACTTTACTGATCCACTAGACAATAATTTTGTTGGTCAAGGAGGTGCTGTTTTTACTTCTGATGTAAATCCTGATGATAATTCAGATAATGTCGGTAAAATTGTTGGAGGAACAGATCAATACAATAGCAGAATTGATCTT
>JAWUWX010000001.1:0-37015 GCA_034111625.1 Flavobacteriaceae bacterium | reverse complement strand
TATTTCTTCCACACTCCTATGCGCTCTCCCTGAGCATTCAGTTGATTGATATCTCCTTGTGCAAATGCAGAAAAAAAGAAAAAGAGACTTAGGATACTTACTATTAATTTACTCATATAAATATTACTTTTTGCAATATGTCATTCCGTACTTGATACGGAATCCTTCATTTATTGAAAAATATGGATTTCCGTTTACACGGAAATGACAACTTAAATACATACTATTGACTTATATAAAACAACAATCATTCCTATTATATTGTTTCTATCCATTTTTTTTAATATTTCTATCTGTTCGCTAGACAATTTAGCATCTTGATGTGTAATTAAATAACTTTAATAAAATCTTCTATTGGAACAATTTCAGATTGATCTAGTGCTACAGGAATAAATTGAATCACGACAAATGCTACTAAAAGCAACAGACTTATTTTCTTTTCATGTGTTTGTTTAAAAAAAAATAAAAATACACATAAATTTGTGTTTTTGAAACATGACTATGCAAGAACTGACAGAACTAATTAATACAAAAGTTAACTCTTATCGCAAATATCGATTGAAGTATGCGCAACTAATTCTTCAGAATCCGCATTTGTTTAAATCTTTACTTAAAATTGCATTTGATGATACAAATGAGGCCTCAGTTAGAATTTATAGGTATTAGATTTTGTTATTCGTGAAAATTTGGAATTGATATATTCACATTTAGACTACTTCACAGATCACATTTCAACCGTTAAGCACGATAGTATTATCCGACCAATGGCCAAAATATGCGAGATCATAGCACTTACCTACAATTCTAAAAATTCGTCAGAAATAAAAAAACATCTGACCAATGCTCACATAGAAAAGATGATTTCGACAGGTTTTGACTGGTTAATTTCAGATCAAAAAGTTGCTGTAAAAGTATATACTATGGAAACTTTATACATTTTTGGCAAAAAAAATAAATGGATTCATAAAGAACTACAATTAATTTTGGAACAAGAAATTTCCCATGGAAGTCCTGTTTATAAAGCGAGAGGGAAAAAGATTCTAAATTGGTTGAAAAAAGAAGTCTATAATTGACAAATTTTTAGCATATATATATTCGTCTATTTCAAGTCTATATAGTATTTTTGTAATTAGACAACAATACTACAGATGACCTTAAATACATTGAATGCTATTTCTCCAATCGATGGACGTTATAGAAATAAAGTTGACAATCTTGCTCCTTATTTTTCGGAAAAAGCTTTGATTCAATATAGAGTAAAAGTTGAAATTGAATATTTTATTGCTTTATGTGAAATTCCACTACCACAATTAATTGCTGTTGATAAAGCGATTTACCCTTCTTTACGAAAAATTTATGAAGATTTTTCAGATGCAGATGCTCAGCAAATTAAGGACATTGAAAAAATCACCAATCACGATGTAAAAGCGGTTGAATATTTTATCAAAGAGAAATTTGACAACCTAAATCTACACACTTTTAAGGAGTTTATTCATTTCGGATTGACTTCTCAAGACATTAATAATACAGCAATCCCTTTATCTTTAAAAGATGCTCTGATTGATGTGTATTATCCACAATTGGATACGCTTGTAAACAAACTTGCATCTCTTTCTGACGAATGGAAAGACATCCCAATGCTTGCAAGGACTCACGGACAACCTGCATCTCCTACTAGATTAGGAAAAGAATTGTATGTGTTTGTAGAGCGAATCAATCAGCAACTAAAAGGATTAAAAGTAATTCCACATGCTGCAAAATTCGGTGGAGCTACAGGAAACTTCAATGCTCATAAAGTTGCGTATCCTACTATTGATTGGAAAGCATTTGGAACCCAATTTGTTGAAAAAGGTCTAGGGTTACACCATTCATTCCCTACAACTCAGATAGAACACTACGATCATCTTGCAGGACTTTTTGATGCATTGAAACGTATCAATACAATCTTAATTGATTTAAACAGAGATATCTGGACTTATGTGTCTACCGATTATTTCAAACAAAAAATAAAAGCCGGTGAAGTAGGCTCTTCAGCAATGCCTCATAAAGTGAATCCGATAGATTTTGAAAATTCAGAAGGGAACCTAGGAATGGCAAATGCTATTTTCGAACATCTATCAGCAAAATTACCAATCTCAAGATTGCAACGTGACTTGACAGATTCTACAGTATTGAG
This sequence comes from Flavobacteriaceae bacterium, assembly GCA_034111625.1. GTDB lineage: Bacteria > Bacteroidota > Bacteroidia > Flavobacteriales > Flavobacteriaceae > Urechidicola. Next base: position 34,839 of record JAWUWX010000001.1, on the reverse strand, counting down.
AAATATTGGGGTTCCTATTGGTCATACAATTATTGCATTTGCGTCAACTCTTAAAGGATTGAATAAATTATTGATCAACAAGGATAAATTTGCCATTGACCTTGAAAATAATTGGGCTGTAGTTGCAGAAGCTATACAAACGATATTGCGTCGTGAGGCATATCCAAATCCTTATGAAGCCTTGAAAGGATTGACACGTACCAATGAAAAAATCACACAGCAATCGATTGCTCAATTTATTGATACGCTTGAAGTATCTGACAAAATCAAAACTGAATTAAAAGTAATCACACCCAGTAATTATACAGGAATTTAATTAAAAATGAAAAAACTAGGAATTTTATTATTACTTGTTGCCATAATAATATCATGTAAAAATGATAAAAACTTATCCATTAAAGATTTTAAAACAGGAACCTTTGAAACATTTCTTGATAATTCAGATGCTACTTCAACGGCTACAAGAAATAAATTCCTACAGATAGAAACGTATAATTCAAAAAAAGACACATTTGAAATAAAATGGAAATCAAATTTTGAATATATCTTGACCAAAACACATCCTAAAAGCAAACTAGACAGCACTCGGTTTTTTGTAAAGATCACAGGAATTAAAGGGAACTCTTATACTTTTAAAGCCAATTATGAAGGCTCTAATTTTAAACAAACAGGAACCGTAACTAAAATTTCTGAATAATGTTAGAAATGTTTTTACAGCCAGAAATATGGGTAGCAATAATTACACTGGTGTTTTTAGAAATCGTTTTAGGAATTGACAATATCATTTTTATTTCAATTGCTGCAAGTAAATTGCCAGAAGAATTACAGAAAAAAGCAACCAATATCGGACTGATATTGGCAATGGTATTACGTGTAATTTTATTATTTGGAATTTCTTATTTGGTAGCGATGCAATCTTCATTTTGGCATGTAGATTCCTCATGGCTGAAAGTTGGAGTTACGGGTCAGAGTATAATTATGTTTGTTGGAGGACTTTTCTTATTGTATAAAAGTACACAAGAGATTCATCATAAAATGGAAGGCCTTGAAGATCATGAAGTGGCAGGGAAAAATAAAAAAACCTATACTTTATACAATGCTATTGTGCAGATTACCTTAATTAATATTGTATTCTCATTTGACTCCATATTAACTGCAGTAGGAATGACAACAGGAATTAATAAGCCTGACACTACTGTTGACGAAGCATTGATCGTAATGATCATCGCTGTCGTTTTATCTATGGTTGTTATGCTGGTGTTTGCCAATCCTGTAAGTAAGTTTGTCACTAAGCATCCAACTGTTCAGATGCTTGGATTGTCCTTTCTAATTCTTATTGGATTTATTTTAATTTCAGAAGGTGCTCACATGGCACACTTAGAAATTTTAGGACAGAAAGTTGGAATCATACCTAAAGGATATTTATATTTTACAATTGCGTTTTCTCTTGGTGTCGAAGCTATAAATATGAAAATGAGAAAAAAGAAAATTGTATAAATCAATTTTACATAAAATGATTTCAATTTGGACAGTAATAATTTTACTGTTTCCTATAGGTCTTCAGTTTGTGCATGCCCTTGAGGATCATGAACATATTGTATGTAGTTCTAAAATAGATCAGCACATACATAATCAGAATATTGATTGTAGTTTTAGCCACGTACAACTAGATAATAATACTTTATTTTACACCTTAAATAATGAAGTTACTGCTATAATTATATGCAATGAACTTCCTCTTTATTATTCAAGTAAAAAGCACAACACACATCTTTACTACACCTCAACAAGAGACCCTCCTTTTATTGTATAATTACTAGTTCACTTAATTATAACAATAAATAACATCAAAATGAAAAAATATATTTTGTCCATTATTATAGTAGGGATTAGTGCAATTACATTTGCGCAAAACAGCATACATGGAATTGTTTCAGATACTGAAAACAATCCATTATTTGGAGTTGAAATTTTTGCTCCACAACTACACACTGGAACAACAACCGACCTTAATGGATATTATGAATTTAAGAATTTACCAAAAGGTAAAATAGAAATTGCAATCACATTTATTGGATATCAACCAATCTATAAAACCATCAATTTACAAGTTAAAAAAATAGAATTAAATATACTCTTAGAAGATGCTATTTTTGGTCTTGATGAAGTGATTTTATCTGTCCCTTTCTATAAATTACAATCCGAAAATGTTATGAAAGTTGAATATGTGAAAGCAAAAACTTTAAAACGTAATGGAGCTGTAACATTGATTGAAGGTCTTGAAAGTATTGCTGGAGTTTCTCAAATATCTACAGGAACATCTATTGGAAAGCCTGTCATAAGAGGATTGAGCGGTAATCGAGTCTTAGTTTATGCTCAAGGAGTCCGATTGGAAAATCAACAATTTGGAGGAGAGCATGGATTGGGTGTAAACCAAGCAGGAATTGAAAGCATAGAAGTTATAAAAGGTCCTGCTTCTCTACTCTACGGTTCTGATGCACTGGGTGGCGTTATCTATTTCAATCCTGAAAAATTTGCCTCAGAAGCTACATTTGAAGGAGATTTCGGACAACAATATTATAGTAATACGCAAGGATCGAGCACTACATTAGGTTTTAAGCAATCATTTGAAAAATGGAAATTTCTTGTGAGAGGTACTTACGATACGCATCTTGATTATGAAATTCCAGAAAAAAAACGCGTAACAAACACACGTTATAACGAACTCAATTTCAATACTGGAATTCGATTTAACAATGAAATTATTTCTAGCGAATTACGTTACAACCTCAACACTTCTAATCTTGGATTGACAGAAGGTATCGAAGCACAATCAGAAAGTAGAATTTTAGACGTTCCCTTTCAAACAGTTCAAAATCAAATTGTAAGCCTTCACAATCACATATTTCTTAACAATTCAAGTTTCGACATTGACTTAGGATATACTCACAATAATCGTAACGAATTTGAAGATCATGAAGAAGAAGAAGAAGAAGAAGAAGAAGAAGAAGGGCCTGCTTTGAGTATGAAATTAAAAACCTTTAATTATAATCTCAAGTACAACCTTCCAAAAATGAAAAATTTCGAAGCAATTATTGGTATTCAAGGAATGGAACAGACGAATAGAAACTTCGGGGAAGAATTATTGATTCCTGATGCAGAGATCAGTGATTTTGGAATGCTGGCAACTGGTGTTCTTTATTTTGAAAAAAGTGCATTGCAAGGTGGAATACGTTTTGACAATAGAAACATTATCACTTCTAGACATGAAGTTCAGCACGAAGGAGAAGATGAAATACATGTTTTTAATGCAATCGATAAATCTTATAATAATGTTACGGCTTCCTTGGGTTATAAATTTGACCCTTTACAGAATACGACAGTAAGGATTAATCTTGCAACTGGACATAGAGCGCCGAACTTGGCTGAACTAACGTCAAATGGTGTGCATCATGGAACCAATCGTTTCGAAATGGGTAATAATGACTTAAAAAGCGAACAGAATTTTCAGACCGATATTTCATTGGAATATAAAAATGAGCATTTTGAATTTTTTGTCAATGGGTTTTACAATAAACTCAATGATTATATCTTTTTAAATCCAACTGGTGAAATTGAAGATGACGCCGAAGTTTTTCAGTATGCTCAGGATAACGCTAAGTTATATGGAGGGGAAATAGGATTTCACTTACATCCACATCCATTGGATTGGTTGCATTTAGAAAGTACGTTTGAAACGGTAATAGGAAAGCAAACAAACGGGGATTATCTTCCTCTTATTCCTGCCAATAGTTGGAAAAATACTTTCAGAACAGAATTTGAGAATGGAAGTTGGTTAAGTGGAGGTTATTCTTCACTTACTATTACTAGTACTTTTAAGCAAACCAATGTAAGTGATTTTGAGACCCCAACTGATGGCTATACTTTATTAAATTTTGGAATAGGTGGAGAAATACATCTTGGGAATTTGAATTTTGAAGTAACGGCTAATGCAAATAACTTATTTGACACTTCATATATTTCACATTTATCGAGATTAAAAAGCGATAATATCAATGCAATAGGAAGAAATATAATTCTTGGGATTAATTTTAAAATCTAATTTCTTAAAATAATTCAATAAAAAGCACATTCAATGAATGTGCTTTTTTATTATAGTAAAAATCTATTTATTTTACATACTTGGTTTTATTCATAAAACTCAAAACAATAAATCCAGCGATAAAAAATACTGAAAGAATTAAAATAAACAATCTTAATGAATTGGTGTAAGAAGTTACGATTCCAGCGAGTGTCAATCCTAGAACAAGAGCCAATTTCTCTGTTACGTCATAAAAACTAAAATAAGTTGCATGATCTTCAGTGTCATCAGGAAGCATTTTAGAATAGGTAGATCTCGATAAAGTCTGAATTGCTCCCAATACCAATCCTAAAAAAGCACCTAAAGCATAAAATTTAAGATACACATTTGGATCATCTTTCTGTAATAAATAAGCTCCAAAACAAGCCACTGACCATATTAGTATCGTAATCTTTAATGCTTTGATATTTCCAATTTTCTCTGAAAGTCTTGAAAAAAGAAAAGCTCCAAGAATTCCGACCAATTGAATCAATAGGATAGTAATTATAAGGTTGCTCGTTTCCAACCCTAAATCTTTAATTCCAAATGTTGAAGCAAGCAATATAATCGTCTGTACACCAATACTATATAAGAAAAATGAAATCAATAATATTTTAAGTTCACGCTGATCTTTAATCTCATTATAAACTATCTTTAACTCTCTGAATCCTTTAAAAATATAATCTTTTTCTGGTTTTCTTTTAAAAGGGTCGTTCGGTAATCTTCTGAATGTTATTTGCGCAAATCCTAACCACCAAATACCAACGGTTAAAAATGAAATTCTTGCAGGTAATGTGCTATCTGTAATACCATACATATCTGGTTTCATGACCATCGATAAATTAAATGCCAATAAGATTACTGAACCAATATATCCAAGCATAAACCCTTTAGCACTTACTCTATCTTGATCTTTGGGTTCTGCAACTTCAGGTAAATATGCATTGTAAAAAACGATACTTCCACAAAAACCTATACTTGCGAGTATGGTAAATACAATACCTATCCATATATTTTCTTTTCCTGTAAAAAAGAATAACGACATAACTGATAATGAACCAAGCAAACAGAAAAACTGCATAAAGCGTTTTTTATTTCCTGTATAATCGGCAATTGCTGAAAGTAAAGGTGATAAAAAGGCTACGATTAAAAAAGAAAAACCCAATGCATAAGAATACACTGTTGTATTGTACCAATCCGTTCCTAAGAAACTAACAATTCCTTCATCAGAAGAAGTAACTGACTCATAATAGATTGGAAAAACTGCTGTACCAATAACTAGTGAGTATACGGAATTTGCCCAATCGTAAAAGGCCCAACCATTTATAAGCTTCTTATCCCCTTTTTGTAACATTTATAAAATATTAAGCCGTTCAAGAATTTGAACGGCTCAATATACTAAATATTTACTTTCTAATTATTCTACTGGTTAACAGCTTGTTGTTGTTTTTGTGCTGCGATTGTATTGAAATTTTTAGCATGAGCAACAGCTTGTGGCAGGTATTTTTTAAGGTTCATGATCCTAGTCTGATTAGAAGGGTGCGTACTTAAAAATTCAAGAGGCGCTTGTCCTGAACTAACTATTTCGCTCATTCTTATCCATACATTAATTGCTTCTTCTGGTTGGTATCCAGCCATTATCATAAATACCATTCCTAGTTTGTCAGCCTCTGTTTCATGGGTTCTACTGAATGCTAGCATTCCTAAAGTTGACCCTAATCCAAATGCTGCATTCCATATTTGACTTGCTTTAGGATCTTTATTGGAGGTTCCTACAGCTACTGCTACTCCTCCAAGTTGTTGTAACATTCCTGATGACATTCGTTCTTGTCCGTGTTTAGCAAATGCATGTGCTACTTCATGTCCCATTACAGCGGCAACACCATCGGTATTGGCACATATAGGAAGAATTCCTTCATAAAAGACAACCTTTCCTCCAGGCATACACCAAGCGTTGACGGTCTGATCTTCAATTAAATTAAATTCCCAACGATAACTATTCGCCTCTGAAACCATATCATTGGCACGCATAAAACGATCAACGGCTCTTGATATTTTTATACCAACATCTTGAACTTCTCTAGTACTTTTATTTTTAGAGGATAGTTTGTTTTCTTTAAGAAACCCTTCATATTGCGCAAAACTTGCAGGTAAAATCTGAGCATCACTTACAAGGTATATTCTTTTTCTACCGGTAATAGGAACTGTACTACAACTGATTAAAAATAAAGAAACAATACAAAGTGAGATGATTTTTTTCATGATTTTGTTTTATTTGATAGGTATTAAAATTACAGTTTATTCTCTTACTTTCAAAAGTTATACCAATTATACTTATTAATATTGTTAGTATTAATTATCTTTTCCGTCAAAGAGATAAAACAACCTAATATTAAAGAATATGAAAGGATTCATTTTAATTTTAATTGCATTTTTTTCGGTAAATTGTACAACAATTGCACAAGAAAAAAAAGCACCTATAAAAAAAGAAACTAAGACGAACACTATGGCAAAAACCGAAAAAGAATGGAAAGAAATTCTTACTCCTGAAGAGTACTATATCTTAAGAGAAAAAGGGACAGACAGACCTGGAAATGGTGGATATACCAAGCACTTCGAAAAAGGAACATATGTATGTGCAGCCTGTAATACGCAACTATTTATATCTGGAAGTAAATATGAAAGTCATTGTGGATGGCCATCATTTGACGATGCAATAGATGGAACTGTAGAGTTTACTAAAGATGCAACACTCGGAATGGTGCGTACAGAGATTACTTGTAAAGCCTGTGATGGACATTTAGGACATATATTCGATGACGGACCGAAAGAAACTACTGGAAAACGATATTGTGTCAATACTACTTCAATAAAATTCGTCAAAGCAGACAATGAAAAGTAGTTATTTAGAAAGCATACATAAACAATTTACTTATTATAAAAGTCTTGGAGAAAAAACCTTCTCCCAACTCTCGGATGAAAATATTCATTGGAAATACAATAACGAATCCAATAGTATTGCTATTACCGTAAAACATATTATAGGGAATATGTTGTCTCGTTGGACTAATTTTCTTACTGAAGATGGAGAAAAAGAATGGCGACATCGAGAGACAGAATTTGAAAACAGGTATACTTCTAAAGAGGAACTATTAGTCTCTTGGGAAAAAGGATGGACATGTTTATTTGACGCAATCGATTCGCTAAAGGAAGATGATTTAGAAGAAATGATTTTTATAAGAAACCTAGGGCATACAATTACCGAAGCCATCAATAGACAACTCTCTCATTACTCTTATCACATAGGACAAATAGTTTATATAGGAAAGATGATTAAAAGTAAGGATTGGGAATCACTTTCCGTTCCAAAAAATAAATCCCAAGATTATAATAATGATAAGTTTTCTAAAGAAAAAATACGAAAACACTTCACTGACGATTTATAAACAATCCTTTATTGTCATATTATCAATTTTTTAACTTTTATTTTAAATACCTAATTACAAGTGACTTTTAATATATATCTTTAGCTTCCAATTTTGGACCTTTTTTTTATTTAAAGAAAATACTTTTGAGCAAAGCATTTTATAGCGTAATTACTGGAACGGGAAAATACATCCCAACAAGAAGAATTGAAAATAAAGATTTTTTGACAAAAGATTTTTTTGATATTAATGGTAACAAAATAACCAAGCCGAATCAACATACTATTGACAAACTTCAAGAAATCACGACCATTAAAGAACGTCGTTATGTAACGGATGATTTATTAACTTCAGACATTGCATTTATGGCTGCTGAGGACGCTATTATTTCTTCCAAAATTGACAGAGAAACATTAGACTATATTATTATAGCACACAATTTTGGAGATATAAAAAGCAATGGTTTAGTACAATTGAATATGCTTCCAACACTTGCTGCTAAAGTAAAACATAAATTGGGCATAAAAAACCCAGAAACTGTTGCTTATGATTTACCTTTTGGATGTCCAGGGTGGTTACAGGGAATGATCCAAGCAGATTATTTTATCAAGTCTGGAGATGCTAAAAAAATACTAGTAATCGGCGCAGAAGTATTATCAAGAGTATACGACCCTTACGATAGAGATAGTATGCTATATTCTGATGGTGCAGGAGCAACGATTCTTGAGGCAAAAGAAAGTGAAAATCCTATAGGAATCCTGTCTCATAAGACACGTTCAGATACTGAGACACATGCCTATATGCTGTATATGGGAGAATCTTGTCACCCTAATCAAAGTAACGAAAACAACCTTTACATGAAGATGTTTGGTCGGAAACTATACCAATACGCCTTGGAAACAGTTCCTGGAGCAATCAAGGCATGTCTTGATAAGAATGGGATGCACTTGGATAAAGTTGATAAGATCTTAATTCATCAAGCCAATGGTAAGATGGACGATGCTATTATAGAAAGATTGTATAAACTTTACGATATGGAAGTTCTGGAAAATGTTATGCCAATGACGATTTCATGGCTCGGAAACTCTTCAGTCGCTACAGTTCCTACATTACTCGACTTGATCTTAAAAGGAGAGTTTGAACCCAACGAAATTAAAGAAGGCGATAATATCATTTTTGCTTCTGTTGGAGCAGGAATGAATATAAACGCAGTACTCTACAGAGCTTAAGAACATTCAACATTACTAAACAAGTGCGCAATTATAGTAGTACTTAATAAATTAACAGTACTTTTGCACCCTCAAAAACAGATTTGTAGGTGCGGGTGCGTCTATGGGTCATTAAACATAGACAATGTCAACATTTAAAGATTTAGGGCTTAAATCTGAAATTATTCAAGCCTTAACCGTTTTAGGTTATGAAAAACCTACGGAAATTCAAGAAAAAGCAATTCCACAAGTAATTGCATCAAACAAAGATTTAAAAGCATTTGCACAAACCGGAACAGGGAAAACTGCGGCTTTTAGTTTGCCAATTTTAGAAAAAATTGATTTAGACAACAACCAAGTTCAGGCAATTATCTTATCTCCTACTCGTGAATTAGCAATTCAGATTGCTAGAAACATCGAGGAATTCTCAACCAATCTTAAAGGATTCAGAGTTGCTGCCGTTTATGGTGGTTCTGATATCAATGATCAGATACGTAAATTAAAGCGAGGCGTTCAGATTGTTGTAGGAACTCCAGGAAGAACAGTAGATTTAATTAAGAGAAAGAAACTGATTCTTGATTCAGTAAACTGGTTAGTATTAGATGAGGCTGATGAAATGCTGAATATGGGTTTCAAGGATGAACTAGACCAAGTCCTTGAAGTTACTCCAGATACAAAACAAACATTATTGTTCTCTGCAACCTTCCCAAGAGAAGTAGATGCGATTGCAAGAAATTATATGACGGATCCTGTGCAAATAGATGCAGGGAAACGTAATTCAGGTTCTGATCAAGTATCGCATGAATATTATGTAGTTACCGATCGTAATAGATACCATGCTTTAAAACGTATTGCAGATATCAATCCTGATATTTACGGAATTATTTTCTGTAGAACAAGACGTGAAACACAAGAAGTTGCAGATAAGTTAATCCAAGACGGTTATAGTGCTGACGCATTGCACGGAGAGTTATCTCAAGCACAGCGTGACACAGTAATGAAAAAATTTCGTAAGAATAGTTTACAGATATTAGTAGCAACAGATGTTGCTGCACGTGGACTGGATGTAGATAACTTAACACATGTTATCAATTACAAACTTCCTGACCAAATAGAGTCTTACACGCACCGTAGTGGTAGAACTGGTAGAGCGAATAGCACTGGAATATCCATTGCGATTGTATCTCCAGGAGAAAGAAGAAAATTATCTCCTATCGAAAAAAGAATTGGAAAGAGTTTTGTACAGAAACAAGTTCCTGACGGAAAAGATATATGTAAAAAACAATTGTTAAGCCTTATTGATAAGGTACAAGCAATTGAAGTAAATGAAACTGAAATAAACGATTATTTACCTGCAATTCATGAAAAACTTGAAGGATTAGATAGAGACGAATTGATTAAAAAATTCGTATCTCTAGAATTCAATAGTTTCTTAAGTTATTATAAAAATGCACAGGACTTAAACGATATTTCTAGAGGTCGTGATAAAGACAGAGGCGATAGAGATCGTGGAGAAAGAGGAGAAAGAGGAGAGAGAAGTAGTCGTGGACCAAGAAGGAATGACGAAAATATGGATCGTTTCTTCATCAATATAGGTCGTAAAGACAGATTGAATCCTGCAAGATTAATAGGATTAATCAATGAGCAAGAAATTGCTAAAAACATAGAAATAGGACAAATCGAAATTTTAGATACCTTCTCTTTCTTTGAACTTGACAAGACATATACTAAGGAAATATTATCGTCTTTTACTAGAGATGGAGATGTATCTTTTGAAGGACGAGGCGTAAATGTAGAGATTACTGAAAAGAAACGTGCCGGAAGTCGTGGTGCTAGAGATGGTGGAAAACGTCGTAGTGAAGGTGGGAAAAATCATCGCGGAAGTGGTGGAGAAAGAAGATCTAAACCTTTTAACAGCGATAAAAGTTCGTCTGACAGACCAGACCGCTCTGATAGATCATCTTCTGATAGATCAGAAAGAGCTGACAAACCCGCAAATAAATCAGGTTTCGGAAGAGATCGTGATATGAACAGCAGAAAAAGAAGAAGATAATTTTTCTTTTTAATAAAAAAACTCCTTAGATAATTCTAAGGAGTTTTTTTATGATTTAACTCTACTTTAAAATAACTTAAGAAAGTAACAAAAATTTCATTTAATAGTCAATAGATAAAACCTGCCGATATAAAAAACAATACTTATGCACAAATTTTTGTTATATAATTACGCTAAATAACATCACATTAAACAATGATTTTTAAAAATCACAGTTTACACTAGAAAGGAATCTAGAAGTAGATTCTATAAAGTTTTTAAAACCCTAAAGGATAGAAGTTCTATTGCTGTGTCTTCACTCCTCTTATCAATAAATATAAGATAGTTGAGAATTCTCCTATGGCTAGTGGCAGCATAATTATAGAAGAAATGAGTGCTTTATACTCAGGAAACAGTAATGAAATCGTAGTATCTATTAAATAGGCAAAACATCCTATGATTAAAAAATATCCTAGAATCTTAGGAATGAATCCTGACTTGACAATCAACATTCCAAAAGGAAACAACCATAACCCCCAAAACATTCCAACAATGAAAATTCCTTTTTCATATAAATTCAAGAATAACAAAGCCAGTGAATTTCGTTGATCTACGTTAAGCACATTTAAAAAATCTGCACCACTTACAAGGAGTTCGCCAGCAACAAGGTTCAGAGTATTTAAAAAAGAAATAGGAACTGCTACAAGAACAAATGCAAGCATATACTTCACATACTTTTCACTTACATCTTTAAATAGTTGGCTCAGTGTGAATACTAGAAAGATTGTCATCGCCTGACTTACAAGGTTGCTAAAAATACTTAAACGATACGTAAATCCTGATTCTATGATATTAATGGCTGTGGATGTGGCATCTCCTGGAACAATAATACTAGAAGACACATACATAATCCCAAATCCACCAGTGATCGCTATTATAAGGTATAATAATCCGGCAATCCTTGCATTTTTTTTCTTTGAATCCATATTATATTTTTAGTTAGTTACTTTAATGACGATTAAAGACAATCCTTGTTACAGTGTAAATGTATGAAATTGAAAAAAAAATATACCATTGAGTCTCGATTGTTAAACTCTAAACAAATCATAACTTATATTTGTTTAACTTTAACAAATAATAAGTTGAACAAAAATAAATATTCACTATCTTTGTGGTCTAATTAAAATATTATGGCCAAAAATAAAAACTTAACAGACAATGACTTAATAAAAATGTATGTTGATTACATTTTAAAACATGATAAAAAGCCAATATCTATATATCTTTTTGCAAAGCAAAACAACTTTGAAGAGGCTGTTTTTTACAAGCATTATGCTAATTTTAATATACTTGAACAAAGAATATTTAAATCCTTCATTGAGCAAACTATAGAATTACTAGGAAAAAGTGAAGATTATATTAACTATGATGCTCGTAATAAACTCTTAAGTTTTTACTTTACTTTTTTCGAACTACTTACAGCCAATAGAAGTTATGTAGCGTATACTTTAAATAATAACTCAAAAATAAAAATTATAAAACTTTTCACTACATTTAAGAAAGTTTTTAAGGACTATATAGAAACATTAGAAATAGAAAGAATTGATATCCCTCAAAAGCAACTTGTATGTCTTCAACATACCTGTTTAAAAGAAAGTGCTTGGATTCAACTGATGTTAACGCTGAAATTTTGGTTGGATGACACATCGCCATCTTTTGAAAAAACAGATATGTTTATAGAAAAGTCTATTAATACAAGTTTTGATATCATCAATATACAACCATTAAAAAGTTTTATTGACTTTGGAAAGTTTATATTCAAAGAAAAAATAATGACAACATAAATGAAAACAATAGATAAAATACCAACTTCGAAAATTCAACGTGCAACAAAAATGGTTAAGACTGGTGCAAAAGTTGGTGTGAATTACATTAAATATTACGGTAATAAAATGGTTCTTTCAGAAGAAGATGCGAAAGCAAAACTAAATGAAGATAATGCCGAAGATATTTATGATGGATTAAAAAAACTGAAAGGAGGCCCTTTGAAAGTAGCGCAAATGCTGAGTATGGAAAAGAATATTTTACCGAGAGCATATGTAGAAAAATTCTCTCTGTCACAATTTTCTGTGCCTCCACTATCAGCACCATTAGTAAGTAAAACTTTTAAAAAATACTTTGGGAAAAATCCTAATGAATTGTTTGACACATTTGATTTAAATGCTGTAAGTGGCGCAAGTATCGGTCAAGTTCACAGAGCAACAAAAGACGGAAAAGAGCTCGCAGTAAAAATCCAATATCCAGGAGTTGCAGAAAGCATTTCATCAGATCTTGCAATGGTAAAACCTATTGCCATGAAAATGTTCAATATAAAAGGGGAGGGTTCTGACGAATACTTTAAAGAAGTTGAAAACAAACTAAATGAAGAAACCGATTATGCTCTAGAACTTTCACAAAGTCAGGAAATATCTAAAGCTTGTTCTATAATTCCAAATTTAAAATTTCCTAATTATTATCCTGAATTATCTTCTGATAGAATTTTAACCATGGATTGGATGGATGGCTTGCATTTATCAGAATATACAAATCAAAATACCGATACTGAAAAATCTAACAAAATAGGACAGGCTTTATGGGATTTCTATATGTACCAAATACATGAATTAAGAAAAGTTCATGCAGATCCTCATCCAGGTAATTTATTAATCACTGATAAAACGGAGTTGATTGTAATAGATTTTGGATGTATGAAAGAGGTTCCTAATGATTTTTATGTGCCTTATTTTGAATTGGCAAAGAAAGAGATTATTTCAAACCCTATCACTTTTGAAGAAAAATTATATGAACTAGAGATTTTAAGGAATGATGACAGCCCGGAAGAAAAACTATTTTTTAAAGACTTATTTCATGAAATGCTATCTTTATTCTCTCTTCCATTCCATTCTGAAGAATTTGATTTTTCTGATGATACCTTTTTTGATAAGATTGGAAAACTTGGACAGAAATATGCACGAAGTAATGAATTAAAAAATATGAACGGGAATAGAGGATCTAAGCACTTTATTTATATCAACCGAACATTTTTTGGGCTCTATAGTTTGATGAACGATTTACAAGCGACAAACGTAAAGATTAACAATTACAAAAAACTCTAAATGGCTTTTTTCACGAACAAAGACATATCAGAATTGGAACATATCTATAAGATAAACTTGGTTAATAGTTTATCTGGATATAAGTCTGCCAATCTTATAGGCAGTATTTCTAATGATGGAATAGAAAATGTTGCTGTTTTTAGTTCTGTAATTCATCTTGGTTCCAACCCTCCATTATTAGGCTTTATTTTACGCCCTACAACAGTTCCTAGAGGCACCTATAAAAATATTAAAGAAACTGGAGTTTACACAATCAATCATATTGCGAAAAATTTTATTGAAGATGCACATCATACTTCTGCAAAATATGCTTCCGAAATTTCAGAATTTGATATTACTGAATTAAATTCTTATTACTTAAAAGAGTTTAAAGCACCATTTGTTGCACAATCTCCCATAAAAATTGCCATAAAGTATGTTGAAGAGTATTATATTAAGGCCAATAATGTTATTATGGTTGTGGGTGAGGTTCAATCGGTAACAATTGAAGATGATTTATTACAAAAAGATGGGTTTGTTGATCTTTCTAAAGGGAATATTGCTGCAATTAATGGACTAGATGGATATGCTATACCTACTCTAGAAACACGTCAACCATATCAAAGACCAAAAAAGATAAATATTCATAAATGAAAATATTAGTCACAGGAACGACAGGCTACATTGCAAAAAGATTGGTGTTACAACTATTGAAAAATGGGCATCAATTAATATGCTGTGTAAGAGATTTAAGCCGAATTCCTGATGAGATTGAATATGAAGACAATATTGAATTTTTAAAAATTGACTTCTTACAACCTAATAGAACTGTTTTTCCTAAAGATATAGATGCCGCATATTATTTAATACACTCTATGTCAACTAGCGCAACTAATTTTAATAAACTGGAAAAAAATTGCGCCGTAAATTTTAAAAAATTATGTGAGGCAACTAATTGCAAACAAGTAATTTATTTAAGTGGGATTGTAAACGACAATTCGCTATCTAAGCATTTAGAATCAAGACTAGAAGTAGAAAAGACATTGCAATCCCAGAACTATGCACTTACTACCTTCAGAGCAGGAATTATTGTGGGAAGTGGGAGTGCTTCATTTGAAATAATCAGAGATATTGTTGAAAAACTACCTTTAATGGTTACTCCTAGATGGCTGAACACTAAAACGCAACCAATAGCAATAAGAGATGTTCTAAATTTTTTAGAACGTGGAGTAGGCAATGAAGAACTGTATAATAAATCATTTGATATATGTGGCCCAGAAATACTGACCTATAAAGAAATGATTTTACAGTTTGGAGAAGTCAGAAAACTAAAAAGACATATTTTAACGCTCCCTATTTTAACACCAAAATTATCCTCTTATTGGTTATACTTTGTCACTTCGACTTCTTTTAGTCTAGCACAAGCACTAGTGGATAGTATGAAAGTTGAAGTTATAGCGAGGTCAAGTAATATAAACAAACTTCTAAATGTAAAACCAATATCATATATAGATGCTGTTAATCTAGCATTTCAGAAAATTGAACAAAACGATGTTGTTTCTAGTTGGAAAGACGCTATAAGTAGTGGCGTATTCGACGATCAACTTGCGGACCATATCCAGTTACCTCAATTTGGATGTTACAAAGATGTTAGATTTAGAAAAATAGAAGATGAACAATTTACTATTGATAAAATTTGGTCTATCGGTGGAAAAAATGGGTGGTATAGTTTTAATGGTTTATGGAAAATTCGAGGTTATGTAGATAAACTGTTTGGAGGCGTAGGCTTGCGAAGAGGAAGAACTCACGATACGCATCTAGAACCTGGAGATCCATTAGATTTTTGGAGAGTATTACTTGCTGATAAAAAACAAAAACGATTGCTTTTATATGCCGAAATGAAATTACCTGGAGAGGCTTGGCTTGAGTTTAAAATTGTAAAAGATAAATTATATCAACGAGCTGTTTTTAGACCTAAAGGGTTATGGGGAAGAATTTACTGGTTTTCAGTATTTCCATTCCACGGATTTGTATTTAAAGGAATGATTAACTCGCTAGTAAAAAAATAATATGACGCTTATAGAATTAGATAGAATCATTGAAATGGCTTGGGAAGATCGAACAACATTTGACTCCATAAAATTTCAATTTGGATTAAAAGAACAAGAAGTAATTGAACTGATGCGAAGAGAATTAAAACCTTCAAGCTTCAGATTATGGAGGGCTCGAGTTCAAGGAAGAGCAACAAAACACCAAAGTAAAAGAGGATTTGAAAAGGGAAGGTTTAAATGCAGTAGACAGACAAATATAAATAATAATAAAATATCAAAGAGATGAAAAATATACTGATAATAGGCGGTAGTAAAGGAATAGGAAATGCACTCTTAAAAATGTTAATTGGTAGCCATAAAATTATAAATATCAGTAGGACACTACCAGAAATAACACATGAAAACTTAACTAATTATAGTCTAGATGTAACTGAAGATGAGTTACCCACACTAGACACTATTGATGGCATTGTCTATTGTCCTGGAAGTATCAATTTAAAACCTTTTTCTAGATTGAAATTGGGTGACTTCGAACAAGACTTTAAAATTAATGTCCTGAGCGCTGTAAAAGTTATTCAGTTTTATTTAAAAAACTTAATCGCTAGTGAATCTGCGTCTGTAGTTTTATTCAGTACCGTAGCTTCTAAAATGGGAATGCCTTACCATGCAAGCATTGCTGCAAGCAAATCTGCTGTAGAAGGCTTGACAATGTCATTGGCTGCTGAGTATGCAACTAAAATTCGTTTCAATGCAATTGCTCCTACAGTGACCAACACAACATTGGCTGAAAAATTATTACGCAATGATAAAATGATTGAAAGTATTAAAGACAGACATCCTTATAAGAACTTTCTTGAACCAGAAGAAGTTGCTCATTTAGCAGAGTATTTACTTTCAGAAAAATCTACTGCTATATCGGGACAAGTATTTCCAATTGATTCAGGAATTGTAACCGTAAAATTATAATTAAACCTTAAATTAAAAATTATGTTTAACCTTTTTAAGAAAAAATCGAACGTAGAAAAACTACAAGAAAAATACGAAAAACTGATGAAAGAATGGCATCAATTTTCAACAACAAATCGTTCAAAAAGTGATGAGAAATATGCTGAAGCTCAAAAAGTTTTAGATGAAATAGAGTTACTTAAAAAATAAATTTATCTTTCTTTAAATTAAAAAGGTATGCCACTACTTAAGAAAATATTTTTATTTTTAGTTCTAAATTTCACAGCATTAGCAATAGGTGGTTTATTCACAGGAAATGGTGTTTCGTCAATGTGGTATCAAAATTTGAATAAAGCCCCTTGGACTCCTCCAGGATGGGTGTTTGGTGTTGCATGGACATTTATTATGATCTGCTTTGCAGTGTATATGGCATATCTGATTGATCATAAAACAGATCGAAAAAAAATAATTATACTCTTCGCAATTCAATGGGTTTTAAACATTTTATGGAATCCTGTTTTCTTTTATTTTCAAGAAGTGCTATTAGGAATCATTAACATTTCTCTACTCACAATCTTAATTGGGTATCTGTTTTTCTCATATAGAAAAGAATTGAAAGTGAAATCTATATTTATAGTTCCATACCTTATTTGGTTACTGATAGCAACTTCATTGAACGGTTATATATTGTTGAATAATTTTTAGAAATGCCTTTAGAATAGCATTTTCTTTTTTCTCATTCCATACAATTGACAACTCTGTGCGTTGTCTGATTTTATGCAATGGAATTATTTTTATAGTATCATCATAATCCAATGTTAAGGATCTAGGCACTATAGACACTCCGAAATTATTACTTACCAACTTCGAGATGGAACTAGCATGAATTGTATTATGAGAAACAATCGGTGAGAAACCACTATCGTCAAAAATCTGCATGACAATATCATAATAGGAAGTGCTATATTTTGAATCAAATAGTATAAATGATTCCTCTTTTAATTGAGATAAGTTTTTAAAGTTCGTTGCATTAATTGAATGATTTTTAGGCAACAACAAGCAAAAAGGTTCTTTTATTAATACTTTTCTTTTAATTCCTATAGGTACGCTTTCAATTCGGACAAAACCCAAATCAATATCATTATTAAGCAAACTTTCAATCTGATTCTGATTACTCATTTCTTGCAAACCAAATAAAATAGTTGGATTTTCCTTTTCAAATTTTAATAATAAATCTGGAATTATTTGTTGCATTGCAGAACCTACATAACCCAATTTCAAACTCCCATCCTTACCTTGATGTAGTAATTTCGCATGGTTCAAGACATAATCTATACGCTTTAAACTTTCACTCAATTCTTTCTTTAAGTACGCTCCAGTCTGAGTTAACTTCACTTTTCTATTATGACGCTCAAACAAGGATATCTCCAAATCCTCTTCCATTTGCTTGATCTGCCTACTTAATCCTGGTTGAGAGATATACAAGTGTTCAGCGGCTTTTCTAAAATGTAATTCTTCGGCAACAGCCAAGAAATAGCGAATATGTCTCAGTTCTATTTGATTACTCATAAGTATCAATTATTAACAATATTAGTCTTGTTGGTTATCAAAAATACGAATAACTTTGGTAAAAATCAGAAAATAAATGTTTAGATACGGAATAGATTCACTTACAGTAGATAAAGTCGTTGCAATTGCCAATGGCAGCCTAAAAGCAACCCTAAACAGTGAAGCAATACAACTAGTAATTTCCTGTAGAGAAAAAGTTGAAATCATGGCAAATGGAGAAAAGGCAGTATATGGTATCAATACTGGATTTGGGCCTTTATGTGATATTCAGATAACACCCGAAGAAACAAGCAAACTGCAAGAAAACTTATTAATCACACATGCCGTAGGTGTCGGAAATCCGATTGATAAAGAATTATCTAAAATCATGATGATCTGTAAAGTACATGCTTTATGTCAAGGGTTTTCTGGTGTACGACTTGAATTGATAGAGCGTATCATTTATTTTATAGAAAATGATTTATTACCGATTGTTCCTGAGCAAGGATCTGTTGGTGCTTCTGGAGATTTAGCTCCTTTAGCACATTTATTTTTACCATTACTTGGCGAAGGAGAGTTCTGGATAGGAAATAAAATTATTCCTGCGAAGGAAGTATTGGCAAAACACAATTTACACGTAATGCAATTACAAGCCAAGGAAGGACTTGGATTGATCAACGGAACACAATTCATCTTAGCACACGCTATCAAGGGATTGCATAAAATGGAATACTTACTTGATTTGGCAGATGTTTCAGGCGCAATGAGTCTAGAAGGTTTTCAAGGAAGTGCTTCTCCCTATAAAGAAGCCTTGCATAGAATCCGTCCTTTTAAAGGAAATATAAAAGTTGCTGAAAGAATAAGAATGCTACTAAACGGTTCTCAGAATGTTGATAATCATCTAGAATGTGATCGTGTTCAAGATCCATATTCTATACGATGTATGCCACAAGTACATGGAGCCTCTAGAAATGCGCATACACATTTAAAAGAACTCGCTGAAATAGAAATGAATTCTGTAACTGACAATCCGATTGTACTGAGTGAAACTGAAGCTATTTCTGGTGGAAACTTTCACGGACAACCTCTTGCAATGGCATTGGATTACGGTTCTATAGCAGCATCAGAATTGGGAAATATTTCTGATCGCCGTTGTTATTTATTACTAGAAGGTAAATATGGATTGCCTCGTTTATTGACTGCAGCAGGAGGATTAAACTCTGGGTTTATGATTCCACAATATACAACAGCAGCACTAGTCACAGAAAATAAATCACTGTGCTTCCCTCCTTCTGCGGATAGTATTCCTACATCATTAGGTCAAGAAGATCACGTTTCTATGGGAAGTATTTCTGGGCGTCAATTCAACCAAATCCTTGGTAATATTGAAAAAATATTGGCCATCGAATTGATGTATGCAGCACAAGCCATGGAATTCCGAAGACCTAATACCTTTTCACCAATTATCGAAGAAAATTTTAAAATCATCCGAAATAAAGTTGACAAACTCGAAGATGATCGCGTATTGAAAGATGATATCTACGTAATGATCGAATTAGTAAAAAATAAATCTATACTTGTTAAATAGGAAGACATGAACTTTAAAGAATTAATCCTTCAAGGAATCCCCCCTGAATTACCAATCAAAAAAGCATATCCGCAAGATGCTAATAGAGCGCCGAAGCGTAAAGATATTTTGTCAAAAGAAGAAAAACAATTGGCAATCAGAAATGCATTGCGTTATTTTCCTGCCAAATGGCATTCAGAATTGGCTGTAGAATTTGCCCAAGAATTAAAAAATTTCGGTAGAATCTATATGTATCGTTTCAAGCCAAACTATAAAATCTACGCGCGACCTGTTTCAGAATACCCTTCTATTTCATCTCAAGCAGCAGCGTTGATGTTGATGATTCAGAATAATCTAGATCCAGCAGTAGCTCAGCACCCAGAAGAATTGATCACGTACGGAGGAAATGGAGCGGTATTTCAGAATTGGGCGCAATATTTATTGGTTATGCAGTATTTAGCAACCATGACGGACGAACAAACATTACACTTGTACTCAGGACATCCTATGGGATTATTTCCATCTTCTAAGAACGCTCCTAGAGTTATCGTAACCAATGGAATGATGATTCCTAATTATTCACAACCTGATGATTGGGAGAAATACAATGCACTTGGTGTTACACAATATGGACAAATGACGGCTGGATCGTTTATGTACATTGGTCCTCAAGGAATTGTACATGGAACCACAATAACTTTGATGAATGCCTTCCGAAAAATACTCTCCAAAGGAGAAACTCCCGCAGGAAAAATATTTTTAACCGCTGGACTTGGAGGAATGAGCGGCGCACAACCAAAAGCAGGTAATATTGCTGGCTGTATTACGATTGCTGCAGAAGTAAACCCAAAAGCCGCTACCAAACGTCATGAGCAAGGATGGGTAGATGTGCTGATTGACAATATGGATGATTTAATAATCCGAGTAAAACAAGCACAAGAAAATAAAGAAGTGGTTTCGATAGCGTTTATAGGAAATATTGTAGACGTATGGGAACGATTTGACCAAGAGAGTATTTTTATTCATCTAGGTTCGGATCAGACATCCCTACACATTCCATGGACTGGAGGCTACTATCCTACTGATATTTCTTACGAAGAATCAAATCGATTGATTCGTGAAGAACCATCAGTATTTAAAGAAAAGGTACAAGAAACATTGCGTAGACATGCTGCATCTATCAATAAGCATACAGATAAAGGAACTTATTTCTTCGATTATGGAAATGCATTCTTATTAGAAGCATCGCGTGCAGGTGCAGATGTAATGGCTGAAAATAATATAGATTTTATATATCCTTCTTATGTTCAAGACATATTAGGGCCAATGTGTTTTGATTATGGTTTTGGGCCGTTTCGTTGGGTATGTGCTTCTGGAAAATCTGAAGATTTGGATACTACAGATCAAATTGCAGCAGAAGTATTACAAGAAATTATGGAAAAATCTCCTAAAGAGATTCAGTTGCAGATGCAAGACAATATTACTTGGATTAAAGACGCCAAGAAAAATAAAATGGTTGTAGGCTCACAAGCACGTATTTTATACGCGGATGCTGAAGGCCGCTCTAAGATTGCAGAAGCCTTTAACAATGCAATTGCATCTGGAAAAATAGGTCCTGTCGTTCTAGGTAGAGATCACCATGATGTAAGCGGAACAGATTCTCCATATCGTGAAACTTCCAATATTTACGACGGAAGTAAATTCACTGCAGATATGGCAATTCACAATGTGATAGGAGATAGTTTCCGAGGGGCAACTTGGGTTTCTATTCACAATGGAGGTGGCGTTGGTTGGGGAGAAGTAATGAATGGAGGTTTTGGAATGTTACTCGATGGTACTCCAGAAGCAGAAGCACGTTTAAAATCTATGTTATTCTATGATGTTAATAATGGAATAGCACGTAGAAGCTGGGCTAGAAATAAAGAGGCTATATTTGCTATCAAACGTGAAATGGCAAGAACTCCCAATTTAAAAGTTACAGTACCTAATTTAGTAGATGATAAAATCATACTTAATTTATTTTAATGACTACACTTTTTAAAAACATAAAAGAACTCATTCAAGTTCGTCAAGAATCTATTTCATTTGTTTCAGGAAAAGAAATGAATGTGCTACCAACCATTAAAAATGCTTTTCTGATAGTTAAAAATGGATTGATTGCAGATTTTGGCTCTATGGGAAACTGTCCTACAACTGAGTATGATGAAGTTATAGATGCTACTGGAAAGATGATATTGCCTTCTTGGTGTGATTCTCATACACATATTGTGTATGCTGGAAACCGTGAAGGAGAATTTGTTGATAGAATAAATGGATTGTCCTATGAAGAAATTGCCAGCAATGGTGGTGGAATTTTAAATTCGGCTAAAAAATTACAAAAAACATCGGAAGAGGAATTATACCAACAGAGCAAGGTACGTCTAGAAGAAGTAATTCAACTAGGAACTGGCGCGTTAGAAATTAAATCTGGATATGGTTTAACTGTGGATGCTGAGTTAAAAATGCTCCGCGTTATCAAGCGCTTAAAAGAGAACTATACAATTCCCATCAGAGCTACTTTTTTGGGTGCACATGCAGTTCCTGCAAATTTCAAAAACAATAAAGACGGCTATTTACAATTGCTGATTGATGAAATCATGCCAAAAGTGGCAGAAGGAAAACTGGCAGAATATATAGATGTTTTCTGCGAAACAGGATATTTTTCTGTTGCCGATACAGAATTGATTCTAGAAGCAGGAAAAAAATACGCCCTCATTCCAAAAATTCATGTCAACCAATTCACAACAATTGGAGGTGTACAGGCAGGAATCAAATATAATGCTCTTTCTGTAGATCATTTGGAAGAAATGAGAGAAGAAGATATCGCTGCGCTCCAAAATACTGCAACAATGCCTGTTGCTTTACCTAGTTGCTCTTATTTTTTAAGCATACCATATACACCTGCACGAAAGATGATTGATGCAGGACTTCCTTTAGCATTGGCTACGGATTATAATCCAGGATCAACTCCTTCAGGGAATATGAATTTTGTCGTTGCTACTGCTTGTATCAAAATGAAAATGACTCCTGAAGAAGCCATCAATGCAGCAACAATTAACGGTGCGTATGCAATGGGACTTGAAAAGGAAGTTGGTTCAATTACGAAAGGGAAACTTGCAAATTTATTATTGACCAAACCTATTAACTCATATGGCTTTATCCCGTATTCGTTTGGAGCACATCAGATAGATAAAGTGTACTTAAAAGGTGTTCAATCATGAAGTTAAGTCATCAAAAATTATTTTTATTTACGTTTTTTTGTTTAATTTCTACAGTGTTTTATGCGCATGGAGTAGATGATGCTACTCAATCCTTTTTATCAGAAAATAAAGGAATTGCTTTTGGACCATTTCTATATATTGGCGCCAAGCATATGATTACAGGCTATGATCATTTATTGTTTTTAGTTGGTGTGATCTTTTTTCTGTACAGAAAAAAAGAAATACTTATTTATATAAGTTTTTTCACTTTAGGACATAGCGCAACCTTATTATTTGGTGTTTTATCCGATATAAGTGTGAATGCTTACTTAATAGATGCCATTATTGCTGCTTCAATAATTTACAAAGGCTTTGACAATTTAGGTGGTTTTAAGCGTGTGTTTGGAAAGCAACCAAATACTAAATTAGCCGTATTAATCTTTGGCTTGTTTCATGGATTTGGATTGGCAACCAAACTACAAGAATTTAAATTTGATAAAGAAGGACTCGTAATAAATCTTTTAGGGTTTAATCTTGGCGTAGAAATTGGACAATTTTTAGCTTTAGGATTGATATTAGTGCTGTTTGATTTTTGGAGAAGGCATAAAAGTTTTATGAAATTTTTACACATTACGAATACATTATTAATGGCTGCAGGTTTTTTATTATTGGCCTTCCAATTAACAGGATATTTTTTAAATTAAATCAATGAAGAATAAGAATCAACTTATCGTCAGTAAAAAACAATTATTAAAATCAATTATTATCGCATTTCTCATTGGTGGATTAGTGTTTCTTATTGCCATTTTACCAGCAGAATATGGAAAAGATCCTTTAGGAACTGGGAAGTTTTTTGGTTTTAGTAAATTATACAAAAAAGAGAGTGCCAATCAATTAAATTTTGAAAAAATAGAACTAAAAAATATAGGTTCTAAGTCAAGTGTAGTTAAGCCTTACGAAGCTAATGATCCTGCTCCAGAAAAACAACTGGATGTAATTCAAGATAGCATTATCGTAGAGATCCCCTCTGAAAAAGGAATAGAATATAAATTTAAAATGCTTAAATACGGTAGCGTAAAGTATGAATGGTATTCTCAAAATAAAGAGATTGTGTTTTTGGATTTTCATGGAGAGGTTGAGCAGAAAGATCCACCAAAAAATGTATTTTATGAAAGTTACACTGTTGCTTACTCTAATAATATGGGAGGTACTTTTACCGCTCCATTTACCGGAAAACACGGTTGGTATTTTAAAAATTTAAGTGATCAAGAAATTACTATTATCATAAAATTACAAGGGCAATTTAAATTGTTTTAATAATGGAATTGAAATCCTTAAATGCAGATTACCAATCTGGACAACAGATTTATTGGACAGGAAGAAAATCAAATCCAGATTTAGGAAAACAATATTGGAATCAAGAGATTGAGTTAATTGATCTTCATCAAATAAAAAATGAGAATACTATTGATATTGCATTATTGGGCTATGTATGTGATGAAGGAGTACGCCGTAATTTAGGGAGAATTGGTGCTGCAAAAGGCCCAAAAATGATTCGTGAACGCTTGGCGAAATTACTGATTCATTTTGATGAGAAACGTGTCGTTGATGCTGGTGATATCATCTGCATAGAAGAAGACATTGAATCTTGTCAGCAAGTATTTACCAATACAATTTTCTAGTTAATTTCTCAAAAAATATTCCCAATCGCAATTGGAGGAGGCCACGATATGGCTTATGGTAATTTTATAGGAATTCGTGATGCTGTAAAGGATACTTCCAAAAACAAAATTGGAGTTATTAATTTCGATGCGCATTTTGACTTACGGCCTGTAGAAAAGAAATCAAATTTTGGAACGCCTTTCAATCAAATCCTTTCAGAATCAGAAGAATCTATAGATTATTTTGCAATCGAAATTCAACGACAGCCCAATACCAAAGACCTATTCAAAATTGCAAAGAACCATCAGGTCGACTATGCAATCAATTACGATTGCGAATCATCTTCACAAGAACTGAAAGCCTTACAACAACGGTTAATTCCATTCATTTCAAATAATGACTACCTATACATCACCATTGATATGGACGGCTTTTCATAAGCCTATGCAACTTGAGTAAGCGCAGCTTCTCCATTAGGATTCACACCGTATTTTGTATTTACAATGTTGCAGTTTTTATTCGAAACCAAAAAAGTAATTTCTTGTGATCTTGCGGAATTAAACCCAACATTGGATAGAGATAATTTAACGGCAAACTTGGCTGCAAAATTGATTGATTTTATAGTCAATCAAGTAAATAAATAATTTCAATCATTAAATTTTAAAATTCTTATAGATTCCTTTTAACTTATCCTTTTTAACTTATTAGTTTTATTTATCTTTGTGACTTCTAAAAAATTGATGTACGATTTATGTTTAATAATTTAAGTGATAAGTTAGATAAGGCGTTTCATGTTCTTAAAGGGCATGGAAAGATTACAGAAGTAAACGTTGCAGAAACGCTTAAAGAAGTGCGTAGAGCACTTCTTGATGCCGATGTAAACTATAAAATCGCTAAAGACTTTACCAGTCGCGTAAAAGAAAAGGCCTTAGGACAAGATGTATTAACGACATTGAATCCAGGACAGTTGTTGGTTAAAATCGTAAAAGACGAGTTGACTGAGTTGATGGGTGGAGAAACAGTTGGAATCAATTTAGGTGGTTCTCCTACGATTATTTTAATGTCCGGTCTTCAAGGTTCTGGTAAGACTACTTTTTCTGGTAAACTTGCCAATTTCTTAAAAACGAAAAAAGCGAAACAAGTATTATTGGTAGGTTGTGATGTGTATCGTCCAGCCGCGATCAATCAATTACAAGTTGTCGGAGAACAGATAGATGTAGAAGTTTATGCTGAAGTAGGAAACAACAATCCTGTTGAAATTTCTGAAAATGCAATTAAGCATGCTAAGGCAACAGGAAAGAATGTCGTGATTATTGATACTGCAGGTCGACTTGCAGTAGACAAAGAAATGATGACAGAAATTTCTAACATTCATAAAGCCATAACTCCTCAAGAGACATTGTTTGTAGTGGATTCTATGACTGGACAAGATGCTGTAAATACTGCCAAAGCGTTTAATGAGATATTAAATTTTGACGGTGTTATCTTAACCAAATTAGATGGTGACACTCGTGGTGGAGCGGCTCTTTCTATAAAGTCGATTGTTGACAAACCCATAAAATTTATTGGAACAGGAGAAAAAATGGAAGCGATTGATGTTTTCCATCCTGATCGTATGGCGGAACGTATTCTAGGAATGGGAGATGTTATCTCATTAGTAGAACGTGCGCAAGAACAATATGATGAAGAAGAAGCTCGTAAAATTCAAAAGAAAATTGCTAAAAACCAATTTGGTTTTGATGATTTCTTAAAGCAAATTCAGCAAATCAAAAAAATGGGGACCATGAAAGACTTAGTCGGAATGATTCCTGGAGCTGGAAAAGCAATGAAAGATGTAGATATTGATGATGATGCATTTAAAGGAATTGAAGCAATAATTCATTCTATGACTCCTGTTGAGCGTAGTGAACCATCAAGCATAAATTCAAGTCGTAAAAAACGCATTGCCAATGGGTCTGGAACTTCAATTCAGGAAGTAAATCAATTGATGAAACAATTCAACCAAATGAGCAAAATGATGAAGATGATGCAAGGAGGTGGCGGAAAAAAGATGATGCAGATGATGCAAGGAATGGGAAAATAACCAATAGCATTAACAAAAAAAAATGACATTATTAGACGGTAAAAAAACAGCTGCAGACATTAAAGAAGAAATTGCTTTAGAAGTTGTTGAATTAAAGAAAAGAGAAAATATTGTTCCACATTTAGCTGCAGTAATTGTAGGTAGTGATGGTGCGAGTATAACCTATGTAAATGCCAAAGTGAAAGCTTGCGAACGTGTAGGTTTTGAATCTTCTTTAATACGTTTACCAAAAAACACTTCAGAAGAAGAGCTGCTAAATGAAATCAGCATTTTAAATGTTGATAATGATATAGATGGTTTCATTGTTCAACTACCACTACCTTCTCATATCGATGAACAAAAAATAATAATGGCTATCGATCCAGAAAAAGATGTTGATGGTTTTCACCCAACCAACGTCGGAAAACTGGCGCTAAACTTGCCTACTTTTATTTCTGCAACACCTTATGGTATTTTAGAATTAATGGATAGATATAATATTGAAACCACTGGAAAACATGTAGTTGTAATTGGTCGTAGTCATATTGTTGGTAGTCCAATGAGTATTTTATTAGCTCAAAAAAGAAAAATAGGAAACGCAACTGTTACGCTTACACATAGCAGAACCAAAAATTTAAAAGAAATCACCTTACAGGCAGATATCATTATTGCAGCTTTAGGAATTCCTAAATTTTTAAAGGCAGATATGGTAAAAGATAATGTTACTATTATTGATGTTGGTATTACTCGTGTTCCTGATTCTCGAAAAAAAAGTGGTTACCGTTTACTTGGTGATGTAGATTTTGAAGAAGTTTCTAAAAAGGCTGCATTTATTACTCCTGTTCCTGGAGGTGTAGGTCCTATGACAATTGCAATGCTTCTTAAGAATACACTAATTGCTTGCAGAAACAAGATCTAATTTAGCATTAACGGCTTCTATTTTTTTCTTTTTCCTTGATTGTTTTATCGTTAATGTACTTCCATCATGACTCCATCCAGGAGGTGCAAAAGCATACATGAATTTATGATACCAATTTGGCGACTTCTTCATATCATTCCAAATATCTTTATATTCATGTGTAAGAATTACTAAAGGATTATAAGAATTTGGTTCATGTGTTACTCCGTATTCAATATCAATATTCTCATCTAATTCCTTCCATGTTCCAAATATTTTGTCAAAAATATTTAAAAACCCTCCATGATTTTTATCCATATACTCCTCATTTTTTGCATGGTGCACTTGATGCATTGTATGTGTGTTAAATATCTTTTCAATGAATCCCATTTTAGGAACATAAACAGTGTGCAATTGAAATTGCCATAATGCTTCTATTCCTAAACAAAATATAATCATCCCAACTGGAAAACCGATTGCTGGCATCCACATATAGAATAATGGCTTATAAATAATTGTAAACCATCCATTTCTTACAGCCGTACCTAAATTAAAATTATCTGATGAGTGATGTACAATATGGGCAGCCCAAAGAAAACGTATATTATGATTTTGACGGTGAAACCAATAATAACTAAAATCATCGGCTAATTGACACAGTAGCCATACATACCAAACATATCCAAAAGAATCCCAACCCATTATATTTACATGAACTCCATCAACAATAGGATTAAATACATCATAAATAAAATTAAATAGTAATGCAACTGTAACAATTTTAATAAGTGGAGCTGCAATTGCGGACCCAATACCCATTAACAAGCTTGCTTTCAGTTCTTTCCAATCATATAAATCATGATGATCATCATCATGTCTACTATAAACTAGTTCTAATAAAATAAAGGCAAAGAAACATGGAACACCATATACTAAGGGATTGTCAAAACTCATTATAAAATAATAATTTTAATAGATTAATTGTTGTAAAATTTTGCTAAAAAACAAAAAGTTTATTCATTTACGCTTCACGATTTACTTTATCCATTGAAAAAGCAGGTAAACATACAGATAGATATTCACATTCATGATCAAATGGATTGGAATATTGAATTCTCGCTCCTTTTTCAATTTTAATTGATTCTCCTGCACTCAATATCATTGTTTCTCCATCTATAATGAACTGCTTTTTACCTTTAATAATATAGGTGTATTCTTCAAATTCAGGCGTTTGAAACGGCTCACTCCATTTCGGTGGAGCAATCATATGTGCTATGCTTAATTCAGAAGGCACAGTTGCATTACCAAAATGCTCTTCTATCAATTTGCCATCAGTTGTAGGAACTACAAAGGGAGATTTTTGAATTGTATATTTCTTCATAATCAGTTGTTTAATCAAACCAAATTGTCATATACTTTATTTTGGCCAAATCTGGAATTTGTTCCACTTTAATTTCTTTTTGATCAAAAACATTAATTCCTAGATCACTTTTATCCAATGCAATTGTCGCATTCAGTTCGTCAATAAATAAAGTTGCAGAAATTAAAGAACTCTCAATATTATTAATCAAATAACTCGTGTTAATATCCTTGAAAGGTGATTTTAATGAAAGCCCTTTATCTGTTTTAAATTCCGAGTTCATAATCTGAACATATTTAATTCCTGAAGTAGAATCGTGTTCTTTTTTCGGGACAATAGTAAGTAAATGCTTTCCATTAGTAGAATAAACTAAATATTCATCATTGGCTACAAGATATTTAGTGTCTTCTCCTCCCATGTAACCTTCACTTAATCTAGCAACTAGTGAATCTTTTGCATATATATATTCTAATTCGAGAATTGTACTAGCATTTGTTAATTCTCCTACTTTATTTTTTTCAATCAAAAAACGATTCTCTTTAGTACATTGAGTTAAGTGTAAAGAAATGAAAAATATAAAAATAGTTTTAGTAAAATTATCCATTGGCAATCATTGATTAGTTAGTTGTTTTAACAACGTTTTAGGTAAAATATTATTTCATTACACGCTTTAATATTCCTAATACACCTCTAATAAAAGTTGCACTTGTTACTACTTTTAAGATTGGATTCATACGTGTACTTTTTCTTGTAATCGTTTTTTTAGTTTTGGCTTTTTCATCATCATCTTTTTTTTCTCTATCGTTGATTCGTTTTATTTTCCCTTCCAATAACTCATAAGCACTTTCACGATCTATTTCTTTATTATATTTTTTAGCAATTTCAGAAGAGGCAATTTGTTCTTTTAATTCTTCATCCGATAAAATGTCCATTCTACTCATAGGAGCTCGAAGCATTGTTCTTGCGAGTGGTGTCGGAATTCCCTTTTCACTTAATGAAGAAACTAAGGCTTCACCTATTCCTAGTTTGGTCAATACTTCTTTCGTATCATAATATCCAGAAT
The DNA here is from genome assembly GCA_034111625.1 of Flavobacteriaceae bacterium. Classification (GTDB taxonomy): domain Bacteria; phylum Bacteroidota; class Bacteroidia; order Flavobacteriales; family Flavobacteriaceae; genus Urechidicola. The sequence goes on along the minus strand of JAWUWX010000001.1, from coordinate 4,525 downwards.
CTGGATAATTCTCAGCAGTTAATTTTATGGCTTTACGATCCTTAGCGGTAAAAGCCCTCAATGCATGCTGAATTTTTAATCCTAATTGAGAGAGTACATCTGAAGGAATGTCCTTAGGATTTTGAGTTACAAAGTAAATTCCAACTCCTTTAGAACGAATCAACTTCACAATGCTTTCTATTTGGTTTAACAGAGCCTTTGAAGCCTCATCAAATATCAGATGTGCTTCATCAATGAACATCACTAATTCTGGACGGCCACTATCTCCTTGCTCTGGAAAAGTGGAATAGATCTCAGCGAGTAATTGCAACATAAATGTTGAGAATAATTTTGGTTTATCCTGAATATCTGTCAGTCGTAAAATAGATATCATTCCTCTCCCTTCATCGTCGACACGCTTTAAATCTTGTACGTCAAATGACCGTTCTCCAAAAAACAAATCCCCTCCTTGCTGTTCTATTTCAACTATCTTTCTAAGAATTGCTCCAGTAGATGACGTTGAAATTCTTCCATACTCTTCTTCTATTTCTTCTCTACCTTCTCGAGTAGAGAATTGTAATATTTTCTTAAAATCTTTTATGTCCAATAAAGGTAAATGTTTATCATCACAGTATTTAAACAAAATAGCGACAATACCACTCTGAACATCCGTCAAGTCCAATATTCTAGATAATAATGTAGGACCAAACTCTGAAATAGTCGCTCTTAATCTAGCACCATCTTGCTCGGAAATCGTCAAAATTTCTACAGGAAATTTCTTGGCTTCAAATGGAAGCCCAATTTTCTCATGACGTTCATTAATCTTAGGATTTCCGAAACTTGGTTGTGCCAATCCACTTAAATCTCCTTTTACATCCATCAATAAAACTGGTATACCCTTTTCAGATAAATTTTCAGCAAAAACTTGTAATGTTTTAGTTTTTCCGGTTCCAGTTGCACCTGCAATCAATCCATGTCGATTGATCATTTTTAATGGGATTTTCACATAAGCATCTTTAACCGTTTCTTCTCCAAGCATAGCTGCTCCAAGGGTTATAAACTCTCCTTTTGTTTTATAACCTTCGTTTATATAATTGAAGAAAGTTTCTTTGATAGTGCTCATTATGAAAAATAATTTTTTATAAATAAGTAAAAGCTCTAAAGTATAAAATTATCGTATAGCATTTCCGTACATTTGCATAATATTTTTTATAAAGTGGAAATAAAGACAAAACAATTGATAGCAGAGGGTAAAATGCTTCCTTTAATGGAAGAGTTTTACACCATTCAAGGAGAAGGATCACATACAGGAACAGCATCTTATTTTATTAGAATTGGTGGATGTGACGTTGGATGTCATTGGTGTGATGTAAAAGAAAGTTGGAATGCAGAATTACATCCTCCAACACTTGCTGATGTCATTGTTGAAAATACTAAAAAATATGCCGACACTGTTGTAATAACTGGAGGTGAACCCTTGATGTGGAATATGGATTATATCACAAGTCAATTAAAATCAAAAGGAGTCAATACACATATTGAAACATCAGGAGCCTATAATTTAACTGGGAACTGGGATTGGATATGTCTTTCACCTAAGAAAAACAAACTTCCACTTAAAGAGGTTTCACAAGTAGCCAATGAATTAAAAGTCATCATTTTTAATAAAGATGATTTTAAATTTGCCGAAAAACAAGCGTCATTAGTAGGAGAAAAATGCCAATTATTTTTACAGCCTGAATGGAGTAATCGTGAGAAAATGACTTCTTTAATTGTTGATTATGTGATGGAGAATCCTAAGTGGAAAATCTCTTTACAGACTCATAAATACTTAAATATACCTTAATATCAAATTATAAATTCGCTCAAATTGTTCCTCAAGACCCATATCTGAATTGTCAATTTCAATAGCATCCTCAGCCTTAACAAGTGGTGAATCTACTCGTGTAGAGTCTATGTAATCTCTTGATTCAACGTTTTTTAACACGCGGTCATAAGTGACATCATCTCCTCTGTCCATCAATTCCTTATAGCGTCTCATCGCTCTTTTATCAGCTGATGCTGTCATAAAAAATTTGATCTCAGCGTCTGGAAACACAACTGTACCGATATCTCTACCATCCATTACAATGCCTTTTTTTATACCCATTAACTTCTGTTGTTCAACAAGTTTGGAACGCACCTCTGAAACTTCAGATACTTGACTTACATATTGTGATACTTCAAGAGTTCTTATTTCTGTTTCCACATTCACATCATTCAAATACATTTCAGCAAAACCTTTCCATTTTTTAAAAATAAAATGCAAGTTTATCTTTGGTAAATCATCCACAAGGCGTTCAACTTGAAAACTATTTTCATTTATATAATCATGTTGCATCGCATATAAAGTTACTGCTCTATACATTGCTCCTGTATCGACATATACATACTTTAATTTTTTAGCAAGTTCTTTTGCTAAGGTGCTTTTTCCGGTAGATGAAAAGCCGTCAATGGCTATAATAATTTTTTTCACTTTTTCAAGTATTATCTTTTTGATAAATCTATTGACAGACTAAATGTACTTGTGTTTGCTTCAGGATGGTATTTTGCAAATGCATAATTAATTTTCATCCTTCTCATTTGCAATCCAAATCCTGCTGTAAATCCAGCAAAGGTACGAATATCTGTCAATTGTAATTCTTTTGCTCTTCTAAAATTATATCCCAATCGAAGATTAAACAAACCTTCAGGAAAAAATTCAGCTCCAACAACTACATGCCGTATAGCATTGTCCAAAAAACCAATCTCTTCTTGAATCACATTACCATTGATGTCAGTAACAGCATTAGAAGGATTCGGTTTGGCAACATTCCATTTTTGTAAATTATCAAGCGTAAGATACCATTTTAAAGGTACATTTTCAAGTCTATAAGATAAGCCTGCAGCAAGCTCAATAGGTACTTTCTCTTGTGTACCGTCAAATGTTGTTATTTGATATCCAATATTTCTTGCTACAATGCTAAAAACATATGGTTCATGTTCATTAGTATAAGTCAATCCAAAATCTGCCACTGCTCCAAATGATGAATACTCTGCAATTACAGAATTTACCAATTTAATATTTGCACCAATATAAATATCAGAAAAAGGAAGCTGCGTTGTGTATCCTACCGAAAATGCCATGTCATATGCTTTAAAATTACCAGTTTCATTTCCTTGTTCGTCTGCTTGAATAAACTCTCCATAATTAGCATACGTGATTCCTCCATGTACAGTTCCTATGTTTCGGTTAATCATATGTGCGAATGTCACAGAGGCATAACTAATATCTGTTAAAAAATTTAGGTAATTAACGGACAGTTGATTATCCATCTCAATATTGATAGTAGAAGGATTCCACAATGGTTGGTTCACATCATCTAATAAAGTGAGTACTTTTCCTCCAAGTGATGCTTGCCGTGCAGAAGTAGGTACGTTTAAAAAATTATATACACTCTCTCCTCCTACTTGAGCGTAACTCATAGATGATAATAATAATAATATAAGTAATAATCGTCCTCGCATATGCTAATGCAAACTTAAAATATATTTTATTCCTAACCTTAAATTTTAGGTGTTATTAAGGTAACGAACAAAATGTCAGAATATGATATAAAGGAAGTTCAATTTCAGTTTAATATATCAATTCTATTATTGATAAGTTTGTAAGAGAATAATAAGGAATACTATGTATCTACATTAAAATTCTACTCTGAAACAAGCATTTGGAGTTAATACTAATCCTGATTGGATTACTTGATCTACGGATGTATCAGATAATCTATAATAATTATTAATCTGATATTCTTTATTTAAAACATTCCAAATTGAAATTCCAACGTAAACGTCAAATCCTTTCTTGATTTTAAAATTATATTGTGCAGAAACATCTACTCGTAAATAATCTTCTAATCGGCTACTATATTTAAAAGAAAACTTATTATTCTTAGGATTAAATTTTGGATTAGAACCTCCATTTAATTTATTAAATTTCCATTGGAAAACCTTATAGGTCAATGAGACTCGTATTAAGTTGGTAGACTTTGCTTCCGATGGAGGTATTGAACTAAACTATAGTATTAGTAAGAACCTAACAAGCACCTAATCCCCTAAATACATTACAATAGTTTGGCAAAAACTAGTTTAAGTTTCATCGCTTGGAGTCGTTTCTATTTAAGTGTAAAATTTCAAATTCATAGAAGAAAGAGAAAGTAATTTATACCTCGCTAATAGCAAGTAATGGTCAGAATAACTTGTAAATGAAAGTTATAGTTTAGACAGGATATGAATATGAAAGCAAGTTAGTTCGAATCAAAAACTCAACTTGAACTCGAGATTCTTTCTACTTATAGCAACAGGATTGAATCATTTTCCAATCTATTTCTCAACTCCTTTTCATTAATATAATTTAATTAGTTAAGATTAACTATTATAAAAAAGTTTGGGACAAAAAAAATCCTTCAATATTTCTATTGAAGGATTTAAAAAAAAGGCAACGACATACTCTCCCACCAATGGCAGTACC